>NZ_CP007441.1:3154239-3469663 GCF_000590475.1 Stutzerimonas stutzeri | reverse complement strand
TCGCTCGCCAGCGGCGTGCTGCTGCTCGGATTGGCGGGGCGCAAGCTCGATCTGCTGCATTTGTTGTTCGGCTCGGCACTGGCCGTCGATACGAACACGTTGGCCGGCATGCTCGGCACGTCGGCGGTCAGTCTGTCCGTGCTCGCGCTGACCTACCGAGCCCTGGCGCTGGACAGCCTGGATCCGTTGTTCCTACGTAGCATCAGTCGTTTCGGGCCATTGGCGCATGCCGCGTTCCTGACGCTGGTGGTACTCAACCTGGTGATCGGGTTTCAGGCCATCGGCGCGCTGATGGTGGTCGGGTTGATGATGCTGCCCGCTGCTGCGGCGCGCTTCTGGAGTCGACGTCTCATCGTTCTCTTGCCGCTTGCGGCCTTTTTCGGCGCGGTCTGCGTGTGGCTGGGGCTGCTGCTGTCGTTCTACGTCAGCCTGCCCAGCGGGCCGTGCATCGTGCTGCTGGCGGGCACGTTCTATCTGTTCTCGGTGGTCGCGGGACCGGTCCACGGCCTGCTGCGCTCGACCTCTTTACCATGACCGTTTGAGGTGTTCATCATGCGTTACCTGCTTTTCGCGCTGGCCCTGTGGCTCCCGTTCTCACTGCAAGCGGCCGAGCGGCTCAAGGTAGTTACCAGCTTCAGCATCCTCGGAGATCTGACCCGTGAAATCGGTGGTGAGCGCATTGAACTGACCAACCTGGTCGAGGCGGACGCCGATGCTCACGTCTACGAGCCCAGCCCGGATGATGCCAAGGCCCTGTTACGTGCGGATCTGATCGTCGCCAATGGCCTGGGCTTCGAGCCCTGGCTCGAGCGCCTGCTTGCCAGCAGCGAGCCCGCAGGCAAGCGCATCAATGCCAGCGCGGGAGTCGTTCCGTTGATGCTTGAGGAGGACGGCGAACGGGTACCGGATCCACACGCCTGGCAGAGCTTGAACAATGCCGAGATCTACGTACGCAACATCAGCAAGGCGCTCGTGCAGCTCGATCCCGACCATCGTGAAGAATATGAAACGCGTCGCGACGACTATCTGGGCCGCCTGCATGCGTTACTCAAGAGGGCCGACGCCCGCATAGCCGGTTTACCGGCCAGCCAGCGCAAGGTGGTGACCAGCCATGATGCTTTCGGTTACTTGGGGCAGGCCTGGCAGCTCCAGTTCATCGCGCCGCAAGGGCTATCCACCCATGACGAACCATCTGCAGCTGAGGTGGCGGCATTGATTCGTCAGCTACGCAGCGACGGTGTGCGGGCTGTGTTCGTGGAGAACATTCGCGACCCGCGGCTGATCGAACAGATCGCCGATGAAGCTGGCGCCACCGTTGGCGGTACCTTGTATTCAGATGCGCTGGCCAGCAAGGGACCGGCCAGCACTTACCTTGGCATGTTCGAGCACAACCTCGACACGCTGATGGCGGCGCTGAAGCCTTAGTCGGCTTTGCGGTGTACCGAGCGGCCGGCGGCGAAGGTTTCCTTCACTGCACGGTCGTCGCCGAGCATCATCAGGGCGAACAGCCGTTCTTCGAGGCTATTTGCTTGTTTCAGGCGGTAGTCGATTAGCGGCGTGGCTTTGTAATCGATCACGATGAAATCCGCATCTTTGCCTGGCTGCAGGTTGCCGATCCGGTCGTCCAGATAAAGGGCGCGCGCACCGCCCAACGTTGCGAGATAAATGGATTTGAACGGGTCCAGCTTCTTGCCTTGCAGTTGCATGACCTTGTAGGCCTCGTTCAGCGACTGCAGCTGGGAGAAGCTGGTGCCAGCACCCACGTCGGTGCCCAGGCCGACGCGCACGCCGTGGCCTTCAACATTCTCCAAGTCGAATAGGCCGCTGCCCAGGAACAAATTGGATGTCGGGCAAAAGGCGACCGCCGAACCGGTTTCGCCCAGACGCTTGCATTCGTCGTCGCACAGGTGAACGCCATGGGCGAATACCGAGCGCGCGCCAATCAGGCCGTGATGGTCGTAAACGTCCAGGTAGCCATTCTGCTCAGGGAAAAGCTCACGGACCCATTCGATTTCCTTGCGGTTCTCGGACAGGTGGGTGTGCATGTAAAGATCCGGGTACTCCTTGTACAGTTTACCGGCCAGCGCCAGTTGCTCCGGCGTGCTGGTCGGCGCAAAGCGCGGTGTGACGGCGTAGTGCAGGCGGCCCTTACCGTGCCAGCGCTCGATCAGTTCTTTGCTGTCGGCGTAGCCGGAATCGGCGGTGTCGGTGAGATAGTCCGGCGCGTTGCGATCCATCAGCACCTTGCCGGCGATCATCCGCAGATCGAGCTTTTCCGCCTGCTCGAAAAACGCATCCACCGATTCCTTGTGGACACTGCCGAACACCAGTGCGGTGGTGGTGCCGTTGCGTAGCAGTTCGCGCAGGAACACCTCGGCGACTTCACTGGCATGAGCCTTGTCGCTGAATGCGCGTTCGGTAGGGAAGGTGTAGGTGTTGAGCCAGTCCAGCAGCTGTTCCCCATAGGAGGCGATCATGCCGGTCTGCGGGTAATGGATATGGGTGTCGACGAAGCCCGGAGTAATCAGGGCATTCTTGTACTCGATCACCTCGGTGCCGGCCGGTAGCGTTTGCAGCAGGTCGGTGGCATTACCGATGTGTGCAATCTTGCCGTCCTCGACAACCAGCAAACCATCTTCGAAGTATTCGTAGGATTGCTCGACACTCACCTGGCTCGGGTCGGCAAGGCAGTGGAGCAGGGCGGCACGGTAGGCTTTAGCTTGGGACATGGTGGTTCTCAAAATCGTCTATGAAGAATTCGGATGGCAGGCGGACGTGGACGTGCACTTCCACTCGGACAGACCCTGGCGCTTGCGCTGATGGGAAACGCGTAGCGCAGGCATGGCAAGGCTTCAGTCGTGTTGTGCGCGACGCGAAGCGGGAACCAGCATGGGCACCGGCTTTTCGCCGTCTTGGGTCTTCTCACCGAAATTGGCGTTGTAGGTGGCGATCACTTCTCCAGCGATCGACACAGCGATCTCGATCGGCAGCTTGCCCTTCACATCGGCGATGCCCATCGGGCAGCGCATGCGCTGCACGGTGTCGGGCTGGAAGCCGCGATCGCGCAGACGGTGTTCGAACTTGGCGCGCTTGCTCTTCGAGCCGATCAGGCCGTAGTAGGTGAAGTCATTGCGCTCGAGGATAGCGGCGGTCAGCTCCAGGTCGAGCTGGTGGTTATGGGTCATGACGATGAAGTAGCTGCCGGCAGGCATGTTTTCTACCTCGTCCACAACTTCGTCATTGACGACCTTTTCCACGCCCGTAGGGATCTGCGCCGGAAACTCGCTTTCACGCGAGTCGATCCAGCGTACCTTGCACGGCAAGCTGGCGAGCAGCGGAACCAGGGCACGCCCGACATGGCCGGCGCCGAATACGGCGATATGTGCCTGCGGCTGGCCCATGGGTTCGAACAGCAGCACCGTCGCACCGCCGCAACATTGGCCCAGGCTCGCGCCCAGGGAGAAGCGCTCCAGGCGAGTGTCGCGGCTGCGGTTTTCCAGCATCTCGCAGGCGATCTGCTGCGCCTTGTACTCAAGATGGCCACCGCCAATGGTGTCGTACAGACGCTCACGGCTGACGACCATCTTCGAACCGGCGTTGCGAGGCGTCGACCCGCGCTCCTCGATGATGGTCACCAGTACGCAAGGTTCGCCTTTTTGCTGTAGGTCGGCGAGTGCTTCGATCCAGGCAGTGTTACTCATGGTTCTGTCCTTCGTCGGCAGAAGACCGCGAAGCGTCTTCCACCGAAACGATCAAGTTGCACTAAAGGTGGACAAGCAAAGCGTTGTCCACCCTACGTCAGGCTGGCGTGGTATCCGTTGTTGCGACTGCATTAGCGGTCCGCTTCAACTTGCGCATCTGCTCCACGCCCCACAGCACCCGCTCCGGCGTGGCCGGCGCGTCGATTTTCGGCTGCGCCTTGTAATCAGCCAGACTGGCTACGGCGTCCTTGATCGCACACCAAACGGAAATGCCGAGCATGAACGGCGGTTCACCGACAGCCTTGGAGTGGAACACCGTGTCCTCGGGATTCTTGCGGTTCTCCACCAGCTTGACCCGCAGATCCAGCGGCATGTCCGCCACGGCCGGCACCTTGTAGCTCGCCGGACCGCTGGTCATCAGTTTGCCTTTGTCGTTCCAGACCAGCTCTTCCATGGTCAGCCAGCCCATGCCCTGGACGAAGCCACCTTCCACCTGGCCGATGTCGATGGCCGGGTTGAGCGAGGCGCCGACGTCGTGCAGGATGTCACTGCGCAGCATCTTGTATTCGCCGGTCAGGGTGTCGACGATCACCTCCGAGCACGCTGCGCCGTAGGCGAAGTAGTAGAACGGGCGGCCGCGCGCCAGGCTGCGGTCGTAGTAGATCTTCGGCGTGCGATAGAAGCCGGTGGACGACAGCGACACCTGGCCGAAATAGGCCTGCTGGATCAGCTCATCGAACGATACGTACTCGTCGCGAACGCGCACCTGGCCGTTCTTGAATTCCACGTCTTCTTCCGTGACCTGGTAATGCCGAGCGGCGAAGTCGATCAGTCGTTGCTTGATGGTCTGCGCGGCGTTCTGCGCGGCCTTGCCGTTGAGGTCGGCGCCGGAAGATGCAGCGGTCGGCGAGGTGTTCGGCACCTTGTCAGTGTTGGTTGCCGTGATCTGAATCCGTTCGACGTCGACCTGGAACACCTCGGCCACAACCTGCGCGACCTTGATGTTCAGACCTTGGCCCATCTCGGTGCCGCCGTGGTTCAGGTGGATGCTGCCGTCGGTGTAGACGTGCACCAGCGCGCCGGCCTGGTTGAGGAAGCTGGCGGTGAAGCTGATGCCGAACTTCACCGGGGTCAGGGACAGGCCCTTCTTCAGGACTGGACTCTTGGCGTTGAACGCGCGAATTTCCTCTCGACGCTTGGCATATTCGCTGCTGGCCTCGAGCTCGGCGGTCATTTCCTCGAGCATGTTGTGCTCGACGGTCTGGTAGTAAGGCGTGACGTTGCGCTCGGTCTTGCCGTAATAGTTGCGCTTGCGCACGTCCAGCGGGTCCTTGCCCAGCTCACGCGCCACGGCATCCATGATTTCCTCGATGGCGACCATGCCCTGTGGGCCACCGAAACCACGATACGCCGTGTTAGAGGCGAGGTTGGTCTTGCAGCGATGGCCATTGATGGTGGCGTCGCCCAGGTAGTAAGCGTTGTCGGAGTGGAACATGGCGCGGTCGACGATGGAGCCGGAGAGGTCCGGCGAGTAACCGCAGTTGCCAGCCAGATCGATCTCGATGCCGTGCAGCAGGCCGTCGTCATCGAAGCCCACGTCGTATTCGACGTAGAACGGATGGCGCTTGCCGGTCATCGTCATATCTTCCATGCGTGGCAGACGCATCTTGGTCGGCCGACCGGTGAGGTGCGCGATTACCGCACACATGCACGCCGGACCCGCGGCCTGGGTTTCCTTGCCACCGAAGCCACCGCCCATGCGGCGCATGTCGATGACGATCTTGTTCATCGAGACGCCCAGCACTTCGGAGACCAGCTTTTGTACCTCGGTGGGGTTCTGCGTCGAGGTGTAAACGATCATGCCGCCATCTTCGGTGGGCATTACCGAAGACACCTGCGTTTCCAGGTAGAAATGTTCCTGACCGCCAATGTGCAGGCTGCCCTGCAGGCGACGCGGGGCGGTAGCCAGCGCGCCAGAGGAGTCGCCGCGCTTGTGGGTGTGGCTGTCGAGCACGAAATGCTTCTTGCGCAGCGCGTCGACGACGTCGATCACTGGCTCGAGATCTTCATATTCGATGATCGCCGCCATGGCCGCCTTGCGAGCGGTTTCGAGGCTATCGGCTGCGACGGCGATCACCGGCTGGCCGACGAATTCGACTACGCCATCAGCCAACAACGGATCACCGGGCATCACCGCGCCGATATCCAGCTGGCCGGGCACATCCTTGGCCGTGATGGCGATGGCGACGCCCGGCACTTCATAGCAGGGTGCGGTATCGATGCGGACAATACGTGCATGGGCGCGGTCGCTCATGCGGGCATAAATGTGCAGCTGGTTGGGAAACTCCAGACGGTCATCGACGTATACCGCTTCGCCGGTGACATGCTTGGGCGCGCTGTCGTGCTTGACGCTACGCCCGACACCGGTCACCAGGTCCTGGGTGAACAGGGCTGCGATTTCTGCTTGGGTCTTGGTTGGCTTATGCATATGCGGTCACCCTTGTTTCGGCTTCCGGGCTCTGTTGCTCAAGGAAGCATTTGCGCAGGAGGTTCTGTGCAACCAGCAGGCGATATTCGCGGCTGGCACGGAAGTCGGTGAGCGGCGTGAAATCTTTTTCCAGCGCTTCGCAGGCTCGCTCGATAGTGTCGGCATTGAACGGCGCGCCAATCAGCGCACGTTCGCAGGCCACCGCCCGTTTCGGGATGGCCGCCATGCCGCCAAAGGCGACGCGGGCATCGTCAATCACGCCATCTTCCAGCTTCAGATCGAACGCCGCGCAGACTGCCGATATGTCGTCGTCCAAGCGCTTGGATACCTTGTAAGCACGGAAAACGCGGTTCGCCTGGGCTCGCGGCACGATGATCTTTTCGATGAACTCGCCTTGTTCGCGGGCGGTGACCTTGTAATCGATGAAGTAGTCTTCCAGAAGCAAGGTGCGGCTGGTGCTGCCTTTACGCAGCACCACCTGCGCGCCCAGCGCGATCAGCAGTGGTGGCGAATCACCGATAGGCGAGGCGTTACCGATGTTGCCGCCGAGCGTGCCCTGGTTACGAATCTGCAGTGAAGCGAAGCGGTGCAGCAACTCGCCAAAGTCGGGGTATTCGTTGGCCAGCGCTTCGTAGCAGTCGGTCAGCGGTGTGGCTGCGCCAATTTCAATGCTGCTGTCGGTGACCTCTACTTTCTTCATCTCGGCAATGTGACCGACATAGATCATCACGGGCAGCTCGCGATGGAACTGGGTGACTTCCAGAGCCAGGTCCGTGCCGCCAGCCAGCAGGCGGGCGTCGGGGTTGGCGCTGTAGATATCGGCTAGGTCGCCCACGGTCAGCGGGGACAGGCAGCGCTTGTCGCCGCTGTTCAGCTCGGCGGTTTCGCGCGGCTCGATGGCCTTGAGCTGGGAGATGGTTTCGGCTTCACGGGCGTCGAACTGGTCCGGCTGCTTGCTGCAGCAAGCCTGCTCGGCGGCTTCGAGAATCGGACGGTAGCCGGTGCATCGACACAGGTTGCCGGCCAGGGCTTCGTGCGTGTCGGCCTTGTCGTAACCGTCCGCTGATTTCTGCAGCGCAAACAGGCTCATGACGAAACCCGGCGTGCAAAAACCGCACTGCGAACCGTGGCAGTCGACCATGGCTTGCTGAACGCTGTGCAGCTGGCCCTGATGCTTAAGGTCTTCAACAACGATCAATTGCTTGCCGTGCAACGCAGAGACGAACGTCAGGCAGGAGTTAAGCGTGCGGTAGCGCAGGCGGTCACCGTCGAGCTCGCCGACCACGACGGTGCAGGCGCCACAGTCACCGGAGGCGCAGCCTTCTTTAGTGCCGGACTTGCCGCGATATTCACGCAGGTACTCCAGCACGGTGGTATTCGGATCGAGTGTCTGCTCACGGCGCAGTTCTCGATTGAGTAGGAACTGGATCAAAGAGGGCCTCCGGGGATTTTTGTTCTGGGCTCTGGTGGTGGAAATTAGCCTTATCTGACTTTTCGGTCAACTAATTCCTGACCCAAAAGTCAGCAGAGTCGACGAGCGAGCTTTCCGCAGCAAAGTGCATGCCGCTTCGGCTTCTTTGTTCATGTATGGAGTGTGGCCCAGGTGGGCGGAGGTTGCTGCTTACATCGACAGGCGCGATGTCTCGTCGGAACGAGTGCTAGGGTTCTGCCGCTCGTGTCCGGCGATGAGCGGGGCGAAGTTTCGCGCCGTAACCTGAACCGTTACGACGCGAGATGTCTCGCCGGGGGAATCGCCCATGCTGAGCGATGATCTATCGCTCAGCCCGCTATCAGTTCACGCGCCGCCTGGCTGTGGTCGGCAATCAGGCCGGTGACGTCAAGACCTTCTATCTGCCCATCGGTGACGCGCCATTGTCCGCCAACCATAACCCGGTCGGCCCGATCGGCGCCGCACAGGAGCAGCGCCGAAATCGGATCATGACTTCCGGAGAAGCGCAGCTCGTCAAGCTTGAACATGGCCAGGTCGGCCTGCTTGCCGACGCTCAGCTCGCCGACATCGGTACGTCCCAGAAGGCGTGCCGAGCCGCGGGTCGCCCAACCGAGCACGCGCTCTGGCGTGATTTGCTCCGCCCCATAGCGCAGGCGCTGGATATACAGCGCCTGACGGGCTTCAAGGATCATGTTGGAGGCGTCGTTCGATGCCGAGCCATCCACGCCAACGCCGATGATCGCGCCAGCGGCTTCCAGCGCAACGGTTGGGCAAATCCCTGACGCCAATCGCATATTCGAGCTTGGGCAATGACAGATGCCCACGCCTGCCTTTCCGAGACGCTCGATTTCATCTTCATTGAAATGGATGCCGTGCGCCAACCAGGTGCGTTCGGACAGCCAGCCGACACTGTCCAGGTAGTCGACTGTGCGCAAGCCGAAGCGCTGCAAGCAGAAATCTTCCTCATCGAGGGTTTCGGCCAGGTGTGTATGCAGGCGCACATCGTGTTGTTCGGCCAAAGCGGCACTGGCACGCATGATTTCCGGAGTGACCGAAAAGGGCGAGCAGGGCGCGAGGGCTATCTGGATCTGTGCCCCATCGCCACGTTCGTGGTAACGGCTGATCAAGCGCTCGCTGTCGGCCAGAATGGCTTCGGCCGTCTGCACGGTGTGTTGCGGGGGTAAGCCTCCGTCGGCTTCGCCCAGGCTCATGGAGCCACGCGTCAGCATGGCCCGCATACCCAATTCGCGGACCGCCTCGATCTGCACGTCGATGGCGTTCTCCAGGCCATCCGGGAACAGGTAGTGATGGTCGGCCGCGGTGGTGCAACCGGACAGTAGGAGCTCCGCCAGTGCGACTTTACTGGCTAGGGCAAGGCGATCCGGCGTCAGTCGTGCCCAGACCGGATACAAGGTTTTCAGCCAGGGGAACAGCGGTTGATTGACCACGGGGCCCCAGGCGCGGGTAAGCGTCTGATAGAAGTGGTGATGGGTGTTGATCAGTCCAGGCAGCACGACGTGTTCACGCGCATCGAATGTGCTGTCTACAGGCATGGAGGGCGATTGCCCGGCGTCGAGCATTTCGACGATGACGCCCTTGTCGATGACGAGCCCACCAGCGGCTTTTTGCTCGTTGGCGGTAAAGAGGGCGAGGGGATTTTTGATCCAGATACGGCTGGCAGTCATGGCCGGCGTCTCCTGAGTTGAGTTCAGAATTGCCAGCTCAGTTATGCCCTGTCTGCTGATCCAGGGGGACGCCAGTTGAGCGCCTAGCGGGGCACAATAATAGCTTGCGGCTGTGTTGTCACCACCCACCATCGGCATTGATGGGGAAAGGCGATGGGTTGCACTCATCCTATGTAGCGGGTGGTCGGGCATGAAAAAGCCGGGCGAGCGCCCGGCTTTTTCGGTTCCCTTCGATCAACCGCCCAGATAGGCGTCGCGGACCTTGGGGTTGACCAGCAGCTCTTCGCCGCTGCCCTGCATGACGATGCGTCCGTTCTCCAACACGTAGCCGCGATCAGCCAACTTGAGCGCCTGATTGGCGTTCTGTTCGACCAGAAACACGGTCACGCCATCCCGGCGCAGCTGTTCGATGATCTCGAAGATCTGCTGGATGATGATCGGCGCCAGGCCCAGCGATGGCTCGTCGAGCAGCAGCAGCTTGGGTTTGCTCATCAACGCTCGGGCGATGGCAAGCATCTGCTGCTCGCCGCCGGACATCGTGCCGCCACGCTGCTGGAAGCGCTCCTTCAATCGCGGAAAAAGCAGCAGCACTTTGTCCAACTGCTCCTGAAAATCCGCTTTATCGGTGAAGAAGCCCCCCATGACGAGGTTTTCTTCCACGGTCAGGCGGGCAAAGATGCGCCGCCCTTCGGGGACCACGGCGATGTCTCGGCGCATGATGTCGCATGTCTGCAGGCCGACCAGCTCGTCGCCTTCGAAGCGAATGCTGCCCGAAGACGCTTGCGGCGTACCACACAGCGTCATCAGCAAGGTCGATTTGCCTGCACCATTGGCGCCGATCAGGGTGACGATTTCACCCTTGCGGACCTCGACGTCGACGTTATGCAATGCCTGGATCTTGCCGTAGAAAGTCGAGACGTTTTCGAAATACAGCATGGTTACGCCTCCCCCAGATAGGCTTTGATCACGTCCGGATTGTCGCGAATCTGCTCCGGAGTGCCATCGGCCAACGGGCAGCCCTGGTTGATCACAACGATGTGGTCGGAAATGCTCATGACCAGCTTCATGTCGTGCTCGATGAGCAGCACCGTGACGTTGTGCTGGTCGCGCAGCATGCCGATCAGGGCCTTGAGGTCCTCCGTTTCCTTTGGGTTGAGGCCTGCGGCGGGCTCGTCGAGCATGAGGATGCGAGGGCGGGTCATCATGCAGCGGGCAATTTCCAGGCGACGTTGCTGGCCGTAGGCGAGGGTGCCCGCCGGACGGTTAGCGATATCGGTCAGGTTGACCTGCTCGAGCCAGTGGGCGGCGAAATCCATCGCTTCGTGCTCACTCTTGCGGAAGGCCTTGGTCTTCAGCAGTCCGGAGAGGAAGTTGGTGTTGAGGTGACGATGCTGAGCGACCAGCAGGTTCTCCACTGCGGTCATGTCCTTGAACAGGCGGACGTTCTGAAAGGTACGCACCACGCCCTTGCGAGCGATCTTGTGCCCGGGAAGGCCATGGATCGCCTCGCCATCGAGGAGGATTTCGCCCGAAGTCGGCTGGTAGAAGCCGGTCAGGCAGTTGAACACAGTAGTCTTACCGGCGCCGTTGGGGCCGATCATCGAAACCACTTGTCTGTCGTGTACGGTCAGGCCCACCCCGTTGACGGCCAGTAGGCCACCGAAACGCATGGTCAGGCCGCTTACTTCAAGAATCGGGCGGCTCATCGCTTCAGCTCCAGGTGGGGACGTTGCATGGGCAGCAGGCCCTGCGGACGCCAGATCATCATCAGCACCATCAGGGCGCCGAACATCAGCATGCGGTACTCGCTGAACTCACGCATCAGCTCGGGCAGCAGGATCATCACGATGGCGGCGAGTATCACCCCCAATTGCGAGCCCATGCCGCCGAGTACCACGATGGCGAGGATGATGGCCGATTCGATGAAGGTGAACGATTCCGGCGACACCAGGCCCTGACGCGCAGCGAAGAAGCTGCCGGCGAAACCGGCGAAGCTTGCACCCAGGGTGAACGCCGTGAGCTTGATCACGGTCGGGTTCATGCCCAGCGCGCGGCATGCGATTTCGTCTTCGCGCAACGCCTCCCAGGCCCGGCCGATCGGCATGCGCAGCAGGCGGTTGATGACGAACAGCGTCAGCAGCACCAGCAGCACGGCGATCAGGTAGAGGAAGATCACCTTGTTGATGGAGCTGTAGTCCAGGCCGAAGAACTCGTGGAAGGTTTGCATGCCCTCGGCGGCGCGACGGTCAAACGACAGGCCGAACAGGGTGGGTTTGTCGATACCGCTGATTCCGTTCGGGCCGCCCGTGAGGTCGGTCATGTTGCGCAGCAACAGACGGATGATCTCGCCGAAGCCCAGGGTCACGATGGCCAGATAATCCCCGCGCAGGCGCAGCACCGGGAAACCCAGTAGGAAACCGAACAGCGCGGCCATCATTCCAGCGATTGGCAGCGCGACCCAGAAGCCGATCCCGTAGTAGTGCGAGAGCATGGCGTAGGTGTACGCACCGACGGCATAGAACCCGACGTAGCCCAGATCGAGCAGGCCGGCCAGGCCCACCACGATATTCAGACCCAGGCCGAGCATCACGTAGATCAGGATCAATGTGGCGATATCCACCGCGCCGCGCGAGCCGAAGAACGGCCAGACGAGTGCCAGCAGAATCAGCCCGATGATGATGTAGCGTTGGGTCGAAGGCAGGGTGAGGAAGCTGCCAGCGCCAGCTGGAATCGTCGGCAGGTTGGGACTGGCCGCCCAGCCGGCGGCCAGGTGATGACGGAACAGCTGCCAGACGAACATGGCAACCGCGCAGGCGGCGATGATCCAGAAGGTTTTCGCGTCGCTGCCATGGACTTCAAGACGGATGCCCACGGTGGTCAGCTTCAGACCGAAAACCGGCACTGCAACGGCGAAGACCAGCAGCGCGCTGAAAAAGGCTGTACGAAGATTGCGCGTCATACCTTTTCAACCTCCGGGCGACCAAGAATGCCGGTCGGGCGGAACAGTAACACCAGGACCAGCAGGCTGAAGGCCACGACGTCCTTGTACTGATCGCCGAAGATGTCGGCACCGAAGGCTTCGGCGACGCCGAGCACCAGGCCGCCGAGCATCGCGCCAGGAATACTGCCGATGCCACCGAGTACAGCGGCGGTGAAGGCCTTGATACCCGCCAGGAAGCCGATATGCGGGTTGATCACCCCGTACTGCATGCTGATCAACACGGCGGCGATCGCCGCCAGCGCTGCACCGATGACGAAGGTCAGGGCGATGATGCTGTTGGTGTTGATGCCCAGCAGGTTGGCCATCTTCAGGTCTTCGGCGCAGGCGCGGCAGGCGCGGCCCAGGCGTGAGCGGGAGATGAACAGGGTCAGGCCCAGCATGGCGAGGATGGTGACCACGAAGATCAGCACCTGCATATAGGAAACGACCACGCCGTTCATGGCACTTTCACCGAAGATGAAGTTGCCCGGCATCAGGTTGGGAATCGCCTTGTCCTTCGAATCCTGAGACAGCAGTACCACGTTCTGCAGGAAAATCGACATGCCGATTGCGGAAATCAGCGGGATCAACCGGTTACTCCCGCGCAGCGGACGGTAAGCGACCCGTTCGATACTGTAACCGTAGGCACTGGTGACGATGATGGCTGCGGCGAACGCACCGATCATCAGGATGGGTAGCGCATCGAGCCCCATCATCGAAAGCCCGACGATGGCGATGAACGCGACGTAGGAGCCGATCATGTACACCTCGCCATGGGCGAAGTTGATCATGCCGATGATGCCGTAGACCATCGTGTATCCGATGGCGATCAAGGCATAGGTGCTGCCAACGGTAAGGCCGTTGATCAGCTGTTGGAAGTAGTGATAAAGCTCAGGCATTACATTCTCCTGAACACCCAGCAGCCCGTGCTCGACCGCCAATGCGGACCTGCTTCGAACACGCGGCACGGAGAAATGCAGCGCCAAGGGCTCCGTGCGGATCACGCACATTGCCAGCTTCGAGGCGGGCCAGCGCTATGCAGGCACTCGCGTGGATGAAGGTGTTGCGGGGGCGGCCCAATTGCTTGTGGCCGGGTCAGCCCCGATCAGCTAAAACAAAGCCCACAGCGGCTGCCGTGGGCTTCGGTTGGGTTGGTTACCGGTTTACTTGGCTTCGGTCTTTGTGCCGTCCTGATGCCATTCATAAACCACGAAATTGAAGTCCTTCAGGTCACCCTTCTCGTCGAAGGCGAGGCTGCCGGTCGGTGTATCGAAAGAGTTGCTGCGCAGCGCTTCGGCGACCTTGGCGGTGTCGGTGCTGCCGGCTTTCTCGATACCCTCGGCAATGACCTGGACCGCGGCGTAGGCCGGGAATACGAACGGGCCGCTCGGGTCCTGATTCTTCGCCTTGAAGGCGTCGACCAGTTCCTGGTTACGCGGATCCTGATCGAAGGACTTCGGCAGGGTCACGTACAGGCCTTCGGAAGCCGGGCCGGCGATAGCCGAAATTTCCTTGTTGCCGACACCTTCCGGTCCCATGAAGCGCACGTTCAGACCGCGCTCCTTGGCTTGGCGCAGCAAAAGTCCGAGTTCCGGGTGATAGCCGCCGTAATAGACGAAGTCGACGCCTGCCTGCTTGAGCTTGGAAATCATCGAGGAGAAGTCCTTGTCGCCGGCATTGATGCCTTCGAACAGGCCGACCTTGACGCCTTTGCTTTCCAGGGTCTGCTTCACCGCGGTGGCAATACCTTCGCCGTACTGTTGCTTGTCATGGATGACGGCGACGTTCTTCGGCTTGACATGATCAGCGATGAAGTTACCGGCGGTCGGGCCTTGCAGACTGTCCAGGCCGATGGTGCGGAAGATCAGCTCATAACCACGCGAGGTGATGTCCGGGCTGGTCGACGCCGCGGTAATCATCAGAATGCCTTCGTCCTCGTAAATATCGGACGCCGGTTGGGTCGAGCTGGAGCACAGGTGACCGACCACGAAGCTGATTTCGTCATTGACGATCTTGTTGGCGACCGCGACCGCCTGCTTGGGGTCGCACGCGTCGTCATACACGACGCCTTCCAGTTGCTGCCCGCTGACGCCGCCCTTCTTGTTGATCTGCTCGATGGCCATCTGGGCCCCGATGAACTGCATGTCCCCGTACTGCGCAACGGCCCCGGTGACTGGGCCGGCCAAACCGATCTTGATTGTGTCGGCGGCAAGCGTATAGCTCGCGGCTCCGGTCAAAGCGATAGCCATGAAAAGTTTGGACAGACGTTGCTTGGTCTTCATATGCGCTCCACTTGCATCATTATTGTTTGAATCCTGCTGGCTGCAGTGTCGTTAAGGGGCAAACGTCCCCAAACGGTACGGCAACTGTACCGGCACAGTGTAGAAGCGTCAGCACCTGTTTGCCCAGTCAGGATTCCATCCATTTGATGGGATTCACTCGGGCGCTATCATTGCGCCCTTTCCTGTAACGAGTGAAACCCATGAGCGAAGATCCAAGCACTCTCTATGCCAAGCTACTGGGCGAAACCGCGCCGATCACCTGGCAGGAATTGCAACCCTTCTTCGCCCGCGGTGCGCTGTTGCGCGTCGCCAGCGACTTCGATCTGATCGAGGCCGCGCAGGCCGTGGCCCAGGATGATCGAGATACAGTAGCCGCATGGCTGGCAAAAGGCCATATGGGTAAGCTCGAGGCCGAACAGGCGCAGGATTGGTTGGAGCGCGATCCTGAATTATGGGCAGTGGTGGTGGCGCCCTGGGTGCTGGTACAGGAAAGGGCAGCGAAACCGAGCCTGCACTGATTCAACTCAGCCGCGCACCCAGCGCATCCGGGCCCAGCCGCTGAGCGCATCGACCGCCAGCACCATCAGCAGCATGGCCAGGATCACCGAAGAGGCCTGGGCCTCCTGAAACAGGCTGAGGCTCATGTAGAGCATCTGCCCCAGGCCGCCCGCACCGACGAAACCGAGCACGGCGGCCATACGGATGTTGTTTTCCCAGCGATACAGGCTGTAAGCCATCAGCTGTGGCCACAGCGTAGGCAGGGTGCCGTAACAGAAGGCTGCGAGGCGATTGCTACCCGCAAGGCGCAACGCCTCGGCCGGGGCACTCGGCGTGTTTTCCAGGGCTTCAGCAAACAGTCGTCCCAGCACACCGGCAGTGTGCAACGCCAGCGCCAGGGTTCCGGCATTAGGCCCCAGGCCGGCGGCCAGCACCATTAGCGCCGCCCAGACCAGCTCGGGAATGGCGCGCAGTGCATTGAGCAGCAGTCGCGAGAAACCTTTTGCAACCAGCCCGAAGCGGCCCGACGCCGGTAGCGCCAGCAACAATCCGAGCAGGGCGGCCAGCAGCGTGCCAACCGCAGACATGGCCAGGGTTTCCAGCGCACCGTAGCTGATCGCTCGCAGATGATCAGGTGACAGGTCGGGGCTGAGAAAGCGCGAGGCGTAACTGGCCATCTGTTCCAGGCCATCATGGCTGAGCATCGCGCTGGCTTCGAATTGCAGAAAGACGAACGAGCCGACCACCGCAGCGATCAACAACAGCGGCAGTACATAGCGCGAAAGCGATCTCACACGAATCTCCGGCGCAGCAGCTGGCTGATCAGGTCCGCCATCAACACCAGCACCAGGAAGGTCAGCAGCATGCTCGCAACTTCGCCACCCGCGAACATGCGCATAGACAGGTCCATCTGCTGGCCCAACCCGCCGGCACCGACGAAGCCCATCACCACCGAGGCGCGTACTGCGCATTCCCAGCGGTAGACGGTATAGGACAACATTTCGCCCGTCGCTTGCGGCAGCACACCGTAGGCGAACGCCTGCAACCGCGAGCTACCGGCACCGAGCAACGCCCGGGTCGGCAGCGGGTCCACTGATTCGAAGATCTCCGCATAGACCTTGCCGAGCATGCCGGCGTAAGTGATGGCGATGGCCATTACCCCGGCGGTAGGGCCAAGGCCCACCGCACGGACGAACAGCAAGGCCCAGACGATCTCCGGCACGCTGCGTAGCAGGATCAGCAGTCCGCGTACCGGCCAGCGCACCGTTTGCGCCCATGGCCGCGGGCGGCCGGCGCGGCTGAGCGCCGAGATCGATAACGCTCGCGTGGCCAGCAACGCACAGGGCAGCGCTACGACGAGTGCCAACGCCATGCCCGCCGTCGCGATGGCAAGCGTTTCCAACGTGGCACGCCCCAGCAGCCGAATAAAGGCTTCGTCGTGTGCGGGCGGCCAGAAACCCGAGAGGAACACGCCCATTGTTTCGGCGTTACTGCCGTCGAGCAGCACGCCGAGGTCGAGCTCACTCAGCGACAGGCCTGGCCACAGCAAGGCCAGCGCCAGCAGGGTCACCGCCAGGCGCGGGCCGCTGGCCGGGTCGCGATGGGCGATAACGGGGTTCAGCATCGCGGAATGTGCAAAGGCTGGTCGGGCAAGGGCAGCAAGGTGTGCGTGGTGTCCAGCTGCTCGTTGACGTACAGCGCCTCCAGTTCGGCTGGGGTCACCTCTGCCGAGCGCTTATCGAACAATATACGACCGGCACGAACCCCGATGACGCGCGGGAAATGGTCGAGCGCGAGATCGACGGCGTGCAGGCTGGCCAGCAAGGTCGCTTGGCGGCGCAGGCTCTCGCGGTTGAGCACGTTCAGCGAATAGGCAGCGAGCACCGGATCCATAGCTGACACCGGTTCGTCGGCGAGGATCAGCTCGGGCTGCTGATAGAGCACGCGGGCGATGCCGACGCGTTGCAGCTGTCCGCCGGAAAGCTGATCGCAGCGCTCGTAGAGTTTGTCGGCGAGATCCAGCCGGCTGAGTGCTTCGGCGGCACCTTGCCTGTCCAGCGGGTACATCAGGCTGACCAGGCTGCGTCCCAGCGACCAGGCGCCGAGGCGCCCTGCCAGAACCGCGGTAATGACCCGCTGGCGAGGCGGAAGCGGTGGCGCCTGATGAATCAGACCGATGTGCCTGCGCAGCTTCTGCCGCGCTCCGGAGGACAGCGACCAGGGAGAACATCCAAGCAACTCGAGATCCCCACCGCTCGGCTGGATATGGCTGGCCAAAAGGCGCAACAGGGTGGTCTTGCCGGCTCCTGACGGGCCGATGATCGCGACTCGCTCACCTTTTGCGATCGCGAGCTCGATGTCTTGCAGCGCCACCTGGCCGTTCGCATGACGATGCGTCAGGCCGGACAATCTCAGGAATGAAGCATGAGCGGCCGTGTGGCGAGCTTGCGCAGGTGAAACAGTTAACGAACGGCTCATCTTGGCTACCTAGGCGCTGCATCAGGCGGATCTCCTGGTGCATCGCCACGAGGGCATTGTCGCCGCACGGCCGGGCGTGAGGCCGAGCCGTCCGATTCTGGCGGCACCTCGACCGCGGCGGGTCGGATGTGGGGAATTACTTCAACAGGCCAGCGGCGCGCGCAGCTTGCTCGATGCCTTCATAATTCTCCGGGCGGGTCTCGATGAAGCGGCTGGCGGCTTGCAAATCAAGAATCTTCTTGTGTTCCGGGTTCTCCGGATCCAGCGCGAGGAAGGCGGCTTTGATCTTGGCGACCAGCGCAGGATCCAGGTTGCCGCGGACCGTCCAGTTGTAGTCGAAGTAGGGCGGTGTGGTAGAAATCACCCGGACCTTGTCGGTGTCGACCTTACCGGCGGCGACCAGCTTGTCCCATACAGAGGCGTTGAGCACACCGCCATCGGCCTTGCCGGCTTCGACCCAGGCAGCGGTGGCGTCATGCGCGCCCGAATACGCGATGCGCTTGAAAAACTGCTCGGGGTCGATGCCGTCCCTGATCATGAAGTAGCGTGGCATCAGGCTGCCGGAGGTCGAAGACACGGAGCCGAAGGCGAAAGTTTTGCCCTTGAGGTCCTGCAACGTTTCCACGTCCGGATTGGCCGTAATGAATTTGCTGGTGAATTTCTCGTCCTGCTCACGTTGCACCAGTGGAATCGCGTCGCCAGTCTTCAGGCGGGTCTGGACAAAGGTGAAGCCACCGAGCCAGGCGAGGTCGAGACGGTCGGAAGCAAGGGATTCGACCACCGCGGCGTAGTCGGAAACCGGAGTGAACTTCACCGGCATGCCCAGTTGTTTTTCGAGGTATTGGCCCAGCGGTTCGAACTTGCGGATCAGCTCGGTCGGGGCTTCATCGGGGATGGCCGATACCCGAAGGGTTTCGGCCGCATGAGCGGTAACAAAAGACAGGGATACGGCAAGGCCGGCAAGGGCTGCCAGGGTTCGCTTCAACATTGTGGTTCTCCGGTTCAATAGCGGAAAGCGCGCGGATTATAGAGGTAGAGAGGTGCGGCGGTGCAAGTCGCATGGCTATTTCAGCGGAACTGTTGGGCTGCAACCTTGAAAATCTTCGCCCAGCGATGGACGTCAGCGTAAGGACGATCACTCGCACCTGATCTGACGCGCTTGCCAGGCCGTGGAAATCTTTTGTGATTCAGTTCACGGTTGTCCTAGAATCGCCGCCTTCATGGAAGATGGCCAATTGCTATGGAAGAGCAACAAGACAAACGTACATTCCACGCCCTTCGAAAACACATCGACGAAATGCTCGGCGCTGGCGCGACAATCGTCTCGCGGGACCCTGTAACCCTGTTGCGCGATGGCCAGACGCTGAAGGTCAAGCATGGAATGCTCGTCGGCTATTCCGCCTTGCTCGATCTGGTCGAACCGGTGTCCGACCATGAGTGGCCGGATGCGCTGCGGCAGATGGCCATCGATCTCTGCATTCAGCAGCTGGACGAAGCGATCCGCGCACTGGAGGGCAAGTCTGTCCCGGCGCGACTGGGGCACTCGGCGAACGACAGCTAGACTAGTCCTCAGGGCATTCCAGGCTGCGCTTCGCGGCTGCTGCTTTTTACCGATGGCGTGGGCAGGCCGGCTCGCATGGCGTTTTCGTTCGCTTTGTCGACGCCGACAAATAAATAGCCGGACGAAGCAACGCAACGGACAGGACCTGATCAGAGAGGTATGGGTGCACACGGCAGCCATATGTTTTGAAGGGGGCTCTTCATGCTCGGTCGGACTTCGTGCCACGGCTTCATCCCGCCCTATATCCTGCGGCACATCATCGATAACGGCTCGGAATGGCAGCGCGAACGCGCGCTGGGCACGCTGGGTCACGTAAATAAGCTGTTGCCCAACTCAGGGCCGCCCAATCGCCAGCCGATGGTCAGTGTGTTGCCCGAACGCGGCCGGCCGGGGGCGCCGCGGCGTAGCATTCACGACGCCCAGCAGCAGATGGTGCTGCCGGGGGTGCTGGCGCGGATCGAAGGCCAGCCGCCGGTCGCCGACGCAGCGGTCGACGAGGCCTATGACGCGCTTGGGATCACTCACGAGTTCTTTTGGCAGGCATTCGGTCGCGATTCCATCGACAACCACGGCTTCCCGCTGGTCGGGACGGTGCATTACGGTGTCGGCTATGAAAACGCCTTCTGGAACGGCGCGCAGATGGTCTTCGGTGATGGCGACGGCGAAATCTTCAATCGTTTCACCCTTTCGCTGGATGTCGTGGCCCACGAGTTGGCCCATGGTGTCACCGAAAGCGAAGCCGGGCTGGTGTATTTCAATCAGTCCGGTGCCTTGAACGAGTCGGTTTCCGACGTGTTCGGCGTGCTGGTCCGGCAGTTCAGCCTCAAGCAGACGGCGGACCAGGCCGACTGGCTGATCGGCGCCGAGCTGCTGACAGACAAGGTGCAGGGTTCGGCGCTGCGTTCGATGGCCAATCCCGGCAGCGCCTACGACGACCCGTTGCTGGGCAAGGACCCACAGCCCGGGCACATGCGCGACTTTATCGACACCCGCGATGACAATGGCGGTGTGCACCTGAACTCCGGCATTCCCAACCGTGCGTTTTATCTTGCTGCCACGGCGATCGGCGGCCACGCCTGGGAAAAGGCCGGGCGCATCTGGTACGACACCCTGTGCGATCCTCGCCTGGCCAATGATGCGGATTTCGTCGCGTTCGCCCGGTTAACGGTGGATAACGCGACCGTTCGCTTCGGTGATGGCGAGGCGCAGGCGGTGGAACAGGCCTGGGCGGGCGTCGGAGTGATGGTGAACTGAGGAGGCTCCATGAAACAGCTACCGACTTTGGGCAATGACGCGACCGTTCGCCTGTCGAGGCAAGGTGGTTTTGCCACAATGCAGGCGCTCAGCCGCCCGCGCGAGATCGACTTTGCCCGTTGCGATGAGCAACAACGTGGGCAGATCTGCTCGGTACTGGAAGGCTGCCTGCCGCTGGCTACCGGTACCAGCGGGCAGGGCGATCGCCGTTATTACCAGATTGAGCTGCGCTATCGGGAAAACGAGCGCGACGACGAAATGGTTCTCCAGATTCCCGAGGAACAGGCCCCCGGAGAGCTGGTGCGCCTCTGGGACAAAGGCGAGGTGTTCTGAGGAACGCTTATTCGCAGCGGTCATTGCGGCGCTAGAATCGCCGTCATTTTTGCTCAAGGATTACGTTGATGTCTGAATTGCCATCCATTGCTTTTGCTGGCATCGGCCTGATGGGGCTGCGCATGTGCCGTCGGTTGCTTGCCGCCGGTTTTCCGCTGACCGTCTGGAACCGCTCGCCAGAAAAATGCACGCCCCTTGTCGAAGCCGGCGCGCGGCAGGTGAACAGCCCCGCCGAGCTTTGCGCTGAGGCCGATGTGGTGTTGCTGTGCCTGGCTGATACGGCGGTGGTGCGCGAGGTGGTGTTCGGCGCCGGTGGCATCGTCGAGAGTGCACGGGCGGGGCAGGTGCTGGTCGATCATTCCAGCCTGGAGCCGGCCGCCACGCGCGCCCTGGCTGCCGAGCTCGAGGCACGCAGTGGCATGCGCTGGGTCGACGCACCCGTGTCCGGCGGCACGGCCGGCGCCGAGGCGGGGAGCCTGGCGATAATGGCCGGTGGCCGAAGTGAAGACATCGAGCGGGTACGACCGATACTGGCGCATCTGGGGCAGCGCTTGACGCATATGGGCGATGTCGGCGCAGGTCAGGTGACCAAGGCCTGCAACCAGATGATCGTCGCTTGCAATGCGCTGGTCATTGCCGAGGTGGTGGCGCTGGCCGAGCGCTCCGGCGTAGACGCCAGCCTGATCGCACCGGCGCTCGCTGGTGGCTTCGCCGATTCCAAACCGTTGCAGATCCTCGCTCCGCAGATGGCCAGCAGCGAGTTCGAGCCGGTGAAATGGCATGTGCGGACCTTGCTCAAGGACCTCGATACGGCCGTGCAACTGTCACGCGAAGAAGGCAGTGCTACGCCGATGACCGGGCTGGCGGCGCAGCTGATGCGCCTGCATGGCAGCCAAGGAAACCTTGAAAACGATCCGTCCACGCTGGTGAATATGTATCGGGAGCAGAACTCATGAAGATCGCTGCCAACCTGTCCATGCTGTTCAACGAGCTGCCGCTTGCCGAGCGCGTCATGGCGGCCCGCGTTGCCGGGTTCGACGGTGTCGAGATCCAGTTTCCCTATGAACTGCCAGCGATCCATCTCAAGGAACAGCTCGAACGTGCAGATTTGCCTTTGGTGCTGATCAATCTGCCAGCCGGTGATTTCACGCAGGGCGGTCCCGGCTTGGCTGCGGTCCCGTCACGGCAAGCAGCCTTCGATGCTGCCCTGCAGGAAGCACTGACTTACGCGGCCATGGTGCGGCCGATGTGCGTCAACGTACTGCCCGGTCGACTGGCCGAGGGTCTGACTCGCGACCAGGCGCTGGAGACCCTGGCGGGCAATCTGCGCAAGAGCGCCGAGGCCTTCGCGCTGCTGGGCATCCGGGTGGTCTGCGAGGCGATCAACCCGTTGGATATGCCGGGCTTTCTGGTCAACACGCCGGACGATCTGCACGCCTTGTTGCAACGGGTCGATCACCCCAATTGCCAGGCGCAGCTGGATCTCTATCACATGGCTCGGCAGCAGCTGGACGTAGCCGCAGGTATCCGCCTGCTGGGCTCGCGCATTGGCCATGTGCAGTTCGCCGACTGCCCCGGTCGCGGCGCGCCCGGCACCGGTTCGGTGGCGTTCGAGCCGCTGATCGATGCCTTGCGAGCGGTGGGCTATGACGGCTGGTTATCGGCCGAATATCGACCCGAAGGCACGGATACCCATGGCGGCCTGGGCTGGCTGGAAACGTGGCGAAAGCACTGAACGGCCGCATTGTCCGGCATAAGCGCAGATGATGGTCACAGACAGACGAGCGCCAGCGCTCTAGAGTCGGCGTCGAGTCGGTCAGACGGCCGGCATAGAACAATAAATCGAGAGCGACGTCATGCAGCCATCCACCCAAGCCGCGAACGCCTGGCGCGTCCTGTTTCTGCTGTTTCTGGCCAACCTGTTCAATTTCTTCGACCGCACGATTCCCGCCATCATCGCCGAACCGATCCGCCTGGAGTGGGACCTCAACGACTTCCAATTGGGTTTGATCGGTACCGCGTTCACCATCATCTACGCGATTGCCGGTGTGCCCTTGGGGCGTATGGCCGATATCGGTTCGCGCCGCAAGATCATGGGCTGGGGCCTCACCGTGTGGAGCGGCCTGACGGCGGTCAACGGGTTTGCATGGAATTTCTGGAGCTTCCTGCTGGTGCGCATGGGCATCGGCATTGGTGAGGCCAGCTATGCGCCAGCGGCGAACTCGCTGATAGGCGACCTGTTTCCAGCACACAAGCGCGCTCGGGCGATGGGCATCTTCATGCTCGGCCTGCCGCTTGGGCTGCTGCTGGCGTTCTTCACCATCGGATCGATGGTGGCGTACTTCGGTAGCTGGCGTGCGCCATTCTTCATCGCCGCTGTTCCCGGCTTGCTGCTGGCGCTGTTCATCTTTTTCATCAGGGAGCCCCAGCGCGGCGCCGCCGAGACGGTTAAGGTTTCTCAGGAGGCCGTACAGCAGCCCGTACGCAAGGTATTGGCGATTCGTACTTTCTGGTGGCTGGTGCTGGCCGGGCTGGCGTTCAACTTCGCCACCTATGCCTGCAACGCCTTCATGGTGCCGCTGCTAATGCGCTATCACGCGGTGCCGCTGGTAGAGGCCTCGGTCGCGACCGGCGTGATCGTTGGGCTGACCGGTCTGATCGGATTGACCCTGGGCGGCTGGGTCGCTGACCAGATTCATCAGCGCTTCGCTCGTGGCCGACTGATCTTCGCGGCGGCGAGCATGGCCATCGCCACCCTTGCTACCGGCTATGCGCTGCTCGCCGGTCGGATCGAGGTTGGCGTATTCGTTGCGGTCTTCAGCATTGGCTGGCTGTTTTCCTACAATTTCTACACCTGCGTCTACACCGCCATTCAGGACGTCGTCGAACCGCGTTTGCGGGCCACCGCGATGGCACTGTTCTTCGCGGGTCTGTACCTGCTCGGCGGCGGCATGGGCACGGTGGTGGTTGGACTGCTGTCGGATCATTTCGCCGAGTCGGCGATGCTGGCCGCTGGCGCCAGTGAGATGAGCGAAGTGTTCCGCGCAGAGGGGCTGCACGGCGCGATGTATCTGATCCCGGCCTCGCTGCTGCTGACCATGGTGTTTCTGTTTCAGGCGTCGCGCACCTTCTGTCATGACGCCAAACGCATGACCGACGACATGAGCCTGTCGTCAAGCGAAGCTGAAGCCGCCCTGGCCTGAACCCCCGCCGTCGGCAGCGCAGCCGTGCTGCCGACGGTCCCTCGATCTCTCCGACGATTGACCAGCATTTGCCGGCAGGCTCGCATAAACTGCGCGGCCGTTTTTGGCAGTCCGGAACGCACATGCACAACTCGTCACCCGCCCGCGCCTGCGGCATCGACTTCGGCACCTCCAACTCCACCGTCGGCTGGTGGCGTCCCGCCAGCGAGCCGCTGATCGTGCTCGAAGACGATCAGCACACGCTGCCATCGGTGGTGTTCTTCAATGCCGAGGAGCGTCGCCCGGTATATGGGCGCCTGGCCCTGTCCGAGTACCTGGAGGGCTACGAAGGCCGGCTGATGCGTTCGCTCAAGAGTCTGCTGGGCTCCAAACTGCTGAAGAGCGAAACGACCGTGCTGGGCAGTGCGATGCCGTTCAAGGACATCCTCGGGTTGTTCCTCGGCACGCTCAAGCGGCGCGCCGAAATCAGCGCCGAACGAGTCTTCGACGAGGTGGTGCTGGGGCGACCGGTATTCTTCGTCGATGATGATCCCCAAGCTGACCGGGAAGCGGCGCAGACGCTGGCCGCAGCCGCAAACAAGATCGGCTTCAAGGACGTGTCGTTCCAGTACGAGCCCATTGCCGCGGCCTTCGACTACGAGTCGCGTATCGAGCAGGAAGAACGTGTGCTGATCGTCGACATTGGCGGTGGTACCTCCGATTTTTCGCTGGTGCGGCTGTCACCGGAGCGGCGCGCCATCGATGATCGGCAGAGCGATATTCTAGCGACCTCGGGCGTGCACATCGGCGGCACTGATTTCGACAAACAGCTCAGCCTGCAGGGCGTGATGCCGCTGTTCGGTTATGGCAGCCGGATGAAGAGCGACGCGCCGATGCCCACCAGCACCCATCTCAACCTCGCCACCTGGCACACCATCAACGCGGTATATGCTCCGGCCTCGCTGCGTGCGCTGCAGAGCATGCGCTACGACATCGTCGATCCCACGGGTATCGATCGGCTGTTCAGCCTGATCGAGCAGCGCGCCGGACACTGGCTGGCGATGCAGGTGGAGCAGGGCAAGATCGAGCTGACCGAGCAGCACCGCTACCTGATCGACTTCGCGCGGATCGAAACGGGGTTGCAGGCGAGCCTGACCCGCGGGGGATTCGAAGCGGCCATCAATCCGCTGCTCGAACGAATCCGCGACAACGTCAGTCAATTGCTGCTCAGCGCCGGACTCAAGCACGAGAACATTGATACGGTGTTTTTCACCGGTGGCTCCAGTGCCATTCCTGCCCTGCGCCAGAGCATTGCCGGATTGCTGCCCAGGGCGCGCCATGTCGAGGGCAACCGCTTCGGCAGTATCGGCAGTGGCTTGGCCATCGAGGCGAAGAAGCGTTACGGTTGATTTCGTGAGTGCCTGCTCCACAAGGCGCTCGGGTCTGATCGGGAGTTGTCATGGGTTACAAGCTTCGTCCAAAGGACCCTGCCGCCGAGGTGCGCAAGGTTGCCCGGCAGGGCATCGACAAGGCCATCGAGGCGCTCAGCGCCCCGGCAGCCGAGCGGGCCGAAGGCGTGCATCAGGCGCGCAAACGCTTCAAGGAGCTGCGCGCGCTGTTGCGTCTGGTACGCGAGCCCCTGGGCGGCGAGTTCAAACGCGAGAACCAACGCTTGCGCGACCTCGGGCGTGCTTTGGCCGAGTCCCGTGATGCCGCTGCGATGCTGGAAAGTTGGGATCTGCTGGCGGAGCGGTTTCCTGAATCTTTTGCGCAAGAGGGGCTGAGAAAAACGCGGCGGCGGCTACGGGACCGGGCACGACGTGGTGAGACCGAGACCAGCGGCATCGATCAGCGAATTGTTGAGGCGACAGCTGAGCTTCAGTCGCTCCGCGAGCGGGTCGAGAAGTGGAAGCTGGCGACGAACGACTTCGATCTGTTTGCCGCGGGCGTGCAACGTACTTACGCGGATGGCTGTGCGGAGCTGGCCAAGGCTCGTCTCGATCTGAGCGATGAGCAGCTTCACCAGTGGCGCAAGCGGGTCAAGGATCACTGGTACCAGACGCGACTGCTCGCGCCGAGCTGGCCGACGCTGATGCAACTGCGTAGCGATACGCTCAAGCGCCTGGCCGACATGCTCGGCGACGATCACGACCTGGCGATGATGCAGCAGCTGAAACAACGGCACCCCGAGCTGTTTGGTGAGCCGAGCCTGCGTGAGCGCCTAGACGTAATGATTGCCGAACGTCGCAGCGAGCTGCAGAGCGGTGCGCTGAAAATCGGCGGCGATTTCTATGTGGAAGCTCCAGAGCAGTTGGTTGCGCGCTGGCGGCGCTATTGGAACGACGCACAGCGCTGAGCGTCGCATGGCGGGTCGGTTTGCTCAGGCGGCCCGGCTGTTGATCTCGTGGATAGCCAGCATCTTTTCCAGTTCGGTACGGATGAAGGCGTCCTCACAGCCCGGTAGGTATTCGCGCAGCTTGCGGATCACCCATCGCTGCCCTCTGTCGACGAAGGGCAGGCGCTCGTCCAGCGACTCGATGGCCATGGCCTTGGCATAGAACGCTCCGGTTTCACGGTTGGGCGCGATGCCCAGATGATTGAGGCAGTTGAGCACCAGCCTGCAGCTGTCGACTTCACCCTGGCGAATCTGGTCCAGCAATTCGCGCTGCGCCGGATCGTCGCAATGCTGCAGGCTTTCCCCCGCGACCTTGGCGCCCGCGCGTTCGGCACTCAGCAGATCCTGCAGCAGTTTGGCTTCGCCTTGCGCCGTATTGAGGGGATGCTGATCGCTCATGGGAGCTTTCCTGTGCTGGTGGTCATGACGCACGGCTGCGAGCTGCGTGCGTCAGCGGTGGCGGTGTCGAGGTTACAGCTTCTTCGCGGTCACGATCTTCACCGGCGTCAATGGCACGTTCTGCATCATGCTGCGGTTGCCCGTTGGCACCTGGGCAATCTGGTCGACCACGTCCATGCCGCGCACCACCTTGGCGAACACTGCGTAGCCGAAGTCGCGGCTGCCGTGGTCGAGAAACGCGTTGTCGCGGTGATTGATGAAGAACTGGCTGGTAGCGGAATTGACGTTCTGTGTGCGCGCCATCGCCAACGTCCCGCGGACGTTGTGCAGGCCGTTGTCTGCTTCGTTCTTGATCGGTTCGCCAGTCTTCTTCTGGCTCAGGCCCTCATTGAACCCGCCACCCTGAACCATGAAGCCGGGGATCACGCGGTGAAAGACAGTGCCATCGTAGAAGCCGCGTTCGACATAGCTGAGGAAGTTCTTCACGCTGATCGGCGCCTTCTCGGCCTCCAGCTCGATTTCGATTTCGCCCATGCTGGTGTTCAGCAACACGTGCGGGTTTTCCGCCGCCAGCAGGTTTCCAGCGAGCAGCAATGAACAGGCGGCGAGTACAAGTCGTTTCATGATGTAGTCCTGGTGAGGGTGGAAGCCTGGGCGAGCCCGCCGTTGGCAGGCTGCGATTGCGCATCGTACGTCTTGATCAGGTCGATGAGAATCTGCGTTGCCGGGCCGAGCGGCTTGTTCGGGTTAGTGTAGAGATAGAACAACGGGCGGCGAATGCTGCCTTGGACCAATGGCAATGGCTTGAGCACGCCTTCGGCCAGCTCGCGTCCGATCATGTGACGCGGTAGCCAGGCGAAGCCGAGCCCGCTGCTGACGAAGCCCACCGAGGTGGCCAGGCTGCCCACGGTCCAGCGTTGCTCGGCGCCCAGCCATCCGCTGTCGCGCGGCTGCCGCTGGCCGGAATCGCGCACCACTACCTGCATCTGGCTCTGCAGGTCCTGCACGCTGAGCTTGCGTTGCAACTGGTGCAGCGAATGGTTGGCGTGGGCCACCGCGATGAATTCGACGTTGCTCAGCTCCGCGCCGAGGTAGCCGGTGATGTCCAGGCCGCTGATGGCGAGATCGGCGGTGCCGTCCTTGAGTACGTCCTCGACGCCGGACAGCACCTCTTCGCGCAGCCGAACCCGGCAACCGCGGCTCTTGGGCATGAATTCGGTCAACGCACGGATCAGCTTGGCGTTGGGGTAGGCGGCGTCCACCACCAGGCGGACTTCGGCTTCCCATCCCTGCTCCATGTGATGCGCCAGTTCTTCGAGCTGCCCGGCCTGGGCGACCAGTTGCCGGGAGCGGCGCAGCAACACGTCGCCGGCGTCGGTGAGCACCGCCTTGCGGCCGTCGATGCGCAGCAGCGGTACGCCCAGCTGCTCCTGCATCCGCGCCACGGTGTAGCTGACCGATGACTGCGAACGGTGCAACATCTCGGCGGCCTGGGCGTAGCCGCCGTGGTCGATCACCGCCTGCAGGGTTCGCCATTGATCGAGGGTGACGCGTGGCACTTTCATTCCATGGTTTTCCTGTTGCGTCTGTCTGGTACGCTGGCAAGCCTTAATCAGGAGCCCTTACAAAAATGAAAAGCATCTGCTTCGCCGCGTTCGCTTCGCTCGCCATCATCCCACTGAGCGCTCTGGCCGTCAGCTATCCAGTGGAAGTGGAGCAGGAGCTCAATGGTGCCGAAGTGCTGGCAACCACCGAAACCATCGACCGGGACATGGGCGGTCTGATGCTGCAGAACTTCGGCGAGCGCGCGGTCGACTGTACGGCGGTGTTCCGCAATGGGCCGGAGGCACCGCGCACCCGTCATACCGTCCTGAAAGCTGGCGAGCGTAAACCCTTGGTCGCCAAGTTCAAGCGTGACGTGATCCGCCTGCGTATCAAACTGACCTGTGAGCCGCAGACCTCTTCCTGACGAGCCGCTCGCGCCGCATCTGCAACTCTGCTTGGCCGCGATCGCACCGCCAGGCATCCGCCGCGCCTGCATAACCCGCACGGCGCTCGTCTCGTCGACGGAACAGGTCAGGCCGCATAAAGCCGCCTCCGCGGCGGCTGGACGCGTTAATCTATGCGACGTTTTTTCGACTTACCCGAGGTGTCACCCTTGTTTGACCAATTCGCCCTGCACGAACGCCTGCTCAAGGCGGTCGCCGAACTCAAATTCGTCGAGCCGACGCCGGTGCAGGTGGCGGCCATACCTCCGGCGCTTGAAGGGCGTGACCTGCGGGTAACGGCGCAGACCGGCAGCGGCAAGACGGCGGCTTTCGTACTGCCGATGCTCAACCGTTTGATTGGCGATGCGGTGGTGCGCACCGACGTGCGCGCGCTGATACTGTTGCCGACCCGCGAGCTGGCCCAGCAGACCCTCAAGGAAGTCGAGCGCTTCTCGCAGTTCACCTTCATCAAGTCGGCGATGATCACCGGCGGCGAGGATTTCAAGGTTCAGGCCGCGATTCTGCGCAAGGTGCCGGATATCCTCATTGGCACGCCGGGACGCATGATCGAGCACCTGAACGCCGGCACGCTGATTCTCAAGGACGTGGAGCTGCTCATCCTCGATGAAGCTGACCGCATGCTCGACATGGGCTTCGCCGACGACGTGCAGCGCCTGGTCGGTGAATGCGCCAAGCGCCAGCAGACCCTTTTGTTCTCTGCCACCAGCGGCGGCGCCGCCTTGCGTGAGATGGCCGCCAATGTATTGCGTGACCCTTTGCATTTACAGCTCAACCGCGTCAGCGAGCTGAACGAGGGCACCCGCCAGCAGATCATCACCGCCGAGAACACCGAGCATAAGGAAAAGCTGGTGCACTGGCTGCTGGCCAACGAGACCTACAAGAAAGCGGTGATTTTCACCAACACCCGCGTGCAGGCCGACCGCTTGTATGGCCGTCTGGTGGCCGAGGGCGTGAAGGCTTTCGTGCTGCACGGCGACAAGGACCAGAAGGACCGCAAACTGGCCATCGACCGGGTCAAGGAAGGTGGGGTCAAGGTGCTGGTCGCCACCGACGTGGCGGCCCGCGGATTGGATATCGAAGGGCTGGATCTGGTGATCAACTTCGACATGCCGCGCTCGGGTGATGAATATGTGCACCGGATCGGCCGAACCGGGCGCGCTGGTGCCGAGGGGCTGGCGATCTCGCTGATCTGCCATAACGACTGGAACCTGATGTCGAGCATCGAGCGCTACCTCAAGCAGCGCTTCGAGCGACGCGTCATCAAGGGGCTGAAGGGGAGCTACATGGGCCCGAAGAACCTCAAGGCTTCAGGCAAGGCGGCGGGCACCAAGAAGAAAAAGGACGACAAGAAAAAGGCCGTCGACAAGAAAGCCAAGCCGGCTAGCAAACCGACCGCCAAACGGCCAAAAAACGCCAAGCGCGAGACACCGCCGTCGCAGATCGTCAGTCAGGACGGCTTGGCGCCGTTGCGTCGCAAGAAACCAGCCGCCGAATAATTTGCCTATCGCCGGGGCGGCGCTGCTGCCCCGGTTCCGCTTCTCAGCGCTTCTCTGCCGGTGCGATGTCGGCTTTCTTCTCTGCCTCTTCCACGTGCTGCAGCCGCTTGTCATAGGCCTGGCATTCGTCGCCTAACTGGTCGGCCGTCTGTTTAACCTCCATGTCCCGCAGCTCCTCGTTGATTTCGGCTGCACGCTCAGCGTCGCTCTCGGTCAACTGGTTCACCCGTTGGGCAAGCTCCTTAGCCTTCGCATTGACCTGATCCGTGGTGCATTCGGCGAATACCGGCTGGCTGGCGAGCAGGGCGGCGGCGAGGGGAATCATCAGGTATTTCATGGTGCGCTCCTTCTAACGTCTTGTTCGGTGGATCGCCGGCGACGCGCTTTAGTTCAGCCTCTGCGGCCACGCCGATGATCGAACCATGCCGCCATCGGTAGGGTCCGTATTAGCAAGAGCCGCCCTGCTGAAGCGGCGCAACAGGAGAAAGGACATGACTTACGACTGGGACCTGATGCTGCGCCTGCTGCGAGAAGCGCAGAAGCCCGGCAACGAGGCTTTCGCCCCGCGCCAGTACGCCGACGAACATGCATTGGCGATGGAAGATGCTGGCCAGCCGTTGCCCAACCTCGACTCGCTCAAGGCTGAGGCGCAGAACTACGAGAGCCTGTTATTCGAGGGCGGCTTCATGGTGACGCGACCGGAAGAACAGGGCGGCAACGGCGAGAACTTCGTCCTGACCGAGCGCGGCTCGCAGTTGCTGCGCATGCTCGAAGGTGGCGATGGCAGCCACCGCCAACGGCTGGAAGAGAAGGGGGAAGCGGCGCTCACCCCGGAAGTCTTCGACGCCGTGGCTACGGGTTGAGGCCTGTGCTACTCCGAGCACGGAGCGCAGTCGTTCACAGCGGGCCGACCGCGCCGCAAGCCTTGTTGGCGGCGTGTTTTTGCAGCACCGGTAGCTGGGGGCGGGGCTTGCCGTTTTTAACGTCCAGCGACAGCGCATAGTCGTTCCACCAAGGGCCGGCCGCCCAGTAGGTGCTCGGGATGCAATGTTGGCCGAGATACCGGAGCAGGTTGTCTGTCGCCGCCACGGCCGAAGGCGAGAAATCCGGTGCGCCGTGCTCGCCGATGAAGCCACGCAGGCGGTATTTGCTCAACCACTCGACGAAGGGCTTGGCCCTGACCACACCAATCATCGGGTCATAGACCTCGTTCCGGTTGCTGTAGTAACCGGAATAATCCTTATCGAAATACAGGTGGGCTTCGAACATCAGGTTGTTCTTGGCGTCACGCATCCAGGGATCGCTGACCAGCCGGGTGTTGTAGGACGGCCAGTGAAAGGCGCTTGACCAACGATCGCCGGCAATGATCACCCAGTGCTGCGAGTCGATGCTGCGGATGCTCTTGGCGGCCGCAAGAGCGGCGGCGGGCCACTTGCCGTTGGTGGTGTGAGGCTCGTTCATCAGGCCGTAACCGTAGATCGCAGGGTGATTGGCAACCTGCTGCGCGATGCGCCTCCAGGCATCGGCGAAGGCGCTCACCGGTACGTGATTGGAGCCGATCATTTTGCCGTAGTAGCGATAATAGTTATGCATGTCGAGGATGACCTGCATGTTGTATTTCTTGGCATGGTTCAACGTGGTAAGCAACCTGGCCAACTCGGCGCGGTTCAGCTCGCCGTTGAGCCGCGGCTGGATCCGCTCCCAGCGAAACGGCAGGCGCACCAGTTTCAGGTTGCGCTCGGCGTAGCGCTTGAAGTCCGCTTCGCCGGGGTAGATGTACTGCTTCAAGTAAGTGCCGGGTAGCGCGACGTCGGCGCCGAACTCGGCACCGGCGAGGTTGATGCCCACCAGGTTGATGGGGTTTGCCGGTGCACCGCCGTTAGCGGGTGCCTGGCTGCCGGCGTTCGGGGTTTGCGCGGTGAATCCTGTGCTGCTGACAGAAATAGTGCGCGGATAACCCACGGCCTTACCGTTGAGGGTGCCGCCATCGACCATGACGGTCATGTTGCCGCCGGAATGGTAGATCAGCTTGATGGTGCGCACTTGGCCATCGGCGAACCGGATCTTCGCGCCTTTATGGAATGCGGCCTTGTTCTCGGCTGTCGCCTTGACCGATAGGCCGTTGAACTTGCTCGTGTTGTAGACGCCATTGACGAAGTCGCCGCCGTTGAAGGCGTTCATCGCCACGGTCTGGGCTGGCGTCTGGTTCACAGGCGGCGTGACCGCGGGCTCAGAAGGCAGACTTGGCGGAGTAGGAGGCGGCTTTGGTGCCGCTGTGCTGGTAGCCGAGAACAATTTGTTCGGATAACCGAGCGTACCGCTGAGCGCACCGCCCGAGAGCATCACGCTGATGTTGTTGCCGGAAATGTACACGGCTGTGATGGCGCGGGTCTGGCCGTTGGCAAGCTTGACCGAGGCGCCTGGCTTGAAAACCGAGCGGTTGGTTGTGGTCAGGGGAATGGAGAAGCCCGCCGACTTGCGCCAAACACCATTCAGCCAGTCGTTGTTGGTGTAGTGGTTGATGGGGCTGCTGTGGGTTGTCGTGCCTGGCGTCGGCGTGGAGGTCGCTGGCGGCGTGGTGGAAACCGGCGCCGAGCCCAGCGCCGCAACGGTACGTGGGTAGCCAGTGGTCGCAGCGTCAAGCGTCGTACCCGAAAGCATCACGCTCATGTGCGCACCGGAGAAATAGACGACCTTCACCGTACGTATCTGGCCGTTCGCCAATCTCACCTGTGCGCCTTTCTTGAAGGCTGCTTTGCTGGCAGCTGTCGCCGGAATGGAAAATCCGGCGGACTGGCGCCAGATGCCCTTGTGCCACTGGGGGCTGGTGAAGTCGTTGACCTTGGCGGTGGCGATGGTTTGCACGGTGCTGGTGTTCGAGGCGGCTGCATGTGCCTTCTGACTGGGCGCGGTGAAACCAAACATGGCGGTCAGCACGACGGCACCCAGTACCGTTCTTGGCACGTTCGAAACTGCTCTGAGGGACATTGATATCTCCGAAACTTAATACGACAAAAGGCACAGGTGCCTTTTAAAAAATTCGGAAGCATTCCCGGCGTGATGTAACAAACGAAGCACTACCGACGACGCCACCTATATACACAACGCAGCGAAACGGCGGGGCCGGTGACTCGCTTTGCATGAATAGGCGTTATATAGATTGAATGTCAGGCAGTAAAATTATTTTGGCGCCGGTAAATCGCCAATAACCAACGTTTTAATTATTTAATTTCATATTGATAGCATGTGATGTTAATAAGCTATTACTTGCTATATTTTTAAGTTATTGATTTACAGTAATTTTCTAAATTACAGCTAAATATACTAATCGTGCTTCGTGGCATTTATCGTTTCGCTTGTTGATTCGCGATTTGCCCAAATAGATAGAGTTGTTTATTGCAGGATATTTCGCGGGGAGAGAAGAAGTGAACAAGCGAAGCGTTAACCAGGCACTTAGGTGCGCTGTCGTAAGCAACGGCAGATGAAAGAAAGGCATCCTCGTGGGGGTTGCGATACCGTATAGAGAGAGCAGTCTGGCCGCTGAACGGGCCAGTCGACAGATGCGGCTATCGCGCCTGATTCAGGCTGTCGAAGGTCAGCTCCAGCGCCTTGCGCATGTCCAGCCGGGCCGACCGGCCGATGTCTTTGTCGTTCAGCTGATAGCTGCGCTCAGACGGCAGGATCGGTGCGGTCAGGTCGTCGGCCTCTGCCGCTTCAAAATCCTGGTCGCGGCCGATGGTCAGTGCGCTGCGGCGCAGGAGCTCGCGCACCTGATCAGGAGCAAGCTGCGGGTTGATCGAGAGCATCGCCGCAACGATCCCGGTCACCATCGGGGTGGCGTATGAAGTGCCGCAATGCACGTCGCCGCGTTTGCCGGGTTCCAGCGTTGCCGCGCGGGTGCAGGCCGAAGCAGTGATGTCGACGCGCATGTCGACATTCGACGACGGTCGCTTGGTGACGTACTCGGGATGCGTGACCGGAACGTCACGGTCACCGTTGCGCTGGTGGCCACCGACGACCAGTAATTGTTCGGTGATGAACGAGGAGGGTAGCCGGTAATCGTCCTGGCCGGAGTGGGCCGAGCCGTTACCGGCGGAGTTCACCACGAGCACATCGGGATGCTCGCGGCGCAGCCAGAGGAAGAACTCCTCGAGCAATTCCTCGTAGCCGCTCATGGCAATGCCGGAGCGAATCAGCGAGTCGACCTCCTCGCCCTCGACGTCCCGCGCGCCGACGCGATGGATGCCCCAGCTCCAATTCAGCACCCGCACACCGTCCTCGACCAGATTGACCGAGGCGGCGACATTGGCGGTGATGCCGGCATCGGAGTTGCGCTCGACGATGACCTCGAAGCCGGCGCTGGCCGGTTCCAGTGCGCTCAGAAAGCCGCTGTCGCCCGGTGCCTCACTGCGCGCGGCGAGAATGCCGGTTACCGTGGTGCCGTGCTCGGTCGGATTTTCAGCATCCCTGGCGTACACGCAGGTGCGCGGCGCCTGCGGTTCGCACTCACCAATGTATTGGGCGAACTCGGGTGAGTCGAAGTCGAGGTTGCGTTCGATGACGCCGATGCGCACCGGATGCGTCTTGGTCGGTCCCTGTTGGGCCGGCAGACGATGCCGGTAATAGTCAACGGCGTCGAGGAACCGATTGGCGACCCATTCGCTGTTCCGGGGCTTCTTGTCCTGGTCCTGTTCCACTGGCTCCTCGGGGCCGGATTCCTCGACCACCACCGCGTCCACGCTCACCTCGTTGCCCAGACGTAGCACCATGGCGTCTCGCTCGGTCAGATCCTTCACTGGCAGCCGTAATTGGTAGGTATTGAGCGGTGCGATGGCGCCGACGACTTCGGCGCCGTATTTGCTGGCCAGACGGCGCGCTTCATCCAGGCCGTCGTGGTTTTCCTCGATGATCAGGCTGATCAGATTCAGATAGGTGCTCAGCCCCTCCATGTTCTCCGCCACCTCGTCAGGGCCTGCCGCCAGCACGTGACTGCCGTTCAGCGTCAGCCACACCGGGTTGCTCTGGCGTTTGCCCTGTTCCAGCCGGAGCGCACCGCTCTGGTGCTCATCCTTACGCAGCGACAGGCGCAGCTTGCCATCGCCAAGCGGCGAGGCTTCGACCGGTTTTCCGCCCAGTATCAGCCTGACCTCGTCGCTATTGACGAGCCCGGTACTGCGCAAACAAAAGGTCAGCTGATCGGCCGCCAAGAGGTCACCGCAACGCTGCACGTCCTTGATGCGCAAAGGAGCGGGCTCGGCCATTGCCGGGCCTAGATTCAACGCGCCGACCAAAAGGCCGATCGACAGGGGAAGCCGTGCTGCCCTCATTGCCGGCGTTGCAGGTAGTGCACGCTGAACAGGTCGCTGGAATCGGTCCATTGGCCGCTGCAGTCGAAGCCGGCGCTGCTGGCGAGGTTGGCGAAAGACGCCAGTGTGTATTTATAGGAGTTCTCGGTGTGCAAGCTTTCGCCGGCATCGAAGTGAAAGCGCTGGCCTTCAATGGTTACATCCTGCGCCTCACGGCTGACCAGGTGCATTTCGATGCGCGAGTCCTGCTCATTGAAGAAAGCCCGGTGGGTAAAGCGTGAGGGGTCGACATCGCTATCCAGTTCCTGGCGGATGCGCTGCAGCACGTTGAGGTTGAACGCTGCCGTCACGTGAGCACGGTCGTTATAGGCCGCCTCAAGCACGTTTTTGTCCTTGACCAGGTCGACGCCAATCAACACGCCCCCACCGGGCGGAAGGATTTCGTGCAGATGCCCGAGCAGCTTGCGGGCTTCCAGCGGGGTGAAATTGCCAATGCTTGAGCCCGGGAAAAATACCAGCGGATGGTGCAGCGTGAAGTCGTCCGGCAGCTTCAGCTCGTCAGAGAAGTCAGCGCAGGCTGCATGCACCTCCAGCCAAGGGTAATCGGCCGCCAGACGCTGGGTGCTGGTGAGCAAAAAGTCTTCGGAAATATCGATACCCAGATAGCTGACCGGACGCAGCCCTTCGAGCAGCAGGCGCACTTTGCGGCTGGCGCCGCTGCCCAGTTCGATCAGGTCGGTCTGCGGCCCGGCGATCTCGAGGATGTCGTTCGCCGCGTTTGCAAGAATCTTTTCTTCGGTGCGGGTCACGTAGTATTCCGGCTGCAGACAGATCTGCTCGAAAAGCTCGGAGCCGCGCCGATCATAGAAGAACTTTGGCGAGATTCGCTTAGGCGCGGCGGCGAATCCCGCCAGCGCTTCGTCACGCAGGGATGTGTCGTGTGTCGGTGGCGTCTGGTCATGGAAATGAACGGCTAGTGCCATTTTTCATAGCTCCCTGGCCAGGCGCAGCCCGGCGAATTGCCAGCGCATGGCTGGTTGGAAAAAGTTGCGGTAGGTGGCGCGAATATGGGCTTCAGGGGTGGCGCAGCAACCCCCACGCAGGACCATCTGGCCGGACATGAACTTGCCGTTGTACTCCCCCAGGCTGCCCTCCAACGGATGGAAGCCGGGGTAGGGGCGGTAGGCACTGGCGGTCCATTCCCAGACATCGCCGAACAGTTGCGCCGGGCCTTCATGCGGCGTGTTCGCCGCAACTGGCTGCAGATGATCGCTCTCGAGAAAATTGCCACGCAGTGGCCGGTCCATCGCCGCGACTTCCCACTCGGCTTCGGTGGGCAACCGGGCACCGGCCCAGCGCGCATAGGCATCGGCCTCGTAGAAGCTGACGTGGCAGACCGGTGCCTCCAGGTCCAAGGGCCGCAGGCCACCCAGCGTCATCTCGTGCCAGGTGTCGTCCCGGCGCAGCCAGTACAAGGGCGCGTACCAGCCACGCTGTTGGATCTGCGCCCAGCCATCGGACAGCCAGAGCTCGCTCCGTGCGTAACCGCCATCGGTGATGAACGACAGGTACTCCTGGTTGCTGACCGGACGATCGGCCAGCTGGAAATCTTCGAGGAACTGCCGATGCCGCGGCATCTCGCAATCGAAGGCGAAGCCGCCATCGGCGTGGCCGATGTTACGCACGCCGCCGGCGAAGTCATGCCAGCGGAGCCGGTCGTTGTGCAGCGCCGGTGCCGGCTTGAGGTCGCTGCGATAGACGGGGTACAGGGGGTTCTGCGCCAGGATGTGTTTGATGTCCATCAGCAGCAATTCCTGATGCTGCTGTTCGTGCTGCAGGCCCAGTTCCACCCGGCGCAGGATTTCTGCGGCGTGCCGCTGTGGAGGATTGGCCAGCAGCTCGTCCATGGCAAGGTCGACGTGGTGGCGGAAGCGATAGACGTCATCCACACCGGGCCGCGAAATCAGCCCGCGCTGGGCCCGGGGGAAGGGCGTGCTGTGGGTTTCGTAGTACGAATTGAAGAGATGGTCATAGGCTGCGTCGAGCGGCTTGTAGCGGGCAAGATAGGGCTTGAGCAGGAAGGCCTCGAAGAACCAGCTGACATGCGCCAGATGCCATTTCGGCGGACTGACGTCGGGCATGCTCTGAACGACGTAATCTTCGACCTGCAACGGTGCACAGATCGCCTCGCTGGTGGCGCGCACTTGTCGGTAGCGCTGCAGCAGATAGTCCAGCTCAGCGAGCGCCGGTTGCTGCTTTGGCTGTTCGGCCAGGTTGCCCATGGGTTCCCCCCTTGTTCGATACCGAATGTACAACGCCTGGAACGGCCGGAAGGTTCCTCTATAGCGACCCGAAGCGAGGCGCAAAAGTTTCTGCCGGTATTGCTGCCAGAGCCTTGCATGGGTTCACTGCGCTTTTGAGAAAAGCAGTACACATGCAATTGCGAAAGGCGCTGGTGGTTATTCGCTGGAAAATCCGCTGAACGAACAGGCGAGACGCACGGGTCAAGCCCGTTGGGCCTCTACGTTCCGTTGGCTTAGCGGTTCTCCGTCGGCGGGGTAGGACGGATGAGCATCTCGTTGACGTCCACATGCGGTGGCTGCGAGAGCGCGTAAACCACTGCTCGGCCGATGTCCTCCGGCTGCAGGGCGTAAGCGGGCGGCTTGTCGAACAGTGGGGTATCAACCATGCCCGGCTCGATCAGCGTGACCCGTACGCCCGTACCGCGCAGCTCCTCGCGGACGCTGAGGCCCATGGCGGTCACCGCCCACTTGCTGGCGCAGTACATCGAACCGGGAATGACGAAGCGGCCAGCGGCCGAACCAGTCAATAGCAAATGGCCGCGGCTGGCCTTGAGTGCTTCGATGCTGCAGCGCAAGGTCAGGCCGACCCCGTACACATTGGTCAACAGCATTTCACGCCAGACCTCAGGGTCGGCACCGCTGAAGCCACCTTCGCTGCCTGGCATACCGGCATTGGCGTAGACCGCATCGAGCTGGCCGAAATGATCCAGCACCTGCTGCACCATGGCCTGCTGTTCGGCATATTCCTTGACGTCACAGCGGATCGCCAAGGCGCGCTCCGGGCCGCCGAGATCGCTCACCAGCTGCTCGAGTTTATGCTCGGAGCGCGCTGCCAAGGCCACGCGGTATCCGGCCTCGGCGGCGAGTCGGGCGGTGGCGGCGCCGATGCCGGAGGAGGCGCCGGTAATTAGAAGAACGGTATCGGTCATATCGTCCTCGCTCGGTTCAAGGAGCAGGTCGGTTGCTGATCAATAGTTTGGCGGGGTTTCTGGAATGCCAGTGCCATCGGTGATGGACGGCATGGTCCAGGGCTCGAGGCGTTGATCCTTGTCCTCGACATCCAGCCGCGCCTGCTCGATGACGCTGCCCAGATGCTGCGGGTTGCTGTATTCGTCCCGCGACACGCTGGGCACGCGCAGCATCTCAGTGCCGCTGCCTGACATGACGGTAAAGCCGAAACTGTCTTCGTCCGGGTTGGCGCTGGTCACGCAGCCGCACGGTAGAAAGGCTTCGGTGACGAGTTGCATCGCGTCGTCGAGCGTAAGGGGTTGGTAGGTCATGGCGTTCTCCATCGTCAGGCTGTCTGAAGTGGACCGCCGCGACGGGCTGCCGTTTCCTGACAGGCGACGGGTTGCGATTGTTTACCCTTGTAGCCGAGCCGCGGCGGCAGCATATTCGGGGTATGAAACCGACCCCCGTTCACGATGCGCTGGCTGCGTTCCACCCTGCGGTAGCCGGTTGGTTCAGCCGCAGCTTCCCAGCGCCGACTCCGGCCCAGACGCGTGCGTGGCCGCTGATCCGTTCCGGTCAATCGACGCTGGTGGCCGCGCCTACCGGCTCCGGTAAAACGTTGACGGCCTTTCTCGCCGCGCTTGATCAGTTGGTCCAGCAAGGTTTGGCCGAGGGCGGCCTGCCCGACGAAACAGCAGTGCTCTACGTTTCGCCGCTCAAAGCGCTGTCTAACGATATCCACTTGAATCTGGAACAGCCGCTGGCAGGGATTTCCGCTGAGTTGCAACACCTCGGGCTGCCGCCGCTGGAGATTCGTACCGCGGTGCGCACGGGCGATACGCCGCAGGCCGAGCGCGCGGCGATGCGCAAACGGGTACCGCACATCCTGGTAACCACTCCGGAATCGCTCTATGTGCTGTTGGGCTCCGAATCCGGTCGGCAGATGCTGGCGGGCGTCCGTAGCGTCATCGTCGACGAGATTCATGCGATCGCTGGAAACAAGCGCGGCAGCCATCTGGCGTTGTCGCTGGAACGCCTCGAAGCCCTTTGCGGACGACCGCTGGTGCGCGTCGGCTTGTCGGCAACGCAGAAGCCGATCGAGGCGGTGGCGGATTATCTGGTTGGCGTTGGCCGCCGCTGCGAAGTCGTCGACATCGGACATGGGCGTGCGCGCGACCTGGCGCTCGAAGTGCCGCCGGTACCGCTGGAAGCGGTGATGAGCAATGACGTATGGGAATTGGTCTACGATCGTCTGGCGGCCTTGGCGGTTGAGCACCGAACCACCCTGGTGTTCGTCAATACGCGTCGGATGACCGAGCGGGCTGCTCGGCATCTCAGCGAGCGCCTCGGCAACGCGGTGGTTGCGGCGCACCATGGCAGCCTGGCCCGCGAGCAGCGATTGGACGCCGAACAACGGCTGAAGCGTGGCGAACTGAGAGTGCTGGTGGCCACTGCCTCGCTGGAGCTGGGCATCGACATCGGCGATGTGGAGCTGGTCTGCCAACTCGGCTCGCCGCGCTCCATTTCCGCCTTTCTTCAACGCGTCGGTCGTGCTGGGCATCAGGTCGGCGGTGTCTCCAAAGGGCGGCTGTTTCCCAATTCGCGCGACGATCTGATCGAATGCACCGCCTTGCTCGACAGTGTGCGTCGCGGCGAGCTGGATACGCTGGTGATTCCTGCCGCGCCGCTGGATGTACTGGCGCAGCAGATCATCGCCGAGGTGTCGTGCCGCGAGTGGCAGGAGGATGCGCTACTGGCGCTGGTTCGACGGGCCATGCCGTACGCGACGCTCAGCGAAGAGAACTATCAGGCGCTGCTGGCAATGCTGGCCGAGGGTTACACCACTCGCCACGGAGCGCGTGGCGCCTATCTGCACCGCGACGTGGTCAACCGCAGCCTGCGAGGTCGCCGTGGTGGCCGCCTGACCGCGCTGACTTCCGGTGGGACCATTGCCGACAATGCCGACTACAGCGTGCTGCTCGAACCGCAGGGCTTCAACATTGGCACCGTGAACGAAGACTTCGCCGTGGAAAGTCTGGCCGGTGACGTGTTTCAGTTGGGCAATACCGCTTATCGCATCATCAGGATCGAGGCGGGGCGGGTGCGGGTCGAGGATGCGCAGGGGCAGCCGCCGAACATCCCGTTCTGGCTGGGCGAAGCGCCCGGGCGCAGCGATGAGCTTTCGGCAGCGGTTGCGAGGCTGCGCGGGGAGATCGATGAACGTCTCGCGGAAATGGATTTCTGCAGGAGCGCGCTTGCTCGCGACTCTGAGACAGCAGCGGTGTCGACATTCGCGAGCAAGCTCGCTCCTGCAAAGGCAGCCGGCGAGGCTTCGCAGACCACGTCAAGGCTCCAGCCTGCCATCGACTGGCTCATGGACACACTGGGTCTGCCCGACGCCGCAGCCCGCCAGATCGTCGAATATCTGGCGCGCACGCGCTCCGCGCTGGGCGCGCTGCCGACGCAGCAGCGGCTGATCATGGAGCGCTTCTTCGACGAATCCGGCGGCACCCAGCTGGTCATTCATTCGCCGTACGGCAGCCGCATCAACCGCGCCTGGGGTCTGGCGCTGCGCAAGCGCTTCTGTCGCACCTTCAACTTCGAATTGCAGGCTGCCGCGACGGAGGATGCGATCATCTTTTCGCTATCCACCAGTCACAGCTTTCCGCTGGAGGAGGTCTGGCGGTACCTGCATTCCAACAGTGCCGAGGGCGTGCTGATCCAGGCGCTGCTCGATGCACCGCTGTTCGGCGTGCGCTGGCGCTGGAACGCCACTACGGCGCTGGCATTGCCGCGTATGGCTGGCGGACGCAAGGTGGCGCCACAGCTGCAAAGGATGAAGAGTGAGGATTTGCTCGCCACGGTCTTCCCCGATCAGGTCGCCTGCCTGGAAAACATTGTCGGCGAGCGCGAGATTCCCGAGCATCCGCTGGTGGCGCAGACGCTGGATGACTGTTTGCACGACGCCATGGACAGTGAGGGCTGGCTGGCGCTGTTACGGCGCATCGAGGGCGGCGAGATCGAACTGTCGGCCCGTGACCTGCCGATGCCATCGCCACTGGCAATGGAAGTGCTTGGCGCACGCCCTTACGCCTTCCTTGATGATGCGCCTCTGGAAGAGCGACGCACCCAGGCGGTGCTCAATCGGCGCTGGAGCGATCCGGAATCCAGCGACGACCTCGGTGCCCTGGACGCCGCAGCAATCGAAGCGGTACGCGAGGAGGCCTGGCCGCAAGCGCGCAATCCGGACGAATTGCACGAGGCGCTGATGGGGCTGGTTTGCCTGGCCGAAGCCGAGGTGCAGGCCGACCCGCAGTGGTCCGAGTGGCTGAGCGAATTGGCCCGTGGCGGTCGCGCGACACGGATGCAGGTCGCGCAGGAGCGCGCGCTCTGGTTACCCATCGAACGCCTGGCTCTGTTGCAGGCGATCTACCCCAGCGCCTGTTGTGAGCCGACCCTGACGCCGTTGCCAGGCTTCGATCTGCCGTCGAGCGAAGACGACGCGTTGCTTGAGTTGATCCGCGCGCGATTGACAGGCTTCGGCCCGTTGCGGATCCCGCTGATCGCTCGGCCGCTGGCCTTGCCTGCGTCGGCCGTCGCGCTGGCGTTGACTCGACTGGAGTCCGAAGGCTACGTGCTACGCGGTCGCTTCACGCCAGGGACGAGCGAAGAAGAATGGTGCGAACGACATTTGCTGGCGCGCATTCACCGTTACACGGTCAAGCGCCTGCGCCGTGAAATCGAGCCGGTGGAGCGCGCCGACTTCATGCGATTCCTGTTCGACTGGCAGCATCTTTCCGACGCGACGCGGATGCAGGGGCGTGACGCGCTCGGCCCGGTAGTTGAGCAGCTTGAAGGCTTCCAGGCCGCCGCCGGCGCTTGGGAGAACGATCTATTGCCGGCGCGACTGAAAGATTACGGCGGGCCCTGGCTGGACGAACTCTGCCGCTCCGGGCGCATCGTCTGGACCCGCCTGGCCGGACGTATCAAGGCCAGCAGCGGTCCTGTGCGCGGTACACCGATCGTCTTGCTGCCGCGCCGGCATCTGTCCGCCTGGTATGCGCTGGCCAGCGACGCACCGCAGCCCGAGCTGTCGTCACGCGCGCAGCGGGTATTCGAGACGTTGCAGGCGCAGGGCGCACTGTTCTTCGACGAGCTGCAACACGAAGCGCATCTGCTGCGCAGCGAGTTGGAGGATGCGCTTGGCGAGCTGGTCGCCGTGGGGCTGGTCAATGCCGACAGCTTCGCGGGCCTGCGCGCGTTGTTGGCGCCGGCGGCCAAGCGATCACGCAGCAGTCGTCAAAGCCGTGGCGGTGCCTTTATCGGTGGCATGGCCGATGCCGGACGTTGGGCGTTGGTACGCAAGGCCACCGCGACAACAGCCGATCCAGCTCCTGCACGCCGGCCACCGCTCGATCCCGAAGCCCTGGAACACATCGCCATGGTGCTGTTGCGCCGTTATGGCGTGGTGTTCTGGCGGCTGCTGGATCGCGAAGCGGACTGGCTGCCGCCATGGCGCGACCTGCTGCGCGTCTACCACCGGCTCGAGGCGCGGGGCGAGATTCGGGGCGGTCGCTTCGTTGCCGGGCTGCCGGGCGAACAGTTTGCATTGCCGGAGGCTGTCGGCCTGCTACGAGAGATCCGCAAGCGGCCGTTGTCGGGGGAAATGATCGCGGTCTCGGCGGTCGATCCGCTGAACCAGGTCGGGACGCTGCTACCGGGTGAGCGCGTGCCGGCAGTGGCGGGTAATCGCATCCTCTATCGCGACGGGGTGCCGCTGGGTTTGTTGATCGCCGGCAAACCGGAGCTGCTGGTAGAACTCGACGAAGACGATCAGCGCAAGGCGCGGCAGCTGCTTGCAGTGGCGCGTCGCTAGTTACCGTCAGAAACGAAAAGGCCGGCTGCGATCGCTCGCAGCCGGCCTTTCTTATCCGCCAGGCATGAATCAGCCGGCAACCAGCACGCGAATCGCCTCCAGGCGCAGCGCCGCTTTTTCCAGCATCGCCAGGCCTTCTTCGCGCTGCTTGCGCAGGGCTTCGATCTCGCTGTCACGCACGCTCGGGTTGACGGCCTGCAACGCGGTCAGGCGCGCCAACTCTTCGTCGAGACTGGCCTTGAGCTTGCGCTGCGCTTCGGCGACACGCTCGCTATGACGCGGGGCGATCTTGGCTTCGGCATCGGAAATCTGCACCGCCAACACATCGCGCTGGGCCTGAATGAACTTGTTGGCGCTGGCCCGCGGGACGCTTTCCAGCTGATCGGTCAGCGTCTCGAACGCGACTTTGGCTGCCAGGTCGTTGCCGTTCGAGTCCAGCAGGCAGCGCAACGCCAGCGGCGGCAGGAAGCGATTGAGCTGCAGGGCACGCGGCGCCACCACTTCACTGACGAACAAGAGTTCCAGCAGGACGGTGCCGGGCTTGAGCGCCTTGTTCTTGATCAGCGCCACCGCGGTATTGCCCATGGAGCCGGACAGCACCAGGTCCATGCCGCCCTGCACCATGGGGTGTTCCCAGGTGAGGAACTGCATGTCTTCGCGCGCCAACGCCTGCTCGCGGTCGTAGGTGATGGTCACAGCTTCGTCGTCGCCGAGCGGGAAGCTGGCGTCGAGCATCTTTTCGCTGGGACGCAGGATCAGGGCGTTTTCGGAGTGGTCTTCACTGTCGATGCCGAAGGCGTCGAACAGCTCTTCCATATAGATCGGCAGGGCGAACTGGTCGTCCTGCTCTTCGATGGCTTCGACCAGCGCCTTGCCTTGTTCGCCGCCGCCCGAATTGAGCTCCAGCAGACGGTCGCGGCCGGCGTGCAATTCTGCTTCCAGCCGCTCGCGCTCGGCGCGGGCTTCGTCGATGAGCGCCTGGAACTCGTCATCGTCCCCTTCTTCCAGCTGGTTTAGCAGGCGCGGGCCGAACTGATGCTGCAGCGCGTTGCCGGTGGGGCAGGTGTTGAGGAAGGCGTTCAGTGCCTCGTGATACCACTTGAACAGGCGTTCCTGCGGGCTGGTTTCCAGATAGGGCACGTGCAGCTGGATGACGTGGGCCTGACCGATCCGGTCGAGACGGCCGATGCGCTGTTCCAGCAGGTCGGGGTGGGCCGGCAGATCGAACAGCACCAGGTGATGGGCGAACTGGAAGTTGCGGCCTTCGCTGCCGATCTCGGAGCAGATCAGCACTTGCGCGCCGAACTCCTCATCGGCGAAATAGGCAGCGGCGCGGTCGCGCTCCAAGATGCTCATGCCCTCATGGAACACGGTCGCGGGGATGCCGGAGCGCACGCGCAGGGCGTCTTCGAGATCCAGCGCGGTCTCGGCGTGTGCGCAGATGACCAGCACCTTGAATTTCTTCAGCATCTTCAGGGTGTCGATCAGCCATTCGACACGCGGGTCGAACGTCCACCAGCGGTTCTGCGCATCGGGTACTTCCTGCTGGGTCTGGAAGCTGACTTCCGGATACAGCTCCGCGTGCTCACCCAGTGGCAGTTCCAAATATTCGGCTGGGCAGGGCAGTGGGTACGGATGCAGCTGACGCTCGGGGAAGCCGCGTACCGCGGCGCGGGTGTTGCGGAACAGCAGGCGGCCGGTGCCGTGGCGGTCGAGCAATTCGCGGATCAATCGGCTGCTGGCTTCGATGTCGCCATCGGTGGCCGCAGCGAGCAGCGCTTCGCCTTCGGCGCCGAGGAAATTGTGGATGGTCTGGTGCGCTTCCTGCGACAAACGACCCTCGTCGAGCAGCTCCTGGACCGCCTGGGCGACCGGCTGGTAGCTGGCGCTTTCGGCCCGGAAGGCTTCGAGGTCGTGGAAACGGTTGGGGTCGAGCAGGCGCAGGCGGGCGAAGTGGCTTTCCTGACCGAGCTGTTCGGGTGTTGCGGTGAGCAGCAGGACGCCAGGAATGACTTCGGCCAACTGCTCGACCAGCTTGTATTCGGCGCTGGCGTCTTCCGGATGCCAGACCAGGTGATGCGCCTCGTCCACCACCAGCAGATCCCAGCCGGCCGCGAAGGCGGCGTCCTGGGCACGTTCGTCGTCCTTCAGCCATTCCAGCGAGACCAGAGCCAGCTGAGTGTCTTCGAAGGGGTTGCTGGCATCGCTCTCGATGAAACGCTCGTCGTCGAACAGCGCGACCTGCAGGTTGAAGCGGCGGCGCATTTCCACCAGCCACTGATGCTGCAGGTTCTCCGGAACCAGGATCAGCACGCGGTTGGCGCGCCCCGACAGCAGCTGGCGATGGATTACCAGGCCGGCTTCGATGGTTTTGCCCAGGCCCACTTCGTCCGCCAGCAGCACGCGCGGGGCGATGCGGTCGGCAACTTCGCGGGCGATGTGCAACTGGTGCGCGATGGGTTGCGCGCGCACGCCACCCAGGCCCCACAGCGAAGAGGTCAGCTGTTTGCTCTGGTTTTCCAGCGTGTGGTAGCGCAGTTTGAACCAGTTCAGCGGATCGATCTGGCCGGCGAACAGGCGGTCGCTGGCGAGGCGGAACTGGATGAAATTCGACAGCTGGGTTTCAGGCAGCGTGCGGGCTTCGTTCTGCGCGGTGAGGCCGTGATAGACCAGCAGGCCGTCGACGTCGTCGACTTCGCGCACGGTCATCTTCCAGCCTTCGAAATGGGTGATTTCATCACCGGGAACGAAGCGCACGCGGGTCAGTGGGGCGCTGCGTGCGGCGTACTGGCGGGTTTCGCCTGTCGCCGGGTAGAGCACGGTGAGCATCCGTCCATCCTGCATGAGGATGGTTCCCAGACCGAGTTCCGCTTCGCTGTCGCTGATCCAGCGTTGCCCCGGTAGATACTGCTGCGCCATGCTGCCTCCCGCCTGTGAAAAAAGCGCGCTATGGTAACGGAACCCTGCCAATAGAGCGACGACAGATGCCGATTCGATAGGCAGTGTAGCGTTGCTGTTAAAGTCGACTGCAATTCAGCCGATCAACTGGTGCAGGCCCGCATAAAGTCACCGATTGCGCTCGGGGCTGCTCAAGGGAGAGCACAGATGCTGCCAATCATTCCACCGGGCACCGTCCAGGTTACCGCCCAACAGGATGTGGTCAAACCGCGGCCGGAAGTGGCCCCGGTGGCCCCTGTGCAACCTAGCGCCAATGAAAGTTCGGTGGGGCTCGATCGGCGACACCCGCAAGAAGCCGAACAGATGTTGCACGACGAGCAGCGCAGGCGGCAGCGTCGGCGTGGTTACAGTCCTCAGGAACTGGCCGAAGGCGAGACTGCCGAAGAGGATCAGGACGCGCTCGAGGAGCTGCCACGTCAAGGCCTGTGGGTGGATGTAGAGATATGACGAGCCACCCGCAGATTAAATCGGCGACACGATGAACGAGCTGCCGCAGGCCGATCTGCGCTACCTGCCGCGATGGATCAGTGCAGACACCGCTGACCATTGGCTGGAACAGCTGCTGGTACAAACGCCCTGGTCGCAACCCGAGCTCAGGCTTTATGGTCGTCGCTTCGCCATGCCGCGGCTGGTCGCCTGGTATGGCGACGCCGGTGCACGCCTGCGGTACTCCGGTCTGCTCCACGAGCCGTTGCCCTGGACGCCGTTGCTGACCGAGATTCGCCAGCAGGTGCAGCGAGAGGTTGGCCGAGGCTTGAATGGCGTGCTGATTAATCTTTATCGCGACGGCCAGGACGCAATGGGCTGGCACAGCGACGACGAGCCGGAGTTGGGGCCGGAACCGCTGGTGGTCTCGCTCAGCCTGGGCGCAATGCGGCGCTTCGATTTTCGTCGCAAGGGCGCCAGCCGTATCGAGCACTCGATCGCTCTCGAGCATGGATCGCTGCTGGTCATGGGCGGCTCGACGCAGCATTATTGGCAACATCAGATTGCCAGAACGCGCAAGGTAACCGAACCGCGCCTTAACCTGACATTCCGCCAGATCACTTGCGAGCCAGCCTTATGAGTAATGATGTAAAGCTGATCGACTTCAGCGCCGAGCGAGAAAAGCGTATCCACGACATCAAAGAAAAGCGCCTTGTCGAGATGCGAGAGGCGTTCGAGCAGGCATTGCCGCTAGCCAAGCCGAAGAAGAAGCCCAAGACCAAGCCGAAGAAGCGCTGACAAGGGCTTTACTGTCATCTGCTCAAGCGCTACCGCGACGGTTTGATGTTGTCGCGTCCTCCCCAGCCCCCTCCGAACCCCCGTTTTTTGATCCAGATCAGCTTCTGCGGCGCCTTTTTCCAATGGCTTGGCGCCTATTGACGTCGGTCAACTTTTTTTGGGCGGGAGAGGGCGACTATGCAGCCATCAGACAGCACAACGGCTTGGGAGGCAGAAATCATGTTCGTCGATAATGTGGTGCTCGCAGGGGTAGTCACGGTCGGCCTGATGGTCGTCTTCCTCGGCGGTTTCGGATATTTCATCTGGAAGGATGCGCAAAAGAAGCGTTGATCCCGCTGGTGTTACAGAGCACGCAAGGCATTTAGGGCGACTTAGGTCGCCCCTTTTTCTGCCCGCACTTTCGCCGCCAGCCCAATGAGCGCTGCGGTTTTCCTTCGTCTCTCTGGCTCAGCCCGGCGCTATAGCGTGGTGCCGAATTCAGCGCGTGTTGCGCCAACATAGACCTGCGGTTTGCACTGTTGCGCCAAGGTGCAGACCGAGCGCTGACAGCTCAGCGGCCCGCCCTCATCTTCGATCGCTGCGCCTGGTCCGTAGATCGCGGGAATTGCTTCCAAGCCAACCACAGCAACGGCTGCGATCGCTACCGACAGTCAAAACCTCGAAGCGGCCCGAGGCATCCCATTATGGTGCGAAGTCGGGCCGCAAGCCCTATTCCAGAGCGTATCGGGCCGTACAAGTCCACATGAAAAGGTCATAGCAATCTAAATTTCGATGCTGGATGGTGGCTCTCTGCCAGTAATCATGGGCGCCAGGACCCGGTCGGTAAACATGTTGGCCGGTCGGTCAGAAAAAGACGAAAACTTCGATCCATCGGGCAGGAATGTTGCAACGCATCCTCACGCGCGCGGCCCCGCCGCGTGATGGAGCGCCGGCCTCCCCGCAGTCGTCGGCATGCAAAGGAGTCGTCATGTCGTTTTTCACACCTGTTCTGTCGCTGATGTCGCGAGCGCGATACGCCCAAAAATTCGTCATTATTCTCGCCGTGTTCATGCTGCCGTACTGTTGGTTGTCCAGTGACAAGCTGTCCGGGCTGTACCGCTCAATCAGCGCGCTCGAACAGGAGCAGCTCGGGCTCGAGGCGCTCGAGCGCTACCTGGCTGTACACCAGGCTGCCTTGCGCGTCGCCGCGCTGCAGGTTGTACGTCAGGCGCGCGACAAGCCCGACGTCGTCGAAACTATTGACGAGCAGAGCAAGCGCTACGCGGCTGAGGCCTCCGAATTCAATCGCTGGCTGGACGGCCACGGATTTGCCGAACAGGCGGCGCATCCTACCGCCCAGGCCGAGGAAAAGAAGTTCGAGCGCGGAACCGCCGTCGATACGTTGTTCATGCATCACGGAACGCCGGTGCTCGGGCATGTCGAGGCGATGAAAGCCATCGCGGCCCGTGCGCACCTGGTTCAGGATCAGGACCCGCTGGTGTTCGGCGAAATGGATCGTCTGTTCAACCGCGTCCTCCCGCTCTACCAGAAGCTGGCCCAAGCCGGCGCTTATAGTGCCTATCTGAAGGCCTACGGCTACCTCGAATCGGCAACCAGGCCGTCGGTAGTCAACCTTGGCAGCGAAATCGCAGCGATGGCTTCCTCCGAATCCGGTGCGGGGTCGGTTGCCGAACAGATTGCCGCGGCGTCGGACACGCTGTCGAAGACCTATGCCGAGGTTACCGAACCTTATACGGGGTCGCGGTTCTTTGGCAGCGACAGCGTGCAGCTGTGGGCGGAGGATTTCGACCGCTACGACGAGGCCGCCGGCCAGCTCGACAGTGCCTCAGTCAGCCTGTTTTCAACGGTCCATCAGCAGATCGCCGAGCAACTGGCGAGCGGGCGGGCCAGTCTTAAAGCCTGGGCGGCCGCGCTGTTGGCGGTGGTGCTGGTCACCCTTTACCTGTTTGCTGGCTTTTACCTGTCGGTGCGTGGCGCAATTAAGGTGATTGGCGACGGCACGCGGCGGTTTTCCGAGGGCGATCTCCGGCATGATCTGAAGAGTCGGTCGCGCGACGAGCTTGGCGACCTGACCCAAGATTTCAATAGGATGCAGAGCCGCATCCGCGAGCTGATCAGCGAGGTCGCGCACTTTTCGGCCTCGACCACAGACAAGGCCGAGCGTCTCAACGACAGCGCGGCCGACAGCCAGCAGGCGATCGTTCGGCAGACCGCCGAGCTTGAGTTGATGGCCAGCGCCATCAGCGAGTTGGTCAGCAGCGTGCAGGAGGTCAGCAACAATTCGCTGACCACGGCGGAGAAAGCCAACCGGGCCGGGGAGCAGTGCCGTGACGGGCAGGTTCAGGTCGAGCGCGCCGTGGTTCAGATCAATCGGCTGTTTGGCGAAATGGACCAGTCCCTCGGGGCGATCACCGCGGTGGAACAGGAGAGCGGCGAGATCGCCAAGGCCGTGGATGTGATCAAAAGCATCGCGGAGCAGACCAACTTGCTGGCACTAAACGCAGCCATCGAGGCGGCGCGGGCTGGCGACCAAGGCCGCGGGTTTGCGGTGGTCGCCGACGAGGTACGCAGCCTGGCGCAGCGCTCGCATGCTTTGACCGGCGAAATCTACGCCACCATTGGCCGCTTGCAACAGCAGGTCGGCGACGCCGTGCGGATCATCCAGGCCAGCCACCACAATGCGTCCGAAACGGTGGGAGAGGTGACCCGCACGGCGGTGATATTCGAAGGCATTACCGAAAGCATGGGGCAGATCATCGACCACAACACTCAGATTGCCTCGGCGGCCGAGCAACAGGCGGTGGTGGTGGAGAACGTCGAGCGCAACACGTTAGCGATAAAGAGTCTGGGCGAGGCCAATGCGCTTGAAGCCAGCCAGACCGTGGAGGTAAGTGCGGAGGTGGCGTCCATGACCCGCGATCTGCACGGACTGATTAGCCATTTCAAGATGGCAGGGTGAATGCAAGTCTGGCAGTTTTTTTGGGCCTAAATTGCTTCCAGTCCTAGTGCGTAGCGGGGCGCACCTTACCGAGTCTTGGCGCCGGGATGCATGATTCTCCAGTGCTGCAGCAGTACAACGGCTGTCATGGCGCTGGCTACGGATGAACGAAACGCCCAGGCGACGCAGGGCTGATGCAGGACGCGAGTCACTGCATCGCTTCTACTCTCAGCCGATGCTGACCGGTGGCAGGGCTTTGATCTCGACGGTTTGCGCTTTGCGCGGTGCAAGGATTTCGGCCTCGCCATCGACGACCATTTCCTCGCGCTGGTTGAATACCTGGGTGGCGATGCGGACACGAAACTTCGGTAGTTTCTCGAGAATCTCCAGGCGCACGGTCAAGGTGTCGCCGAGCTTGACCGGCAGGGCGAAGCGCATCGTCTGTCCGAGATAGATGGTGCCCGGTCCTGGCAACTCGCACGCCACTGCGGCGCTGATCAGCGCACCACTGAACATGCCGTGGGCGATACGCTCGCGGAAGATCGTCGAGGCGGCGTAGTCCGCGTCCAGGTGGACCGGGTTATGGTCGCCGGACATGGCGGCGAACAGCTGAATGTCGCGCTCTTCCACGGTCTTGCTGTAGGTCGCCTTCTGGCCGACTTCCAGATCGGCGTAGGGTGTATTGCTCAGCGTACTCATGCGTAAACCTCTGAATGCGGTAACAAACGGAAAACCCCGTCGCGGCAGGTACTGCCGTACGTCATGACGGGCACGCCGTGGAGGGCGTTTGGGTGGTTGCATTCTAGAGCTCTGCGATGGGGTTGTCCCGCTCCAGGCTGTTTGCTGCCGTGGGCCGAGATTCACATCGCTGATTTACGCAGTCGAACTATTGCGTCGCAATGCGGAGCTGTTAAGTTCGCCACAGCCCGCCGTGAGTGGGCCAGACACTCTCAGGTAACGAGGCCAATAACAAATGCAACCTGACTTCTGGAATGATAAACGTCCCGCCGGTGTGCCCAACGACGTGGATATGGGGGGCTTCCGCTCGGTAGTGGAAGTATTCGAGCGCTCTTGCAAGACCCATGCGAACCGTTCCGCGTTCAGCAATATGGACGTAACGCTTACCTACGCCGACCTGGAGCGCTATTCGGGAGCGTTCGCTGCTTGGCTGCAGAACCATACGGACCTGCAACCGGGCGACCGCATCGCCGTGCAAATGCCCAACCTGCTGCAATATCCGATAGCCGTCTTTGGCGCCTTGCGGGCAGGACTGATCGTCGTCAATACCAATCCGCTGTACACCGCCCGCGAGATGCGTCACCAGTTCAAAGATTCCGGCGCCCGGGCGCTCGTTTATCTCAATACCTTTGGCAAGTTGGTGCAGGAGGTGTTGCCAGACACCAACATCGAGGTGTTGATCGAAGCGCGCATCGGCGACATGCTGCCTTCGTTCAAGGGCCTGCTGGTCAATGCCGTGGTCAAGCATGTGAAAAAGATGGTGCCAGCTTACAACCTGCCGCAGGCGGTTTCGTTCAAACATGTGCTGGCAGAGGGGGGGCGCCACAGCCTCAAACCAGTTCCACTGACGCTCGACGCCATCGCCGTGTTGCAATACACCGGCGGAACGACCGGTGTTGCCAAGGGCGCCATGCTCAGCCACGGGAATCTGGTCGCCAACATGCAGCAGGCCCGCGCCAACATGCAGCAGCTCGATGAGCATGGGCAGACTCTGATCAAGGAGGGTCAGGAGATCATGATCGCTCCGCTGCCGCTGTATCACATCTACGCCTTCACCGTTAACTGCATGTGCATGATGGTGACCGGTAACCACAACGTGCTGATCACCAATCCCCGCGACATTGGCGGCTTCGTCAAGGAATTGCAGAAGTGGCGTTTCACCGCCTTTCTCGGGCTGAACACCTTGTTCGTTGCGCTCATGTCGCACCCGGAATTCAAGAAGATCAACTTCTCCTCGCTCAAGGGCACTAACTCAGGCGGCACAGCATTGGTATCCGCCGTGGCCGAGCGCTGGAAGGACATGACAGGCGTCACCGTAACCGAAGGTTATGGGCTGACTGAGACCTCGCCGGTTGTGTGTGCCAATCCACACGGGGACAAGTCGCGTCTCGGCACGGTCGGCCTGCCAGTACCGGGTACCGCATTGAAGGTCATCGGCGACGAGGGTGACGAATTGCCACTGGGCGAGCGGGGCGAACTTTGTGTCAAGGGGCCTCAAGTCATGAAGGGCTATTGGCAGCGCCCTGAAGCGACTGCCGAAGTGCTCGATGCAGAGGGCTGGCTGAAGACCGGCGACATCGCGGTGATCGATCCGGACGGCTTCGTGCGCATCGTCGATCGCAAGAAGGACCTGATCATCGTTTCCGGCTTCAACGTCTATCCCAACGAGATCGAAGACGTGGTCATGGCCCATCCGAAAGTGGCCGCCTGCGCCACGATCGGCGTGCCGGACGAGAAGTCGGGGGAGGCGGTGAAGCTGTTCGTGGTCCGCAGCGATGCCAGCCTGACCCTCGAAGAGCTACAAGCCTATTGCCGAGAGAATTTCACTGGCTACAAAGTGCCGCGGCACTTCGTATTCCGCGACTCCTTGCCAATGACGCCGGTTGGCAAGATCCTGCGCAGGGAGCTACGCGATCAGGCTTGAGTATTTGCGGACGGAACGTGGCGCTGGAAGCTTGCGTCGAGTGACTGAATAAGTAGTCTCAGTCACTTTGTGTTTGTTCATACCCATCAGGGCCACTGTTCGGGCTGTGGCAAAACTGCTAACCTCGCCCCGCCTTTTGCGCGGAACTGCCGTACAAAAGTTAACAAAACACAACAAAACAGCTGCTATATGCAGTAAAGCTGTCGCTTAGGAGTGGGGTTCATGACCGATAACTTCTGGAAGGATAAATATCCTGTCGGGGTCGAAAGCGAGATCAATCCCGATGAATACCGGAACATCCAGGCTGTGCTCAAACAGTCCTGCGAGCTTTTCGCGGACAAGCCGGCCTTCAGCAATCTCGGCAGGACCCTGACTTACGGCGAGCTGTACACGCTGTCCGGCGAATTCGCCGCCTATCTCCAGCAGCACACCGATCTGCAGCCGGGCGACCGCATCGCGGTTCAGCTGCCCAACCTGATTCAATATCCCGTCGTGGTCTTCGGAGCCATGCGCGCCGGCCTGATCGTGGTCAACACCAACCCGCTATACACCGCGCGGGAGATGGAACATCAGTTCAACGACTCCGGCGTCAAGGCCCTGGTGTGCCTGGCCAACATGGCCCACCTGGCCGAAGACGTTTTGCCGAAGACCGGGATTCGCCATGTGGTCGTTACCGAGGTCGGCGACATGCTACCGACCATCAAGCGACTGCTGGTCAATGCGGTGGTCAAGCACGTCAAGAAGATGGTGCCTGCTTACCACCTGCCCAAGGCGGTCAAATTCAACGAAGCCATGGCCCTTGGGCGTGGCAAGGTGCCGAGCGAAGCCAACCCGAGCGGTGACGATATCGCCGTTCTGCAGTACACCGGTGGCACCACCGGAGTTGCCAAAGGCGCCATGCTGACCCACCGCAATCTGGTCGCGAACATGCTGCAGTGTCGTGGGTTGATGGGGACGGAACTCGGCAATGGCTGCGAGACCATGGTCGCTCCTCTGCCGCTGTATCACATCTACGCATTCACCTTTCACTGCATGACGATGATGCTAATCGGCGCGCATAACGTACTGATCACCAACCCGCGCGATCTTCCGGCTTTCGTAAAGGATTTGAGCAAGTATCGGTTCAGCGGCTTCGTCGGTCTCAACACGTTGTTCGTGGCGCTGTGCAACAACGAGGGTTTCCGCAAGCTGGACTTTTCCGCGCTCAAGGCGACCTTCTCCGGCGGCATGGCCTTGCAGCTGGCGGCGGCTGAGCGCTGGCAGCAGGTGACTGGCTGTTCCATCTGCGAAGGCTTCGGCATGACCGAAACCAGTCCGGTGGTGTCGGTCAATCCGTTCGGCGGCATTCAGATCGGCACCATCGGTATCCCGATGCCCTCGACGCAGTGCAAGGTCATCGATGAGGATGGCAACGAGCTGACCATAGGCGCTACCGGCGAGCTGTGCGTGAAAGGCCCGCAGGTGATGAAGGGCTACTGGCAGCGCCAGGAGGCCACGGCCGAAGTGCTCGACGAGCAGGGTTGGCTGAAGACAGGGGACATCGGAATCATCCAGGACGACGGTTACATGCGGATCGTCGACCGCAAGAAGGACATGATTCTGGTATCCGGTTTCAACGTGTATCCCAACGAACTCGAAGACGTGCTCGCCACGCTGCCGGGTGTGCTGCAGTGTGCCGCGATTGGAGTGCCAGATGATAAGTCCGGCGAGGCAATCAAGCTCTTCGTAGTGGTCAGGCCGGGCGAGAGCCTGACCAAGGAGCAAGTCATGCAGCACATGCATGACAACGTCACGGGTTACAAACGCCCTAAAGCCGTCGAGTTCCGTGACAGTCTGCCTACCACTAACGTCGGCAAGATCCTGCGACGCGAACTGCGTGACGAAGAGCTGAGAAAGCTCGGCAAGAAGTAACCAGCGCGATTCAGGACCCCACCTTAAACGGGGCTGGTTCCGATATGAGCCCCGCCGATAGGCGGGGTTTCTTTTTTCAGGCAACCCATTTTTGCAGAAGCGATGTCCTGCGGGTATCGGCTGCTGAAATCTCGGCGAAAGCAACGTAACACCCGGATGCCAAACCGGTCCGGCAAGTAACCTGCTGCGGCTGGTGAGCGCTGCTCATCCAGACCGAGGTATTAGCGGAACGTCGCGCCCCGCCAAGTGCATGCGCCCATGTAGCCTTCAGCTGAAGTGATTGACTTCGCGTTCCAGGGCATCGGCCAGGCTTTTCAGTTGCTGCGCCGTATTGGCCAGTTCGGCACCGGCTTCGCGCCGGGACTGGTTGTCCTGCGCGACGGCGTGAAGGTTCTGACTGAGGACCGACGCGGTAGCGCTTTGCTCGCCAGCGGCTCGGGCGATTTCGGCGAATTGGTCCAGGGTCTGCGCCGTATGCGTCTGGATATCATCGAGCGTCGCGGCCACCGTGCCATTGAGCGCGAGGCCGTCTTTCATCAGGCGGTTGCCCTCATCGATCGACGCCATGGCGCGGGTGGTTTCTTCCTGAACGGAATGGATCACTCCGGTGATTTCCTGTGTGGCCTGGCTGGTGCGAGCCGCCAGGCTGCGCACCTCGTCGGCCACCACGGCGAAGCCGCGACCCTGTTCCCCGGCGCGTGCCGCTTCGATGGCGGCATTGAGCGCCAGCAGGTTGGTCTGTTCGGCGATGCCGCTGATAACGCCGACGATGCCGCCGATCTGCTGCGACCGTTCACCGAGCCCGTTGATCACTTGTCCGGTTGATGTGAGCGAGTCGGCGATCTTGCTCAGCGCATTGGCGGCCGAGCGCATGGACGCGGCGCCTTGTTGCGTCAGGGTGACGTTCTCAACCGTCAGTTGCTCGGTGCGTTGCATACCGCTGGCGATTTCGCCGGCCGTTGTGCTGAACTGCTGCACGGCGCTGACCATGGTGTCCAACTGAGTGGCCTGTTCGGCAGAGCGCTGCTCGGTGCCGGTCGCCAGCTTGTTCAACTGATCGGCGCGCTGGGTGACGTCGGTGGACGAGGTGCGCACCTTGGTAACGGTTCCGGAGAGCGACTCGGCCATCTGATTGAACGTGGTCGAGAGCGTGCCGATCTCATCCTGGCGTACCACGGGAACGCGAACCTTGAGGTTGCCCTGGCCGAAGGCGTGGGCCTGCTCTACCAGGCGCGCCAGCGGACGCAAGCGATGGCGCAGCAGAACGATGGTTGCGGCCACTGCCAGCAGCAGCGCTAGCAGGCTGCCGAGCGCGAGCTGGGAGCCGACGTTCCAGATCAACGCGTCGATTTCCTTTTTCGGCAGGGTGGCAGCGACTTGCATGCCTTCACCATCGACCGGTGCCGTCAGGCTGAGAAATTCTTCGCTGCCGTCAGACCATGCAAGTGCCTGGGTTGGGGCTGCTTTAGCCAGTTGCGCGTCGAGTTCGTCGACTGCAGCAGCGCCGGCCGGCTCCACCAGCCAACCGCTTGTATTGTCGCGGATGGCCAACGAACCGCCCTCGCCAATCCGGAACGCCGCCAGACTCTGGAGCTGGTTGTGCTGCTCATCGGTGTAATCGAAACCGACGTAAAGCACCGCAATCACCTGGCCGCGGGCATCTCGCACCGGGGTGTACTGGTTCATGTACTGCCGACCGAACAGCGTCGCACGGCCTACATAGGGTTGCCCATTGAGCAACAGGACGTAGCCGGGGTGCTTGCGGTCCAACAGCGTACCGATGGCACGGGTGCCGTCTTCTTTCTTGACTGAAGTCGTGACACGCACGAAGTCATCACCGGTGCGTGCGAATACTGTCGCGGCGCCGCCAGTCAGCGTGGTGAATTCATCGACTAGTGTGAAGTCGCCGTTCAGGCGTTCTCCGTTCAGGTACAGCGACGGCGTCGTCCCGTTGGTTGCCGGACTCAACGTCAGGCCCGAGGCGAACCGTCGCTCGAACAGCGTGGCCAGGCGCTGTGTGCTTGACCTCAAACTCTGGTGAAAGCTGGCGAGTTGCCCGGCGAGCAGCTGCGCTTCGCTGGCCAGATGCTGACGATGAGCATGCTCGGTCGATTGGCCGAGCGAGCGCAGGGCAAACAGGCTGCTACCGGCAATGACCAATGTCAAAACGAGCGACAGGGCCAGGCCCAACTGTCCGGCAATGCCGGAACGGTGCATAAACATTCTTGGGTACTCCTCGGCGCATGAACGTCACGCCGATCGTTATCGGTGGGGCTTGATGAATGCAGGCAAACAGCAGGCTCGTTTCGCGTATATCGGCTCGTTGCCGGCGGCCTTGAGTCGTAGCCGACGGACGTGGCTGTTAGACGGACCTGGGGAGCATTTGCGCATAACAAGCTTTCAATCGGCTGTCGATGTAATGCTTTTTTGCCATTACTGCGTCGTCGGACTATTCGTGACCGACCAACGGCAGCGCAAGCGTCGACACAGGCCGAACGCCCGAGCAGGCGAGCCGGCCTAGCGCTCGAGACGGGCCCGCTGAATCAGATAAGCGCTTACTCGCCGCGTCGATTCGTCGGCGCGGTCTGCCCCGTTCGTTGGTCGTCCCCATCCCGATGCGCCTACGGCCAGCGGGCCAAATCTGCGACAATTGCGGCATTCACGAAATCGCATACGGCTGTCCATGACCGACGCAACGCCCGCCTTTGAACAACTTCTGAAAAACCTCGACCAAGCGATGTACGCCGACCGGCACCGCTTGCGCCGTCAATTGCATGACTTGCGCAAGAAGGCCGGTGATTCGCCAATTGAGGATGAACGCCTCGCGCAATGGATCGAGCGCTTCCAGGCCTCGGCTGCCAAGGTCGAGGCGCGGCGAGCGAGCGTGCCCGTTATGCGCTACGACGACAGCCTGCCGATCGCTGCCAAGCGCGACGAGATCAAGGCCGCGCTGGAAAAGCATCAGGTGCTGGTGATCGCCGGGGAAACGGGTTCTGGCAAGACTACTCAATTGCCGAAGATCTGCCTGGAGATCGGACGTGGTGTTCACGGGCTGATCGGTCACACCCAGCCACGCCGACTCGCTGCGCGCAGCGTGGCGACGCGGGTGGCCGAGGAAATCGGTACGCCGCTAGGCGAGCTGGTGGGTTATCAGGTGCGCTTCGAAGATCAGAGCAAGGACAGCTCGCTGATCAAATTGATGACGGACGGCATTCTCCTGGCCGAGACCCAGCACGATCGCTTCCTGGAAAAATACGACACCATCATCGTCGACGAGGCGCACGAGCGCAGCCTCAACATCGATTTCTTGCTGGGCTATCTGAAGACGTTGCTACCGCGCCGCCCGGATCTGAAGGTCATCATCACCTCGGCAACCATCGATCTGGAACGCTTCTCCGAACACTTCGGCGGGGCCGGCCTCCCGGGGGCGCCCATTGTCGAGGTCTCCGGCCGTACCTACCCGGTTGAAACCTGGTATCGGCCGCTGTCGGCGGAGGTCGACGAGGACGGCAACCGCGTCGAGGACGATCTCACCGTCGACCAGGGCATTCTCGCCGCGCTGGATGAGATCGATGCTCATGAAAAGAGCATCGGCAAGCGCCCCGGTGATGTGTTGGTGTTCCTGCCCGGTGAGCGTGAAATCCGCGATGCTGCTGAGGTATTGCGCAGGGCCAATCTGCGTTTTACCGAGGTGCTGCCCCTTTATGCGCGGTTGACGCCGGCCGAGCAGCAGAAGATTTTCCGTCCCGCTGGGGGGCGCAAGATCGTGCTGGCAACCAACGTCGCGGAAACTTCGCTGACTGTGCCTGGCATCCGTTATGTGATCGACTCCGGCACCGCGCGGATCAGCCGATACAGCTACCGCGCCAAGGTCCAGCGACTGCCGATCGAAGCCGTGTCTCAGGCCAGCGCCAATCAGCGCAAGGGCCGTTGCGGGCGGGTCGAGCCAGGCATTTGCATTCGCCTCTACAGCGAGGAAGATTTCCTCTCTCGGCCTGAATTCACCGATCCGGAAATCCTGCGCACCAATCTGGCCGCCGTTATTTTGCAGATGCTGCACCTGCGGCTTGGCCAGATAGAGGATTTCCCATTCATAGAGCCGCCGGATGGCAAAGCCATCAGCGATGGCTTCAACCTGTTGCAAGAGCTTTCGGCGGTCAACCGCGAGAATCAGCTGACGCCGCTCGGGCGGCAACTGGCGCGTCTGCCGATCGATCCGCGCTTGGGTCGAATGTTGCTGGAGGCGGCGGGCATGGGCAGCCTGGCCGAGGTGTTGATCGTCGCCAGTGCGCTTTCGGTGCAAGACGTTCGCGAACGCCCCGCTGATCGCCAGCAGCAGGCCGACCAGGCTCACGCACAGTGGAAAGACCCGGATTCGGATTTCGCCGCGCTGATCAACCTCTGGCGCGGCTTCGAGGAACAGCGTCAGGCGCTCGGCTCCAATGCCTTGCGCACCTGGTGCCGGAAGAATTTCCTCAACTATCTGCGGCTGCGCGAATGGCGCGATGCGCACCGGCAGCTGACCCTGATCGTGCGTGAGCTGAACCTGGGCAAACGCAAGGAAGCGGATGGACCCGGTCAGCGAGCCGGCAAAAAGGTCGACTCCCGTAAGGTGGAAGACGGCGGCGGAGCCTCGGCCAGCGACCGGATCGCGCTCACCACCGATAAGAAGGTCAACGTCAAACTCGCCCAGCAAGCCGAAGCCAGCGAGGCCGCACAGCGCGCCAAGAGCTATGCCGCGGTGCACAAGGCGATCCTCTCCGGTTTGCTTAGCCAGGTTGGGCACAAGACCGAGGAGGGCGACTTTCTCGGCGCGCGTCAGCGGCGCTTCTGGGTGCATCCGTCAAGCGTCATCGGCCGAAAGAAGCCCAACTGGATCATGGCCGCCGAACTGGTGGAGACCACCAAGCTGTTCGCGCGCATGGTGGCGAAGATCGAGCCGGACTGGATCGAGCCGCTGGCCAGGCATCTGACCAAGACCAATCATTTCGAGCCGCATTGGGAGAAAAAGCGCGGCCAAGTGGTGGCCTTCGAACAGGTCACCCTGTACGGCATGATCATCGTTGCGCGACGGCCGGTGCATTTCGGCCCCGTCGATCCGCCAGCGGCGCGCGAGCTGTTCATCCGTGAGGGGCTGGTTCGGGGCGAGATGCACAGCCGGGCCAAGGCGCTCACCGTCAATCGCGAGCTGCTGGAATTGTTTGACGAGCTGGAAGCCAAGGCCCGTCGGCGCGACATCATTGCCGACGAAGACACCTTGTTCGCCTACTACGACGCGCGCTTGCCGCAGGATATCTACCAGACGGCCAGCTTCGAGAGTTGGTACAAGCGCGAGAGCGCGAAGAATCCCGAACTGCTGGTCATGCGTGACGAGGACGTGCTTGCCCGCGACGCCAGTGAAGTCACCAGCGCGCAATACCCGGACCAGTTGCGCATCGGCGAGCTGCAACTGCCGCTTGAATATCACTTCGAGCCCAACCATCCGCGTGATGGTGTGACCCTGCGCGTACCGGCACCGTTGTTGCCGCAACTGCGTAGCGAGCGACTCGACTGGTTGGTGCCCGGCCTCTTGGAAACCAAGGCCGTGGCGTTGGTGCGCAACTTGCCCAAGGCCATTCGCAAGAACTTCGTGCCGGTGCCGGATTTCGTCAAGGCTGCGCTTTCGAAAGTCAGCTTCGGTGAGGGTTCGTTGCCCGAAGCGCTGGGCCGCGAATTGTTGCGCATGACCGGGGTCCGCGTGCCGGAAGAGGCATGGAGCGAGGCGGCGAGCCAGCTCGACAGCCATCTGAAGATGAACATCGAAGTGGTCGACGGCCGCGGCAAATATCTGGGCGAAGGGCGCGACCTGGCCGAACTCACTGCGCGCTTCTCCGAGGCCAGCCAGGCCGCCTTGGCGCCACCGCAGCAAAAGGCGGAGCAGAAGCCAGTCGAAGCAAAGGCCTTCGCTCAGGTGGCGGAAAAGGCTCAGGCGAAGATGGCGGGGTTGTCGATGACCGTGTATCCCGCGCTGGTGGAAGAGAGCGGCGTGGTCAAGGAAGGCCGTTTCCCGACCCAGGCTGAAGCCGATTATCAGCACCGCCGCGCCTTGCAGCGGCTGTTGTTGCAGCAACTCAGCGAACCGGCGAAGTATCTGCGCAGCAAACTTCCTGGCCTCACCGACATGGCATTGCTCTACCGCGACATGGCCAAAGTGGATGCGCTGGTCGAGGACATCCTGCTGGCCAGCCTCGACAGCTGCATCCTCGAGGGTGAAGCCCAGCTACCACGCGATGGCGCTGCGCTGGCCGCGCTCGCGGAGCGTAAGCGTGGTGACTGGGCGCCACATGCCGAACGTCTCGCACGGCAGGTGCTGGAAATTCTCAAACTCTGGCATGGGCTGCAGAAGCGCTTCAAAGGCAAGATCGACCTGGCCCAAGCCGTGGCGCTGAACGACATCAAGTCGCAGGTCGGTAATCTTGTCTATCCCGGATTCGTCCGCGAGACACCTGCCGAATGGCTCAAGGAATATCCGCGCTATCTCAAGGCCATCGAGCAACGCTTGGAGAAGATCGGCGCGCAATTACAACGCGACCGCGTCTGGTCCGGTGAACTGGCCGGTTATTGGGAGCAGTACCAGGCGCGCCTGAAGAAGCATCAGCAGGAAGGCAAACGCGACCCGGAGCTGGCGATGTACCGCTGGATGTTGGAGGAATATCGCGTCTCGCTGTGGGCGCAGCAGCTAGGCACGAAGACAGCGGTGTCGGACAAGCGGCTGAACAAACAGTGGGGACAGGTCGAGCCCTGACAGGGCAGCCCAGTTTGCAACCGGCTGACACTGGCGGTTGGAAATCCGTAGCTGCTTAGCGGCGAGCTCCGTTCGGAATGCGCGCAGCTTGCTCAGCAGGCGGTTGTTCGCTTGCGCCAAACTTCTGCGCAAGCGAGCCTTGATCGAGCCGGCTCGGTGCTACGCCAGGTGCCGTTTGAACCATTCGATGGTGCGATCCCACGCCAGCTTGGCGGCGTCCTCGTCGTAGCGAGGCGTCGAATCGTTGTGAAAGCCATGGTTGGCGCCGGGATAGATATAGGCCTCGTAGGTTTTGCCGGCGGATTTGAGCGCTTGCTCATAGGCCGGCCAGCCTTCATTGATTCTCGTGTCGAGTTCGCCGTAATGCAGAAGGAGCGGCGCCTGGATCTTCGGCACGTCCTCGGCGTCCGCCTGGCGACCGTAGAACGGCACTGCGGCGCCGAGTTCCGGATACGCCACTGCGGCCGCATTAGCGACGCCGCCTCCGTAACAGAACCCGGTAATGCCGACCTTGCCCGTCGTCTCCTCGTGGGCCGTCAACCATTCGATAGCCGCGAAGAAGTCATTCATGAGCTTTTCGGGGTCGACGGTTTGCTGTAATTCACGACCCTTGTCGTCATTGCCCGGGTAGCCCCCGACCGAACTCAGGCCATCCGGAGCGAGCGCGATGAATCCGGCTTTCGCCACGCGTCGCGCCACGTCTTCGATGTAAGGATTCAGCCCACGGTTTTCGTGGACCACAACGACACCCGGGACCTTGCCGGAGACATTCGCCGGACGTACCAGGTAAGCCCTGACTTCGCCATGGCCGTTGGGGGAGGGGTAAGTGACATATTCCGGCTTGATATCCGGATCGGTGAACTCGATTTGCTGGGCGAGCGCATAGTTGGGCATGAGGGCATCGAGCACGGCGACAGCTGTCAGGCCACAGAACGTGACGGCCGTGGCGCGGTCGAGAAACTCCCGTCGGCTGAGCTTGCCATGCGCATAAAAATCATACAGTTCGAGCAGTTCGGGCGAAAAATCTTTGGCTGTCAGGCGTTGCATCGGAACTCCTCCGGGAATGGGCTGCACGCTGAGGGCGGTGGTGTCCCGCTGAACGGGAACCCGATCCGCCTCGTTTCCGCAGTCTAGACAGCTTCAGTCTTTTTGCGCGGCGATGCGATCCGATCCCGGCGCAGGCCTTATGCCGCAGCCATTCCTCATGATGGCGAACCGTGTAAACACAGGCGTTGCCACAGCGTTCGGAACGTCCAGCATCTGTATTTCAAAATGAAACGGAAGTCCCAAGGGCGTTTATTGCCGTCGAATCTTTGCCGCTATTGCTTAGCTCAGGGCATCTTCGACGAAGCCCAGCCGGTCCTGTCCGAAGAACATCTCGTCACCCACGAAGAAGGTGGGCGCACCGAATACTCCGCGCTGCACGGCTTCTTCGGTGTTTGCCTTGAGTGCGTGCTTGACTCGGTCGTCAGTGATGACGGCGCGGAACTGCTCGGCATCGAGTCCGGCTTCCGTCAGGACCGCTGCTAATACCGCCTCGTCGCCGAGGTTGCGCTGATCGACCCAGAGTGCCTTGAACAGGGCGTTCAGATAGCGCAGAAATTCTTCGGATTGCTGCAATTGATAGCCGACTGCACCGCGCATCAGTGCCAGCGTATTGATCGGAAAGTGCGGGTTGAAGGCGAACGGCACATCGTAGCGGCGTGCGTGGCGCAGCAGGTCTGTCGTCATGTAACGGCCTTTCGCCGGAACGGTCGCGGGCGAGCTATTGCCAGTGGCCTGGAAGACACCGCCGAGCAGCATGGGCCGATAACGCAGCTCCGCGCCGGCGCGTTCGCACAGCGCGGGTAATTGGGTCCAGGCGAGATACGCCGCCGGGCTGCCGAGGTCGAAGAAAAACTCCACGGTCTTGTTCATGACGCGGCTCCAAAGGAAAAGGGAATCACCAACGCTCGATCCAAGGGCGCAAATCGAGCTCGAAGGTCCAGGCGTCGCGCGGCTGGGCATGCAAGTGCCAGTAGTTGTCGGCAATATGCTCGGGGTTGAGAATGCCGTCCTGATCCTTGAGGGCGTATCGCTCCGGGAAGCTGTCGCGAATGAAGTCGGTGTCGATGGCACCATCGACCACCACGTGAGCGACATGAATGTTCAGTGGCCCGAGTTCGCGCGCCATGCTCTGCGCCAGCGCTCGAATGCCATGTTTGGCTCCTGCAAAGGCGGCGAAACCGGCCGACCCGCGCAGACCGGCCGTGGCACCGGTAAACAGAATGGTGCCGCGCCCGCGAGCTACCATGCGCCTGGCCACTGCCTGGCTGGTCAGGAAGCCAGAGAAGCAGGCCATTTCCCAAATCTTGAAGTATTTGCGCGCGGTCTCCTCGAGGATGCTGCACGGCACGTTGGCGCCGATGTTGAACACCATCGCCTCGATCGGGCCGATGTCGCGCTCGACGGTGTCGACCAGCTCGGCCACCTGTTCTTCCTTGCGCGCATCGGAGGCGAAGCCATGTGCGCGCCCGCCCTCGGCAACAATGCTATCGACCAGTGGCTGCAGCTTGTCGGCGCTGCGCCGAGTGACGCAAACCACGTAGCCCTCACGGGCAAAGCGCCGCGCAATAGCGCCACCGGTAGAGTCACCGGCGCCGATGATCAGGGCGACACGATTGTTGTTTTCCATGCGTTTGTTCTCGTGCTAAACGATCGTTAGGTAAACGAACGTTATGTTACGCTCAGCCCATCGTCAAGCGACACTCATGAGGTTGTGCTGCATGCGTTACTCCTCCAACCACAAGCAGGAAACCCGACAGCGTCTGGTTGAAAGCAGCGGCGCCATCGCCAAGCGCGGCGGCTTCGCCACCACCGGTGTCGATGGACTGATGAAAGCCATCGGCCTGACGGGAGGTGCGTTCTACAGCCATTTTCCGTCGAAGAGCGATCTGTTCACCGAGGTCGTCCGGCGCGAGTTATCGCAAAGCCCGATTCTTGCGCGAGAGGGTGTGTTGGATCGGTCCAGGCTCGAGCGCTGCCTGGACAGTTACCTGAGCCTGGCCCACCTGCATAACCCCGAGGCCGGCTGCGCAATTCCTGCGCTGGGGGCGGAGATTGCCCGTGCCGATGTGCAGGTACGCGAGGAGGCCGAACACTGGTTATGCGCGCTACAACAGGCCTGGGCGACTGCACTGGAGGACGCCCAACTGGCCTGGGCACTGATCGCCCAATGCGTCGGCGCGCTGGTCGTGGCGCGCATGCTGGCCAGCGAAGACACCCAGTGCGAAGTACTGAAGGCAAGTCGTGACCATTTGCATGCGGCTATCGCCAAGACTTGACCGAGCACCAGCGTCTGCCTGCATGGCAAGCCAGCGCTGGCCTTTACGGCTGGTGTGCGCCGATATGAGCCAAGCTCGCTAGCTGCCGAGGAAGTTCAGCACCGCGTGCGTGAACTCAGTCGGATATTCAATGTTCGTCATATGAGCTACCGGCAGAACCAGCATCCGAGCGTTGGGATAGCGGCGGCCATGCCACCGGTCAGCTGGGCTCTCGCTACGCGAGCGACTCGCTGCGTTGGAAAGCGGATCGCAGGAGCAGTGCGGTGATGCAGATGGCGATTGCCGAGACCACGACAACCACACCGGCCGCGCTCCAGCCAAACGCCGCCGTTGCGCTGCCTACGGCGACCGGACCAAGCAATTGCCCGAGATTGCTGCCCTGCATGATCAGACCCACGGCAATCGGTACGAGCATTGCGTGAGGCGCAAGCAGCGGCGCGGAAGCCAGCAAAGTTGCGGGGATTAACCCGCCTATTGCAGAGAACGCAATGCACAACAGGAATGTCGGCCCCGCCGGGAGAAGGCCGAGAAATATACCAAGCCCGGCTACGCCCATGACCCCGCCTGCAATTGCAATCAGTGACGCGCGCCCGGCACCGCGCGCCATCAGATAGCCGGCCGCAAGATTACCGCTGGCGTTGATGGCGCTTGCCAGTGCAGCTAACAGCCCGGCGCTGTGATGGGAGACGCCCATGCGTTCCATCAACAGAATCGGCAGGAAGCTGAACAGGGCGAAGAACATCAGGCTGTAAAGTGCAAAACAGATGGCCAGTAGCGATGTGCCGCGGCTGGAAAGCAAACGACGAATATCACCAACCAGGCGCAGCCGAGTATGTCCGTTGAGTGACGCGCCGCGCGGCACGCGACACACCGCTACCATCCCCGCAGCTGCCGCGAAGCCTGCGCTTGACCACCAGAATGACTGCCAGGAGGGAAACAGCGGACCGGCCAGCATCGCAATAGCCATTCCACACGGCATGAAGCAACTCCATAGCGAAAACGCGATGTCTCGCTGAGCGCTGGTGGTGAGGCGCTGCAAAAGCGCCGGACCAGCAACGATGATCAGCAAAAAACCGAAGCCTTCTGCCAGCCGGGAAGCCAGTAAGAGGGGATACGAGGGCGCGATAGAACCGAGCAGGCCCGCAAGGGCCAGCACATTCAAGCCGATAAGCAGTGTTCTGCGATCGCCGACAGCGGTCACCATGGCGCCGATCGGCGCGCCGCCGAGAAGCCCCAGTACTGCAAATATGCCGGTCAACCAGCCTGCTTCCCCGAGGCTCAGATGCAGGTCCGCCTGGAGCATTGGCGTCGCGATGGTAGCCTTGCCTACATGCAAGGCTGCCACGACTCCGCAGACCAGGATCAGCCAGACAACCGCACCGGGCCTCCTACGTGCAGTGTTCATTGCGGCACGCCGATAGGCGCCGCCGCGAGCGCCGAGGCGACTCGTGCCACATGCCAGCCCTGGAAACGAGCACCGTTCAACTCGTTGTCGCTCGGTTGGTGGTCGCCACCGTGGCGGTCGTCAGCGAGCGTCGAGGCACCGTATGGCGTGGCTCCGTTGATCGCATCCATCCGCAGTTGCCCTTTGAATCTATACGGCGATCCAACCACGACCATCCCCAGATGGAGCAGCATCGTATGGGTCGCCGCCAGCGTGTTTTCCTGGCCGCTGTGCTGGCTCCCGGTTGGAGGGAAGACGTTGCCCTCATTGCCGACCAGTTTGTCTTCGAACCGCAGCCCGCCGCATTGATCCAGAAGGTTCTTCATTGGCGCTGCCGTGTTGCCAATGCAAGCGGGCTTGCCGATCACGATTGCATCGTAGTCCGGCGGCTCGGCAACAATTGCTACGCTGGACGGTTGGTTCAGCTTGTGGCCGACTCGCTCGACAATGTATTCAGTGACCCGTTTGATCACCGCTGACGCGCCAGTCTGACGAGCACCTTCGGCGGCTGCCTGCGCGAACGTTTCCACATGGTCATAGGAGGCGTAATAGGGCACCAGACGATTTGTCATGTCGTTCACTCTCGAACGTTGGGGAATAGAGCAAGGCTACCCATTCCGCTAGATCGACAAGAGTGATAAAAATTTGATCATCTCGATCTATGGGAATGATCATGTTGGATGGACTCACGCTTGACCAAATCCGCACATTCGTCGCCGTAGCCGACAGTGGCAGCTTCCGCTCCGGCGCTGCGCGCTTGCTGCGCGTGCAGTCTGCTGTCAGTCATGCGATTGCGAATCTGGAAACCGAGCTGGGTCTGCAGCTGTTCGACCGTGCCGGTTACAGACCCGTACTCACCCCTGAAGGAACGGCCATGCTGGCCAACGCCCGGGACCTCCTGCTCAGAGCGGATGCCATGCGGGCACGCGCCCGCGCGCTGGGCGAGGGCGTCGAGTTGGAGCTGTCGCTGGTGGTGGATACGTTGTTTCCGTTGGACGCGGTGGCGGCAGCGATGACCCTGGTGCGCGAGGCATATCCTACGGTCACGTTCCGCCTGGACTCCCAACCGTTAGGTGGGCCGCTCGCGGCGCTCGATGAGAAGCGCAGTACGCTCGCTGTCCTTGTGGGCGAGGATTTCCGCAACCCGAGGATTGCGCTGGAGGCGATCGGCTCGGTGGAGCAGATTGCCGTGGTGCATCGCGATCATCCGCTCGCCAGATCGAATCGCGGCACGCTGCTCGGCTTGCCGGATCTCGCCGACCATCAGCAAATCGTGTTGACGGACCCATCGCAACTGTCGGAAGGCCGGACGTTCGGCGTCCTCTCGCCGTATACCTGTCGGGTCAACACACAGGAGGCGAAGTTCGCCCTCATTCGCGCAGGCCTTGGTTGGGGCCGGTTACCGGCGTGGCAGGTGCAAGGCGACCTAGAGGCGGGCCGATTGGTGCGTCTGGGTATTTCAGACCTCGGGCGAAACAGCCAAGTGGTGTACGAGGCCTACCTCGCGCACCGTCTGGACGAGCCTCTAGGGCCGGTCGCGCAGGCATTCCGCCGAGCGCTGGACGAGCAGATGGGTTCCTGAGTCCGAAGCGGTGAAAGTGCTATCCCTGACTATCAACTACATCCACCAGCGTCCCGTCTTTACCCAGACCCAACCGCAAAAAATCCTCTGCCAAAAACAGCTTTCCCCGATAACGGTCGGCCGCTTCCGCTCGGATATCCTGGATCGATAATCCCCGGTTCGGGGCGCTCTGATAACGCGCGCTGAAGTGCGTCAGCACCAGGTTCGGCACGCCTACGGCTTGGGCGAAGGCGGCGACCTGGGCGGCTGTGCTATGACCGAAATCGGCTTTACCGGCTTCGGCGATGGCCTGGGTGTAGGTGGCTTCGTGGACGAGCACATGCGCGTTCTGGCAGGCATCGCGGAGCAATTCGGGACGGTCGTTGTCCCCGCCGATGACGATACGCCGGGGCGGGCGGCTGAGTAGCAAGTAGTCTTCGCTGCGCAGGGTGCGGCCTGCATGTTCAACATCGTGGCCGCGTATCAACTCGCCCCATAGCGGACCACGAGGTATGCCGTCGTGGTCGAGCTTGTCGATGTTCAGGCGCGGATCTGGGCGAGTTTCGCTAAAGGTGTAGCCCCAGCTTGGCACGCGGTGGGAGAGGGCGGTGGCTTCTACGCGCACCTGTGGGTTGCGCCAGCCCTGAAAGGTTTCGGCGGCATGGAAGCGCAACTCGTAAGGCAGCCAGCTCTGGCTCATTTCAAGCGTGGCACGCACCCATCCCTCGATTGCGGTCGGGGCGATGATATCCAGCGGTTCCTGGCGCCGTGCCATGCCGGCGCTGGCGATCAGGCCGGGTAATCCGTAGCAGTGATCGCCATGCACGTGGGTGATAAAGATCGCGCGCAGGCCGTGCAAGGTCAGCGGCGTGCGCAGCAATTGATGCTGGATGCCTTCGCCGCAATCGATCAGGTACCAGCCCTTGCCGCTGTCTTCGAGCAGTGCCAGTCCGCTGACGTTGCGGGCCCTCGTTGGGGTGCCGGATGAGGTGCCGAGAAATAGAAGATCCACACGAGGGCTCCCTGGTTCGTGCCGTCAGTATGGCGACTCCAATCGTCGCGCAGAAGTTCGCCATTGCCTCGTGCCGTCGCGGTTTCGATGCATATTCTTTTTAGCTACTAAGAAAGCACAAACTTATATTAAGAATCGCTAACTCACGCGGTTATGCTGGCGGCCATCTGATAAGGCCTGCTGGGCCCACCTTGGGGTTGAACGATGGAGTTTGGTGTTCTTGGCTTTGTGATAGCCGGTCTGCTGGTGGGGTTCATCGTCGGTATGACCGGGGTTGGTGGTGGTTCGTTGATGACGCCGATCCTGTTGTGGTTCGGCGTCAACCCCGCAGCGGCTGTCGGCACCGATCTGCTCTACGCGGCGATCACCAAGGCGGGCGGCGTCTGGGTCCATCAGAAGAACCGCAACATCGATTGGCGCATTACCGGTTGGCTGGCGCTGGGTAGCGTGCCGGCCGCAGCGGCGATGCTCTGGATATTGAAAGGGTTACACAGCGATCAGGACACGCTCAACGCGGTGATCAAGCAATCGCTGGGCATCGTTCTGGTGCTCACCGCGCTGGCAGTGCTTTTCAAGAAGCGTCTGTTGGTACTCGCCTCTCGCCTGTCCGGACCAACCCCGCGGCTATCGCCTCGTGGCCTGGACGTGCTGACCGTTGTGGTCGGCATGGTGCTCGGTGCAGTGGTAACGCTGACCTCCATCGGTGCCGGCGCACTGGGTACCGTGGCGTTGTTCTTTCTCTATCCATTGCTGAGCACGCGACGACTGGTCGGCACGGAAATCGCCCACGCCGTGCCGCTGACGCTGGTCGCCGGCCTTGGTCACGCCGGCATGGGCAACATGGACTGGACCATTCTGGCCTATCTGCTGATGGGCTCGTTGCCGGGCATTTACCTGGGCAGCAACCTGTCCGGCCGTGTTCCGGACTCCTTTTTGCGACCCTGCATGGCGGTAATGTTGGCGGCCATCGGCTATAAGCTGATCTGACCGCATCCTTTTTCGGAGGCGCGACGCACCGCGCGTTCCGTTATGGAGATCATCGCGGCTGGCGTTGCTGAACATGCATGACGACCGCGACATTTCGCTTCTACGCCAGGCTCAACGCATTTCTTCCCGTCGAGCGCCGCGGGCAGGCCTTCAATTGTTCGTGTGCGCAGGCAGCGACCACCAAACACATGATCGAAGCCCTCGGCGTGCCGCACACCGAGGTGGCGCTGGTGCTGGCCAACGGAACCCCGGCCGGGCTCGACTGGGCTATCAATGACGGTGATCGAATTGCCGTCTACCCGAAATTCGAACGACTGGACATTACCGGACTGACGTCCATGCAGCCGCTCCCGAGCGGCCCGCCGCGCTTTGTCGCCGATGCACATCTGGGCGGGCTCGCCCGGCTGCTGCGCATGGCCGGCTTCGATACGCTCTTCGACAACCGCTACGAAGATGCGGCGATGACCGCTCTGGCCAACCGTGAGGGCCGGGTACTGCTGACCCGTGACCGCGCATTGCTCATGCACCGAGTGGTCACGCATGGCTGCTATGTGCATGCGCTCAAGCCGGCGGAGCAGTTGCGTGAGTTGTATGAACGCCTGGACTTGGCCACTCATGCGCGACCCTTCAGCCTGTGCATGCGTTGCAATCAGCCACTCTCTGAGATCGACAAGCAGGCTGCGCGCGACCGCGTCCCGCCGCGCGTGCTGGAACGCCATGAGCGATTCCTAGGCTGCGATTGCTGCGGCAGGATTTTCTGGGAGGGCTCGCACTGGCAGGACATGCGAGCCTTGCTGGACTCGCTGACGACCGACTGAGGCGACGGGGATGCGTCGCTCATCGACTCCGGTCATGTCCGAAGCCAGCCGCGGCTCGGCTGACTTCGGCTTGGTGCTCAGCGCGTTTGGATCGCCCTCTGGTTGGAGAGGTAGATGTTGTCCGGCGACAATGGCTGCCCGGCCTTTACGGCCTCGATCCACTGATCGGTGCTCGCCACGGCGGCGAAGCCGGTGTGCATCACCACCGTGAAGGCTCGATGAATCTCCTCGGCACTGGCCGCACCCGCCGCGTTTTGGTAGGGCAGCGAGCCGGTAGCATCTTGCAGCAGCTCAACCTTCCAGCCTTCATGGTGCGCCTGCGCCACCGTCGAGTTGTCGCAGTTGTGGGTCATGTAACCGACCACGGTAAGCGTGTCGATTTGTCGGTCACGCAGCCAGGCCCCGAGATCGGTCTTGGCCAGGGCGCTTGCCAGCGACTTCTCTACGAGCAGGTCGTGCGGGCGCTGTGCGACCGAGGGATGCAGCTCGACCTGCTGGCTGCCGCGGGCGAACAATGGTGATGTTTCCGGCGCGATGTGCTGCACGGTCACCACTGGAATGCCTGCTGCGCGGGCTGCATCCATGGTTCTGGCGATGTTGCCCAGCGATAGCTGCACATCGGGATACTCGATGCGCAGGTTGCCTGTGACGTATTCGTTCTGCACGTCGATGACGATCAGGGCGCGTTTTGGCTGGCTCATGGTGTGTCCTCGTTCGAAGTTGGGTTGACCGCATTGTTTCGTCGCTCGACCCGGCAGGGTGAGTGGCCCGAATGACAGGTTGCGATAAGATCGGGCCAACTCCAGCCGAGATTTCGCCATGCAGCCGCACCGGATAGCCGTGGTCGCCTTCGACCAGATAAGCCCGTTTCATCTTTCCGTACCCTGCATGGTGTTCGGTGATGCGATGTCACGCACGCAGCGTTATGTCATCGATGTCTGTGCTGCCGAAACGGGACTGCTGCGGACCACCGCGGGCTTCGAGTTGAATGTGGCGCACGGGCTGGAAGCGCTGGAACAGGCCGATACGGTGATCGTGCCTAGTTGGCGCGATGGCGACGAGGCACCACCGGCCGCGCTGCTCGCAGCTCTGATAGCGGCTCATCAACGGGGGGCGACATTGGTCGGGCTCTGCCTCGGTGCTTACGTGCTGGCCGCAACCGGGCTGCTCGATGGCCGTCGCGCGACGACGCACTGGGCGTGGGTCGAGCATTTCAAGGCGCAGCATCTGCACATTCAGGTGGACAGCGATGTGCTCTATCTGGATGACACTAATTTGCTGACATCGGCTGGGACGGCGGCGGCGCTGGATTGCTGTCTGTATCTGGTGCGCAAGCACTGGGGGGCGGAGGTGGCGAACAAGGTGGCGCGACACCTGGTCATGTCGCCGCATCGGCAGGGCGGTCAGGCGCAGTTCATCGAGCAGCCCATACCGACCAGCCGTCGTGACAGTCGTCTCGGAGAATTGCTCGACTGGGCGCGGGCGAGCCTGCACTTGCCGCATACGCTGGATAGCCTGGCGGAGAAAGCGCTGATGAGTCGCCGTACCTTCAGCCGGCATTTCCGGCAGCACACCGGCACCACTGTTGGCGGCTGGCTGCTGGCCGAACGCGTCGCGTTGAGCCAGCGTCTGTTGGAGAGCACCAATCAGCCTATCGATGCAATCGCCGCACTGGCTGGATTCGGCTCGCCGGTCTCGCTACGGCAGCACTTCAGCAAGGCCCTCGGCATATCGCCCAACCACTACCGGCAAGCATTTCGCGGCCGCGGCTGAACGGCCGGCTCGGCGACCGCGATGTTCATGGGTCAGGGACCTGTAGGTGCAGCGGAAAGGCAAAAGAGGCGGGACGCGAAATCGGAGTTCTCATGGCGCGTATGGCGAGCCATGGAGGCTCGTTTCGCTGAGTCGCGTCGTCATATCGGGGCGGTAAGGTGCAAGACGCCTGGCTCAGCACGGAGCCAGGCGTTTTCGCATCGGTGGCAGCGCTTAGGTTTTATCTGCAGCTAGGCCTGCTCGCAATTGATCATCCAGGAGACGCCGAAGCGGTCTACGAACATGCCGAAACGCTCGGCCCAGAAGGTTTTCTCCAGCGGCATCATGACCTGTCCACCTTCGGCCAGCCCGTTGAATACGCGCTCGGCCTCGGCAACGCTTGTTGGATGCAGGGATATCGAGCAGCCCTTGATGCCCTCGTACGGGCCGCCGCCACAGGCAGCATCGCCGGGCATGGTGTCGGATGCCATCAACTGGTAGTCACCCAGGTTCAGGCAGACGTGCATGATCCGCTCCCGATGTTCCGCTGGGAAATGCTCGGACTCGGGCGCTTGGGCGAAGGTCATCATCTCCAGCGTGCCGCCCAGTACCTTCTGGTAGAGCGTGAAGGCGTCGCGCGCCTGGCCGTCGAAGGTGAGGTAGGGGGTGATTTTCATGCGTGCTCTCCTGTTCGGGTTATTGGCTGATCCGCGCGCGCAAACGTTCTTCCTGGTCGCGCAACTCGGGGGTGAATTCAGCGCCGAAATCTTCGGCTTCGAAAATCTGGCGAATCTCGATTTCCGAATCGCCGATGGCAGACGCAGGGCAACGTTTCACCCAGTCGACGGCTTCTTGCAACGATCCGGTTTGAAACAGCCAATAGCCGGCAATCGGCTCGCGGGTTTCGACGAACGGGCCGTCCACCACCGATGTTTGCCCCTCGCTGAAGCGCACGCGCGCGCCTCGGCTGCTGGGGTGCAGGCCTTCACCGCCCAGCATGACGCCGGCATTCATCAGTTCTTCGTTGTACTGGCCCATGGCTGTGAGCACCTCCTCGCTGGGCATCACGCCCGCTTCGGTGTCGGGGTTGGCCTTGATCATCACCATGAATCGCATCGTCTGACTCCTTCATTGGTGGGTCGAATCAGCCTAGACGGATCTACACCAATTTCCGCTGGCTCTGATCATTGGTCGAGCGGGCGAGACAAAATCGACATGGCATTGGTAGAAAAAAAGAAGGGTCGTGAAATACCAACGCTACCGTGCGGTCCGCGCCTCGATTGGAGGCCCGAAAATATTTTTGCAAGCGCTGCATCCGATTCGGTTTGTCGCGGGTAGTACAGATAGCGGCCTTCGTTGCCGCCCACCTGATCACTACCGGAGATTCAAAATGGACGCGAAAAAGATCCTTTGCCTGACCGGACTTTCCCTGGCGCTCGGCTGCTCGGCCAACGCCTTCGCCAAAATGGACGTACCCGAAGCCGTCAAGGTCCCGGATGGCCATACCGTCAGCATGGAAACCGTCGGCGTTGGCAAAATTACCTATGAATGCCAAGCCAAAGCCGATATGCCCGAAAAAATGGAGTGGGTGTTCGTCGGCCCCAAGGCCGCGCTCAATGACCGCAGCGGCAAGCAGGTCGGCAGTTACTACGGCCCGCCTGCCACTTGGGAGGCGGCGGATGGCTCCACGATCACCGGCACTCAGGTTGCGGTGGCCCCGGCTGGCGACGGCAACATCCCGTATCAGTTGGTCAAGGCCAACCCGGCCGAAGGCAACGGTGCGATGAAGGGCGTCAGCTATATTCAGCGCGTAGCGACCAAGGGCGGCGTAGCGCCAGCGGCAACGTGCGAGGCAGCCAACAAGGGCGAGCGCCAGATCGTGGATTACCAGGCCGACTACCTGTTCTGGTCTATGAAGTGAAACCAGTACAGCGGTCTGCAAGCCGCTCAATATGAGCGTCAAAACGCCTCCATGCTGCACAGACGCCTCGGCCTGCCCGCCGGGGCAATTACCATCAGCCAATGGCGGATCCATTGACAGCGACCTCATCCCCATTCGATTACGAAGCAACGTTGCGTGCCTGCGCGCTTGGCGAGCGCTCGGCATTGCAGCAGCTTTATGAACAGGAAAGCCCGCGCCTGCTCGGCGTGGTCCAGCGCATCGTCCGAGACGCCGCGCTGGCGGAGGACATCGTGCATGACGCCTTCATTCGCATCTGGAACAAAGCGGCGACCTATGACCAGGCGCGCGGCTCGGCCCGGGGCTGGATCTTCAGCGTGACCCGCCACCTTGCGCTCAACGCTGTGCGCAACGACGCCCGGCAGACGCAGATGGATCTGGATGATGAAGGCGAAGTCAGCCACGCGGCCATCGATGGTTGGCAGGAACAGACCGATGCTTTCGATTGGCGAGTCAACCCCGGCCGGATCGAAGCCTGTCTCGAACAACTCGAACCGGTGCGCCGCAATTGCGTGTTTCATGCGTACGTCGATGGCTATTCACATCAGGAAATCGCCCAGCGGCTGGGTGCGCCGTTGGGCACGGTTAAAGCATGGATTCGCCGCAGCCTGACCGCCCTTCGTGAGTGCATTGGATGAAAAACGACCCCAACGAGCGCAGCGAAGATTTGCATGAACTGGCAGGCGAATACGTGCTTGGGACGCTCACGGCTGTAGAACGGGAAGCGGTCGAACAGCGATTGGCGCTCGAGTCAGAGCTGCAATCAGCTGTGGATTATTGGGAAGCGCGGCTGCTGCACCTGACCGAACTGGTGGAGCCGCAAACGCCTTCGCCGCGTTTGTGGACTCGCATCGAGCGCAGCCTGGACGAGTCCAGCCGACAAGCCACACCGATAGTGCCTGCACGCCACGAAACCTGGTGGAACAGCTTGTCGATCTGGCGCGGCTTCGCGGCTGCGGGCATGGCGGCCACCCTGGTATTGGGCGTATTGCTGCTGACCCGAGTACCGCCGGAGCCATCGCCGACCTGGTTGGTGGTGCTCGCCACGCCGCAGGGCCTGGCGCCTGGCTGGGTGATGCAGGCCGGCAATCGTTCGCGGGAAATCGAGCTGATACCGCTGGGCGTCACCGAACTGCCGCCGGACAAGGCGCTGCAGCTCTGGACGAAGGCCGAAGGCTGGCAGGCACCGGTGTCCCTCGGCTTGGTCCAACCGGGCGAACCGGTAAAGATTCGCCTCGACGAGTTGCCGCCGTTGCAGCCCAACCAGCTGTTCGAGCTGACGCTGGAACAGCCGACCGGCTCGCCAACCGGCCTGCCGACCGGTCCGATTCAATTCATCGGGCGTGCGGCCAAGGTCATTTGAGGCCTCAGCCCCTTGGCGGAATATTCAGGCCTTTAGCCACAGCGGGCCGCGCGACGAAGGCGTCCAGCACCCGCTGCACATTGACGAAGCGGTCGAACTCCACCAGCTCGCGCGCTTCGTAGAAGCCCACCAGGTTGCGCACCCACGGGAAGGTCGCGATGTCAGCGATGCTGTAACGGCCGCCCATGAGCCATTCACGGCCTTCCAGGCGTTTGTCCAGTACGCCCAGTAGGCGTTGGGCTTCGGCGACGTAACGGTCGCGCGGGCGCTTGTCTTCGTAGTCCTTGCCGGCAAATTTGTGGAAGAAGCCCAGCTGGCCGAACATCGGCCCGATGCCGCCCATCTGGAACATCAACCACTGAATCGTCTCGTAGCGAGCCGCGGCGTCCTCGGGCATGAACTGACCGGTCTTGTCCGCCAGGTACAGCAGAATCGCACCGGACTCGAACAGCGCCAGCGGCTCGCCATCAGGGCCGTTGGGGTCAAGAATCGCCGGGATCTTATTGTTCGGGTTCAGCGAGAGGAACTCCTCCGAGAGCTGATCGTTGCTCTCGAATCTCACCAGATGCGCCTCGTAGGGCAGGCCGGTTTCCTCCAGCATGATCGACGCCTTCACCCCATTGGGCGTGGGCAACGAATACAGCTGCAGGCGATCGGGGTAGCTGGCGGGCCATTTCTGGGTGATGGGGAAGGCGGATAGATCGTGCATAGCGAGAACGCTCTCCGGACAATGGATCATGGAGGATAGCTTAGCCCTTAGCGCAGTGGGTCGATAAGAGGCGCGCAAGGATCGCAGAGCGCTGCTGATTTCAGGCAAGGCATACGGCCGCGTTGCCTCGACGCTTCGAGCGTCACGGGCAAGCTGCACTATGCTCAACGCAGCGCAGGCATCGGCGCCTGCCGCGTTCTGGCCCCATCACACGAGGCGTTCGACCATGGTGCTGATCCTCATCCTGTTGCTGCTGATTGCCTTCATCGTGTATTCCACGGTGAGCTGGAAGCTGCATCCTTTTCTGGCCCTGCTGGCAGCGGCGATCCTTGCCGGCTTCGCCTACCAAGTCCCGACTGCGGAAATTCTTAAAACGGTCGCGACCGGCTTCGGTGGCATCCTCGGCTACATCGGTATCGTCATCGCACTGGGCACCATCATTGGGGTCATCCTCGAACGCTCCGGCGCGGCGATCACCATGGCTGAAAGCGTGATTCGTCTGCTGGGCGAACGCTTTCCTACGCTGACGCTGTCGATCATCGGCTACCTGGTGTCGATCCCGGTGTTCTGCGATTCGGGCTACGTCATCCTCAACTCGCTGAAAAATGCCTTGGCGGCGCGGATGAAGGTTTCGGTCGTCGCCATGAGCGTCGCGCTGGCCACCGGCCTGTATGCCACCCATACCTTCGTGCCGCCAACGCCGGGCCCGATTGCCGCCGCGGGCAACCTGGGGTTGGAAGACTCGCTGGGGCTGGTGATCGCCGTCGGCCTGCTGGTCTCGGCAATCGCGGCGCTGGCCGGGATGCTCTGGGCTAATCGCTTTCTCAAGCAGGATGACCGCGACCTGCTGGACGAAGCGCCCAGCGAGTTGCTCGCCGAAGACGTGGATTTCGATAGCCTCCGCGCCCGCTACGGCACCTTGCCTAGTACCTGGCAAGCCTTCGCGCCGATCTTCATTCCCATCGCGCTGATTTGTATCGGCTCGATCGTCGCGCTACCCGGCAGGCCGCTGGGTGAAGGTGTCGTGTCCTCCGTACTGACTTTCCTCGGTCAGCCGGTCGCCGCGCTGCTGATCGGCCTGGGCTTCGCCTGCACGTTGCTCAAGGGCGAGAACAAACGCCAGCAGTTTCATGATCAGGTGGCCGCGGGCATCGTCTCGGCGGCCCCCATTCTGTTGATTACCGGCGCCGGCGGTGCCTTCGGCGCGATGCTGAAGATCACGCCGCTGGGCGATTACCTGGGCCAAAGCCTATCAGCGTTGGGTATCGGTCTGTTCATGCCCTTTATTGTCTCCGCCGCGCTAAAAACCGCGCAGGGCTCTACTACCGTCGCGCTGGTCACCACCTCTGCAATGGTCGCGCCGTTACTCGGCAGTCTCGGTCTGGACAGCGAAATGGGCCGGGTGCTGACTGTCATGGCCATTGGCGCGGGCGGTATGACCGTGTCCCATGCCAACGACAGCTTCTTCTGGGTGGTCTCGCAGTTCAGCCGGATGAAGGTGTCCACAGCCTACCGCGCGCAGACCATGGCAACGCTGGTTCAGGGCGTAACCGGGATGACGGTGGTCTGGTTGTTGGGGCTGGTGCTGCTTTGATATTTCGCACGGAGTGGCAACGAACCACACCGGAATCTGGCGGCGACTCCGGTGTGGCACGTGTCGACTACTCGTTTTGGCTGGACAGCGTCTTGATCATCGCCACCGTCAGGTACAGGCGTGGCGCGATGCTGGCGAGCTCCAGGTACTCTTCATCCGAGTGCAGGCCGGCACCGACCACGCCCATGGTTTCCAACACCGCTGGCTTGTCGCTATCCGGGACGTAGGCGTAACCGGCATCGGTACCGAAACGCATGGCAATGGGCTCGATATCTTTGTCGATTTCACCATAGAGTTTTTGCGCCGTCTCGGCCAAGGCTTCGGAGCCAGCATTCTTCGCCAGCGGTGGACGGCCTTTATTGATGTGTAGATCGACAGTGGTCTCGTCGATCAGCTGCTTCTCGATGATGCGCTTGGCATCCGCCAGCACCCGGTCGTACTCGCTGAGGTCCGAGTAGCGCATGTCCGCCTCCGCTTTCGCGCTGGAAGGGATGATGTTGCGCTTCTCGCCACCCTCGATCATGGTCCAGTTGACCGTGGTGCCCTTGCTCGGATCGCCCAGATCACGCAACTGCACCAATTGGTGGGCCAGTTCCATCACGGCATTGCGACCGTCTTCTGGTGCCGAGCCCGCATGGGATGACTTGCCCTTCACTTCGAGCATCACCGCGTTGATGCCGTTGGTGGCCGTGGTCACCGCATCCTGGTCTGGCGGCTCGTAGGAGAAGACGTAGTCATGCTTGCGCGCCAGCTCGGCGATGATTTTCTTCGAGCCAGACGAGCCCATTTCTTCGTCCGGGTTGAACAGCACGGTGATGCTGCCGTAGTCGTCGAAGCCCTGGCGTTTGAGCAGCTCCAGCGCGTGCAGAATCATCGCCACGCCACCTTTGGCGTCTGCGACGCCGGGACCGTAGGCGCGCTGCTCGTCCATGCGGAACGGACGCTTCGCGGCGGTACCTTCGCCGAACACCGTGTCGTAGTGAACCATCAGCAGGAAATTCTTGCTGCCCGAGCCTTCCAGCGTGCCGACGATGTTGTCGCCTGCCGAAGGCATCGCGGGCGTGGTCGTGACTTTCGCCCCCAGGGCTTCGAGGCGCTTGACCAGCATCTGGCTGACAGTCGCCAAGCCCTTTTCCAGCCCGGTGCCCGTATCGACGGAGACCAGTTCCTTCACCGTTTCCAAGTAGGGCTTCTGCTCGGCTTCGGCCTGCTTGAGCAACTCGTCGGGCTTGAGGTCGGCTGCAAGGCTGGTCAGAGAAAAGAAGCACAGGGCAACGGCGGCGGCGAGCGGGGAAGGGCGGGCGCGCATGGGGAGACCTCGGTTCAGGTGGGTGGTGAGATTGAGAGCACTCGGGGCGGTGCATCGTTCCGGCGCGTATGGTTTGAGGCCTGCGCAATTGCAGCAACGTACCGCTGGCTCTGCGTGGCCGGCTCCCGCTATGGTGGGTGCTTCACACAGTCATGGAGCGCTGCACGTGTCGCTGACCACTCCCTACGATCCGCAAAACATCTTCGCCCAGATCATTCGGGGCGATGCGCCTTGCTACACGCTCTACGAGGATTGACGACGTGCTCGCCTTTCTCGATCTGTTTCCGCAGTCCTTTGGGCATGCCCTGGTGATTCCGAAGCGCTCCGCGGCGTGCAATATCCTCGATGTGGATACCGAGGCACTGTGCAAGGTCATGGCAGTGACGCAGAAGCTGACCCGAGCGATCGTCGATGAACTACAGCCCGATGGTGTGCAGGTCGCGCAGTTCAACGGCGCGCCGGCGGGGCAGACGGTGTTTCATATCCACGTGCATATCGTCCCGCGCTACGTGGGCGAGGGCCTAGGCATCCATGCGGCGGGTAAGGCCGAGCCGGCGGAACTGGAGAAGTTGCAGGCACGGCTGGTGCAGCGGTTGGCGCAGCGAGCGTAGTGCGAAGGTGGGCCCCGCTTCAGCCTACATCGGGACCGCGGCGCCTCATTGGTGGGCTGAAGCCCACCCTACGGCCGCACCTCGGCCCGCTCCACCTATCCGGTTGCAAGTTGAGTCAGCGCATGCAGCACCAGCCCGACCAGCCCGCCGACCAGGGTGCCGTTGATGCGAATGTACTGCAGGTCTTTGCCGACGCTCTGTTCCATCTGCTCGACCAGTTCGCGGCTTTCCCAGTTCTCCACGCGCTGGGCAATGTACTTGCCGATCTGCCCGCGGTAGCGCTCGAGCATCGCGGGCGCGGCGGCTATCAGTTGTTCGTTGATCCAGGTGCGCATCGCCGTGTCGGCGGCCAGCGAGTCGCCCAAGCCTTGGGTCAGACGCACGATCCGCTTGCCGATGCGCGAATCCGGACTGTCCAGATCGGTCTCCAGCCAATCGGTCAGCTCGCGCCAGAGTGTTTGCAAGTAGTCGGTGGTGGCCGGGTGTTCCAGCAACTGGGCGACGAGGCGCTCGATTTCCAGCCGATAGCCGGGGTCATGCTTGAGCCGCTCGATGTACTCGCCGACGTGCTCGTCGAAGCGTTCGCGAAGCGGATGCTCAGGGTCGCCTGCGACCTCGGCGATCACCGCCGAAACGCCGTCGACGAACTTGTTCGCCGACCAGCCGCCGACGGCCCTGCTCAGGCCCAGGTAGCGCAGGGTACGCACTTCGGCGGTGATGGCGTCGGCCACCAACGCACGGGTGTCGTCGTCCTGCAGCAGGGCGTCGAGCTTGATCAGCCCCTCATCGAGCATCGCCTGATGCTTGCCCTGGCGGGTGAGCATTTCCAGTACCTGGCCACAGACCGGCGCCAGATCGACCTTGCGCGCGCGATTGATCAGCTTGGCCTGGACGAAGGCCTGCACCCGCTCGTCATGCAAGGACTCGACGCCGAAACGCGCCATGCCGGTGAGCTGCCTCCCGACCGCGGCGGCGTTGGCCGGATGACGCAGCCAGTTGGCCAGGCGCCCGCCGATATCCAGTGCCTCCAGCTTGGCCAGTACCAACGGGGTGGAAAGGAAGTGGGTGGTGATGAAGGTCGACAGGTTCTGCCCAATGCGGGCCTTGCTGCGCGGAATGATCGCCGTGTGCGGAATAGGCAGGCCGAGCGGGTGGCGGAACAGGGCGGTGACCGCGAACCAGTCGGCGATGGCACCGACCATGGCGGCTTCGGCGAAGGAGGCGAGATAACCCCAAGCCGGGTGGCGTGGTTCCAGGGCGGTCGCAACGACGTAAAGCAGGGCTGCGAGCAGCAGTAATAAGCCGGCGACCAGCTTCATGCGTAAAACCGGCGACTGCCAGCGATGTTGCAGAGGGCTCATGCGATTCCTCTTGATGGCGACGGGGAGCGCAGGCGGTTCGGTCGACGACCGACGGGTCTGCTCATACAGCACAGACCCGGTTGGGCGGGAGCGGGTTCGATTACCCGTTTGTAGCGTTCAGTACGGCGTAGATACGAGCGGTTTATTCCTCGCCGTCGTCTTCTTCGCGCAGCAGTACGTAAGTGCCGTCATCCAGGCGCTCGCAGACATAGAACATCGAGACCGTCCCGTCCCGCTCGGTCACCGCGGCGTAATCATCGGCCTCGACGTTGAAAAAGCCTTTGGAGTCTGCATCGGCCTCGCTGGCGAATACGGCAGTGAGAAAGGCATCTTCCGGCATGCCGTCGAAGTAGTCGGCGCGTGCCTTGGCGTCCCACTCCTGCGGTGGTTCGAATTGTCCGGTAATGATTACTCGGGCATCGCCCATGTCCTGTTCTTCGCCGTCCGGGTCGGTTTCGTGGGCTCGGTAGATGGTGCAGCTGAGCGCATCCGGGTTGGCCAGAATGCTGTCGCGCGGGGGATGGTTATTGGCAGGCATGGGGGCAGCTCCGGTCACAGGTAGGATTGATGGCAGTGTGGTGGAGTCCCGGTGCGGCTGCAATCGCAAGTTGCTGGGCGCGGCGGATTCTTCCGGCGACGACCGACGGTGATCGGACCGCCGGCACGCGGCGAAGCGAACGCCGTCGGGCTGCGGCGGCTCCAATCCGATAGAACCCATTGCGTCATACAGCGAGATCGCCATGAACCAGCGCCATCAGGATCAACCCGAACATGACAAGCCCGCTGACGAATCGCCGGACGTTACGATGACCGATAGCGGTGAGAAGGAGCCCGGCGAGGATCCTGACTTCGACGACAGCGAGATCGAGGGTGACACCGACAACCGCGGATAGCCGCCAGTCCGGGGCGCGACCGAGTCTGTGCCCGCCATCCAGGAGTAGCCATGAACATTTACCACGTGAACCCAACCCCGATGGGCTGGGAGCTGACTGACCCGCAATCCCGGGAGACCGTGCTGCGGACGTTGACCAAGGACGAGATGTTCACTGAGCTGGACAGGCTCATGGCGGGCAAGACCGCTTCGGTCGAGGTTTATCGGCGCGACGGCGGGCTGGAGGAAGAAAGGCCCTATCCCGGGAGCAGCCACCCGGTGTCGACCCGTTAGACCTGCAATCGCATTTCCCGCATGGCGAGCGCGCCAACCTGTCATACCATCAGCGCTTCGCCTATTTGATCGGAGAGTCCCGCATGCGCTTGCCCCTCGCACTTGCTTCCTTACTGGTATTGGCCGGCTGCTCGTCCTGGCAGGCTGACCCGGAGGACATCAAACCGGTGCCGGAAGAGCGTTTGCGCGGTTATCAGACGCCGATCACCTACGGTGGCGAGCTGGTGGTGACCCGCGACTTCGGCGTGCGGGGCGGTGGTTGCTATGTGGCGGTGATGGTCGATCGCAAGCTCGCCGCACGCATCCACGTCGGCGAGCAGGTGCGGTTACAGGTGCCGGAGGGGATGCGCATCGTCAGCATCGAGTCCGATCCCGAAGACGACACCCTCTGCGGCATGGGCAATTTGCTGCGTGAGCGGGCCGCGCGGGTTGAGACTGGCGAGACGCTGCATTTTCGCATCAGCGCCGACAACCGTATCGGTTTCGATATCCAGCAGGTCGAGGCCCAGTAGCAGCGCTGTCGATCGCATCGGGTGTCGTTGTTTGATCACTGGCGCGACGCAGTATCACGAAGAAACATTCTTGCACCGTCCTCGTCGAACCCTCATTTCGGTTTCGTGCTCCCAGATAGGCAAACCGTTGTGCTTGAGCCTTTGGTGCCTGTCTGGATTCTGAAAATAGCCCACTCCGCACAACGACCCATACGTCATCGCGGCCGAATGGTCGCCTGCCAGGAGTCGATGCGTGAAACGAGCCATATCCTCCCTGATGTTCGCCGCCGGGCTGACCATCGCCCCCGTGCTGCACGCTGAACAACAGCCGACCTACGGGCCGCACCTTGAAGGGTTTGAGTATCCCCATCCGATCAAGCGCTTCGAGTTTTCGTCTCAGCGCCAGCCTTTGACCATGGCGTACATGGACGTGCCCCCAGCGGGCAAAGGCAATGGGCGAACGGTCGTGCTGATGCACGGCAAGAACTTCTGTGCGGCGACTTGGGAGGAGAGCATCGCGGTGCTCTCGCAGAACGGTTATCGAGTGATTGCGGCCGATCAGATCGGTTTTTGCGGCTCCAGCAAGCCTGAGGCTTACCAGTTCAGCTTTGCGCAGCTGGCACACAACACCCGGGCGCTGCTGAAGTCGCTGGATGTGGAGAAGGTCACCGTCATAGGTCATTCCATGGGCGGCATGCTGGCGTCACGGTTCGCGCTCAATTATCCGCAGATGGTCGAGCAACTGGTGCTGGTCAACCCCATCGGTCTGGAGGACTGGCAAGCCGAAGGCGTCCCCTATGCGCCCATCGAGCAGCTGTATCAGAGCGAGCTCAAAACCGACTTCGAGAAGATCAAGGCCTACCAGCAGAAGTTCTACTACAACGGCAGCTGGAAGCCGCGGTACGACCGCTGGGTGAACATGCTGGCCGGAATGTACGCCGGTGACGGCAAGGAAATCGTGGCCTGGAACCAGGCGCAGACGTCCGACATGGTCTTCACCCAGCCGGTGATCCATGACTTCGACACGCTGAGTGTGCCCACTCTGTTGCTGATCGGTGGCAAAGACCGCACCGCACCGGGCGCGAACCGTGCTCCGGACGAGGTCGCCGAACGCCTCGGCAACTATCCCGAACTGGGCCGGCGAGCCGCTGCGATGATTCCCAACGCAACGTTGATGCCATTTCCAGAGCTTGGGCATTCACCGCAGGTCGAGGCGCCGGCGGTGTTTCACAAAGCCTTACTGCGCGGGCTGGACAAGGTTCGCTGAGCGATCGTGAGCGTGGCGTCGGCAGGCTGACGTCACGCGGCCGAGTTGTGAAGACGGTCAGAGCGGCCAGAACCAGAGAATTACAGGCACGGCCACCAACACGACCAGAATCGAAAGCGGCAGCCCCAGACGCCAATAGTCACCGAAGCGGTAGCCGCCTGGCGCCATGACCAGGGTGTTGGACTGATGACCGATGGGTGTTAGAAAGGCGCAGGAAGCGCCGATCGCCACCGCCATCAGCAAGGGATCGGCGGAAGCTTCCATGCCGCGTGAAAGGCTGATCGCCACCGGTGCGGCGAGCACAGCAGCGGCGGCATTGTTGACCACGTTGGACAGCAGCATCACGCCCACCATTAGAATCGCCACGGTGGCGGCCGGCGGCGCGGCTTGGCCGATTTGCAACAGTGCATCGGCAATCAGACGCGAGCCGCCAGTGGTTTCCAGCGCTTCGCCAATCGGCAGCATTGCGGCAATCAGAACAATGATCGACATGTCGATGCTCTTGTAGATATCGCCGGCCGGCACCAGCCCAACCAGAACCATCACCAACGCAGCGCCTACCAGCGCGATTGCCGATGGCATCAGGCCTAATGCGATGAGCATCAGCGCGCCCGCAAAAATGCTGCTGGCCAATAACACCTGGCGCGGCGCAGTAATACGCAGGCCGCGTGAGGCAAGCGGCAGGCAGCCGAGATTGCTCAGGGTCGATTGCAGCTGCTCCTCTCGGGCCTGCAGAAGCAAGATGTCGCCCACAGCGAAGCGGATCTTGCCCAGTCGTTGCTGGAGGCGGTGCCCTTGGCGTGCTACCGCAAGGATGTTCACCCCATGCCGCTCACGCAGCGCAAGGCCCGTCGCAGTCGTACCCACCAAAGACGAGCCGGGGGTGACGATGGCCTCGGCTAACGCTCGTTCACCGCGTTGATCGTTCTTTGCATCCTCGGTCTCGGTCTGCTTTTTCGGGTCCCCGTTTTTCTTTGACTGGTTGTCCAGCTCGGCTTTTTCTTGTGCCTCCGCTTTGCTGTCGGCCTCGGCGGCCAATTGCAGATGCGTCACGTCGAGAAAGTTCTTGAGGCTGTCGGAGTCGGCTTCGACCAGCAAAACGTCGTCGTCGTGCAGCACTTCGTACGTGGAAGGCATGCGTTGATGCCGTCCGGCACGCACGAGGGCGATAACCATTACATCGGCTTCTTCGCCGCCCGCAACGAGAAGGTCGCGCAAGGTGCGGCCGGCGTACTTGCTGCCCGCGGGAAGCTTGAGCTCCGTCAGGTAGGCGCTGATTTCGAACAGCTCCTGATCACCGCTCTGGTTCTCGCGACGCGGAGTCAGGCGCCAGAGCAGGGTAATGAACAACACGCCGGCTGCGGTGATCGCCAGGCCCACGGGAAGGAAATCGAACATGCCGAACGGCGTTTCGCCGACTTCGCGCCGATAGCCGGCAATGATGATGTTGGGCGGCGTACCGATCAACGTCAGCGTGCCGCCGAGCAACGAGCCGAACGCCAGCGGCATCAGCAAGTAGGAAGGCGAGCGGCCACTCTGGCGCGACATCCACACGGCGACCGGCATGAACAGCGCCAGCGCGCCGACGTTGTTCATGAAGCCCGAGCACAGCGCGACGATGCCCGTGAGTGTCAGCACTTGAATCCAGGGCCGGTCACCAACTCGGGTCAGGTGACGTGCCAGTGAATCCACCACACCACCATTGAGCAGGCCGCGGCTGAGCACCAATACGGCAGCGACAGTGATGACTGCGGGATGCCCGAGGCCCATGAAGGCTTTCTCGGGCGGCACAATGCCGGCCAGGGTGACCACCAGCAGGGCGCCGAGCGCCACGATGTCGTAACGCCAGCGATTCCACACGAACAGCCCCAGGGTTGCGGCTAGCACGGCGAATACGATCAGCTGATCGCTTTGCATGGAAAACTCCGATAGGCGGCTGTGCCGCGATCAGTAGAGGGCGGCGAGCGGAAAGGTTGGATGGATGCAGGGGTTGCGCATAGCAGTCGCCTAAATGGCGCCACACCAGTCGGGAAATGGACCGCCCGGCCAGCGTACCGTTCGCTGTCCGCTCTTCAGCAGGGGAAGCAGATGCTGACCTTGGCGCCGTTGTCAGTGCTTCGCGTGACCGTTGCCTTGCAGCTGCGCGCCAATGCGTCGATCAACTCCATGCCTTTGGCTCCACCGCGTGACGCGTTGCTGTGGAGGTCCGCTTCGCTGAAGCCAGGACCCTGATCGGCAACATATATTTCAGCCATCCCCGGCTCTAACTGCCGGACGATAAGGTTCACGCGGTTCACCCCGCCATGCTTGATGGCGTTGATCACCAGTTCGTTGATGATCAGACCGAGGTTGGACGCGATCTGGAACGGAACCTTGACTGTTTGCGCTTCGCTCACCAGCGTTGCGGTTTCGCCGCTTTCGATACGCAAAACATTGCGCGCCAGGTTCGGCAGGTAGTCGGCGAGGTCGACCGTGCCGCTGGTGAACTTGTGTAGCTCGTTCTGCACCGCGCCAACACCGTGGATGCGGCTGATTGCACCTTGCAGAAGGGTCTTGGCTTCTTCGCCGCTGGCGCGATTCTTCGACAGCTGGAGGAAGGCGATAATCAGCTGCAGATTGTTCTTCACCCGATGGTTGAGCTCGGCCAGCAGCACACGCTGATGCTCTTCAAGCTCACGTTGCTCGGTGATGTCGACGCAACTGCCGAAATAACCAGCGAATTCACCATTGCGGAAGAAGGGCGCGCCGTTGTCCAGAAACCAGCGATAGACGCCATCGCGACCGCGCAGGCGGTAGGGCATGGTGAATGATTCGCGCGCATCGAAAGCATCGTTATAGGTGGCTACGCAGCGATCGAAGTCGTCTGGATGGACGTCTTCCGCCCAGCCATAACCGAACAATTGTTCGAGCGTCTTGCCAACATAATCCTGCCAAGGTTTGTTGAACCAATCGCAGAGTTTGTCGGTGCCTGACCGCCAGATCATCACCGGGGCGTTATCCGCCAATTCGCGAAACTCGCGCTCGCCCATGCCGTCCGGCTGCCCGTCTTTGGGTCCTTCCGTTTTGATCATGTTCCGGCTCCTTTGGGATCGTTGATGTAGCCACTGGAAAAGATCTCCAATGTAGCCGGCAGGGGCGTTGGCAACGGCGCACCGCCTTCCAAAATAGCCTGCGCAACGTCTACACAACGGGCCAGATCGCTCGGTTCGTATGGCTTGCGCAGCAATCCTAGTGCGACGTCCGCATTCTTGCGCGCTGCCTCGGGCTGGCCGCTGACAAACACCGAGGCGATGCCATGCCGCTGGCGCAGGTTGCGCACAAGCGATACCCCTTCGTCATGGCCTGCAAGGTTGATATCGACCAAGGCGATATCTGCACCTTGGCTCTCGACAAGCGCCAGGGCTTGTTGGTCGTCATAGGCGGGACCGACGATCTGGTGCCCTTCCTCTTCTAGTGCGCAGGCCGCTATCAACGCGAGTATGGGATCATCCTCAACCAACAAAATACGCATGAAATCCTTTAGATAGCAGAAGGGTGGTAGCCGTCCCGTGCATGTCATCCGGGCGGATAAAGACGGACGCGGCAGTCTAGCAACGACCACAAGCGCAACGCGACCGCTCACTGCTTCGCTCAGGCGTGTCTGCGGCAGAGCATCGTCCGCAACGACGGGCTTACTCGGCATCACTCTTCGTGTTGAACGACGGGATAGGGCGCGCGGCCTTTTATCGCCAATGCGCTGGCCAAAATCGGCGTGAGTGGGCAATGTTGCAAGAGCCTCACGGATCGGCGACCCCTATGACACAGAATATTCTTCTGCAATGCCGCGATGGTTATCAGCTTGCCGCTCAGCTCTGGCAACCACCTGGCGAGGCACGTGGTTCGGTGATCATCAGTAGCGCGACCGGTGTGCTGGCACGCTATTACGCCCGGTATGCCGGTTTTCTCTGCGAGCAGGGCTATGCGGTGCTGACTTACGACTATCGCGGTATCGGCGGATCGCGGCCGGCGAGTCTGCGTCGCTCCCGTATTCGCTGGCGTGACTGGGGTGATTATGACTTCGATGCCGCCGTGCGTTGGATGCGCGAGCGCGATCCGAACGGCTTGCTGGTGGCCGTGGGGCACAGCATTGGGGGCTTTCTACCTGGTTTTTCACGTGCCGCGCCGCAAGTGGACCGCTTTCTCAGCGTCGGCGCGCAATACGCCTATTGGCGGGACTACGCCGCGGCGCAGCGCTGGCAAATGTATATCAGATGGCACCTGCTCATGCCGGCGGTGACAGCGCTGTGTGGATATTTTCCGGGGCGGCGGCTGGGCTGGCTGGAGGACTTGCCGACCGGAGTGGCGCTGGAATGGGCGTTTCGCCGGGCGCGCCTGGAGAGCAGCTATCCGTTCCATGAGCGGGCCGAGGTGGTGCAACGCTTCGCTGCGGTCCGCGCGCCGATCCTCGCAGTGAGCATGACGGATGACGAATACGGCACCTTGCCCGCCATAGAAAGGGGGTTAAGTTATTACCGTAACAGCGTCAAAGAGCACGTGCGGCTCAGCCCCGCCGATCTGGGCCTGGCGCGTGTCGGGCATTTCGATCTGTTCCATGAGCGTCACCGGCAGAGCTTCTGGCAGGCGACGGTGGTCTGGATTGATGAAGGCCGCAATCCCTGGACGACGGAGCCGGCCGAAACGCCCAATCGCCAAGTCTGCTGAACGCGCAGCATGAACGCCGACCCGTCCAGGCTTGAAACAGCCGGTCATTGGCTGCAGTTCCACTCGACACTCGTGTCGACGCTTGAAACCTTAGCCCTTCGCGTCCTGCCGCTCCGCAAGTGAGGGGGCACCGCTGGCGTGTCGATCCGGTGCTTGCAGGAGCAATTGCTCGATGGCCTCGGTGTAAGCCTGACGGCCCATGCGCATGGCGTTGTTGTGGTTGCCGCCCTCGATCAGCAGCAGCTGCTTGGGTTGCCGGGCAGCCGCGTACAGTTCTTCGCTGAAGCGTGCTGGCACGTACTGGTCCCGAGTGCCATGTACCAGCAGCAGCGGCATGCCGACCTGGTCGATCTTGTCGATGGAATCAAACTTCTGTGAGATCAACCAGCGGATCGGCCAGGCGGTATCGGCGACTTCCGTGGCCACGTCGGCGAGCGTGGTAAAGGTGGACTCGATAATCAGCGCGCGTGCCTCCGGTGCTTCACCACGGCGCTCGGCGTCACGGCCCAGCTCGGCGGCGAGATCAACCGCGACCGCGCCGCCTAGCGAGTGGCCGTAAATCAAACGTTTGGCAGCGTCAGGCTGGAGCGTTTTCAGGTGGTCCCAGGCGATGCGTGCGTCTTCATAAACGCTGGCTTCAGACGGCAGCTCGCCAAGGCTCTGGCCAAAGCCGCGGTAATCGATCGCCAGCACCGAGAACCCCAACGAGCGGATCTGCTCGAGGCGGAACAGATGGCCGGTGAGGTTCCAGCGCGAGCCATGCAGGTAGAGCAGTGCCGGCGCATCCGCCTGGTTTGCTGGCCACCACCAGGCATGGATGTTCTGGCTGTCACCGAAGGCTGGTGTGCTCAGCTCCAACTCCTGAACTTCGTTCGGCAGGCCGCGATACCAACTGGCAGTACCGGGTTCGATACGAAACACCAGCTCTCGCTCCTTCTGCTCCAGCAACGAGCAGCCGACCGGCAAGACGGCCAGCATTGTGGCGATGAACAGTGAAGCAAGGGCACGGGCTCTGGTGCGAAAAAACGGCAGTCTCGACATGCGGATGGAATACCTCGTATAGGCGCCCATTGAGCGTTCGGCAGGCGGGACGTGCAAGCGGTTAGCGACGGGAAGTCATTACGACAGATTGCAGCGTTGCGCTGTCCGCCAACAGCGTGTCCGGGAGTACCATTGGCGCTCCTCTACTTCGGGAGTTTCATCGTGACTTCAGCACGCATCGGTTTGCTACCCGCCCTGTTGATTGCCGCCGCTGTGGCTTTTGCAGGATGGTCGGTGGGGCAGGGGGTCGAGCGTTTTCGTATGGCCGATCGCTCGGTAACGGTCAAAGGGCTGGCAGAGCGCGACGTACAAAGTGATTTTGCTGTCTGGACAGTTGGCTTCCGTCGCGCCGGCAACGATTTCGCCAGCGTTCAGCAGAACCTCTCCGAGGACCGCAGCCGGGTGGTCGCCTTCCTGCGCGAGCAAGGCTTCGAAGATGACGAGATCGAGGTGCGCCCGTTGCAGGTGCAAGACCTGTTGGCGCGTGAATGGGCGCCGCAGGAGATCGCCATGCGCTTCAACGGCAGCGGTCAGGTACTGGTCAAGTCGGCGCGTGTCGAGGCGGTCGGCAAGGCTGCCAACGGTGTCGATCCGCTGATCCAGGCCGGCATCCAGCTCGATACCGAACAGAACGGCGTCAGCGGGCCGCGTTATCAGCTGCGCGGCTTCAACGACCTCAAGCCGGCCTTGCTGGAAGACGCCACGCGCAACGCTCGCGAGCAGGCAACCAAGTTCGCCGAAGACGCTGGCGCACGGCTGGGCGAACTAAAAAACGCCAACCAGGGCGTGATCCGCGTGCTCGACGACGACGGCAGCGATATGGACACCGGTCGTACGCCAGGCAAGCGCCTGCGGGTGGTCAGTACTTTCGAATACGCCTTGCAGTAGCTGCTACACAGGCCCAAGGCTGGAGTGCGGACGACGCGGACGACGCGGACGACGCGGACGACAGCAGAAAAAGCGGTTCACGCCCGTTGATCCTCACGTGCCTGAGGACCGCCATCATTCGCGTACCTACGAAAAGCGCTTAGCGATGCAGTTGAAAGCAGGGGAATTGGCCGATGTTGTGGTTTGACCGTCAGGACGTTGCACCTCTACGACGAAACGGACTGATTGGTATCGGTCGCGGCTGTTCAGCGATGCTTCGTGGGATGGGTAACGCAAACTCGACCCATCCCACACTGGTTCAGATACTCAATCGCAGGTGATGGCTGTATTTGGGTTCTCTTCACCTTCTTCGCGCGACGTCCAGGCCCACCAGAACACCAGCAGGCCGACGGCACCGGTCGCGGCGCCGATGTAGCCGGTAGAGGTCCAGCCCAGACCCGCGCTGATGGCCACCCCGCCAAGCCACGGGCCGAGCGCGTTGGCAACGTTGAATGCCGAATGGTTGGAGGCTGCGGCCAGCGTCTGCGCATCGGCGGCAACGTCCATCAGGTGCGTCTGCAGCGCGGGCGACAGCGAGACCATGGTGCCCACCGCGAAGGCCGCCGGCAGGATGGTCCACAGTGAATGGGTGGCGAAGGGGAATACCAGCAGGACGAAAATGCTCCAGAGCAATAGCCAGGCGATTGCTTTGAAGCGCAGCTTGTCGAATAGCCAGCCGCCGAAGATATTGCCGACGATACCACCCAGGCCGAAGGCCGCCAGGCCCACCGGAATCCAGTATTCGCTGACGCCGGTAACCTCCAGCAGGGTCGGCGCCAGGTAACTGAATACGCAGAACATGCCGGCAAAGCCGATCGAGCTGATGGCCAGCGCCAGCCACACCGGTTTGCGATTGAAATCGCGCAGTTCGCGCATCGGGTTGTTACGTGGCTCGCTGCGGTCAAGAGGCAGGAAGATGGCCACCAGCAGCACCGTCAGCAGCGCGATGAGCCCCACCAGGCCGAACGCCCAACGCCAGCTCAGCCACTGCCCCAGCCACGTCGCGATGGGGTTGCCGATCAGCATGGCGATGGTCAGCCCGGCCAGCACTCGGCTGACCGCTTTGGCACGTTGATCCGGTGCGACCATTGATGCAGCGACCAGCATCGCAACGCCGAAATAGGCGCCGTGGGGCAGCCCGGCGATGAAGCGGAACACCATCAACGATTGATAGTCCGGAGCCATGGCGCTGGCGAAATTACCCAGCGCGAAGAAGCTCATCAGCAGCAACAGCAGATGCCGGCGGAACAGCCGCGAGCCGAGGATCGCCAGCAGCGGCGCACCGACCACCACCCCCAGCGCGTAGGTGCTGATCACGTGGCCGACCTGCGGCTCGCTGATGCCCAGCCCCTGCGCGACGTTGGGCATCAGCCCCATGATGGCGAACTCTCCCGTGCCGATGGCAAAACCACCCATGGCCAAGGCCAGTTCTATCAACAGGATCGCGCGCGCCGAAAGTATCGGCTTGCCTGTGGCATTCACTTGGATCATTGGTGCCTCTAAGAAATGGTTTGCGTAACAGACGCGCCGCTCGGTTCGAGTAGGCGGAGCTGATGCTGGAGCGATTGATTTTCGACTAGGTAGGCAGCTGATGCGCCGCCTAGTTCGTGCCATACGAGCTGGTTGAATGTTGCGGCTGCCAATGCATGCAATAACCGAGGTCAGCGGTACCTCGACAAAATCGCGTCGAAGGTGCCAGCCTTCTTCAGTTCTTGCATCGCATTCAGTATTTCCGCGGCGGGCACGTCTGGCTCATCGCGAACGACGCAGTGGACCGAAAACTCGTTGATTTGGTCAACGGTCTTCAACCTGGTGTTTTCTGGCCGGTTTCGATTGAACCAATCGACCGCGACCTGTGTGCTCACGGCGTAGCGTATACGGCCAGCCTCGAGCTTCATCAAGCCCTGATACTCGGTTCGAGCGTCGTCGCGGGTCAGTGTTCCGTTGAGAAACAGCGCGTCCACGTCCGGATAATAAAAGCCCAGGACTGTGCCTATCCGTTCGCCATGCAGGTGCGCCAGATCAGTGGCAGTGGTCTCAGCTCGCGCCACCAGCACGGTTTGTTGAGCCATGAAGGGGACACTCCAACGGTAGTTCGGGAGTTCAATCGCAAGCCAGGCAGGATTCGTATAACAGTTCACGTCAACCTCGCCATTGACCAATAGCGACTGGACGCGTGTGCGCGAAACTACTTGCTGTTCGGCTTTTCGTCCCAGTTTCTCAGCAATGCTTCGGTGAAGTTCGTGGAGAATGCCCCCGTTAGGCTGACCGTTGTCGAAGCTGATCATCGGCATGGTTGAACTGTCGCTGATTGAGAACCGCAAGGGCGCCTGCTCCGCAAACGCCGCGACGCTAGGAATCAGAAAAGACACCGCAAGGGCCAGAGCGCGCATGGCTTGATCGATCCTTCGTCGGGGGATCGACCGGGTGGGTCAATCCATATTCACGATGAAAGGATTATTACGATACGCATTGGGCCCTGTCGATTCATTGGAATCATCGAATGAATACAGCGTCGGTTTGTTCGGCTTACGAATAAGATCGGAGGTCGCAGAGTTAACGGTGTTTGAGCGCTTCGGGTATGGGGCATGCAGACGTCATCTGAACGGGGGCTGCGTGGACGCAACCCGTTCGTCTGGTCGGAAGGCAGGCCGATACGCCTCAGGGCCAAGGTGCAATATGGCAAAGGAATCTATCCGCTCGTTCGACCAGCCATCGCTACGCTGCGGGCAGCCCAAAGAGCGACGTGCTTTTCAGCGAAATCAGCATCGCGTGGCCAGCGCGTCGGCGAGCAACCGGGGCGTATCCTGCGCGCCCATGGCTTGTGCCGCTGCCAAGGCGGTCATGCCGTTCACGTCGGAGCGAGTCAAGTCCGCACCGCGCGCCAACAATAACTCCACAATTTCGCTGCGGTTGAACATGGCAGCCATCATCAGCGCAGTTTTGCCATCGGGCGAAGCGCTTTCGACATTGGCGCCATGATCGAGCAGCAGTCGAGTCATTTCCAGGTTGCCCTTGAAAGCAGCTCCGGCCAGGGGACTCTGGCCCTTGTCGTTGCACAACTGGGGGTCGGCACCGTGCTCAAGCAATACTCGCGAGGCGTCCAGATGGCCGTGATAGCTGGCGAGCATCAGCAAGCTGTCACCATTGTGGTTGCGGATGTTGGCGGGCAAGCCGCGTCCGAGCAGGTCGGCCAGTCGTGAGGCATCGCCCTTACGCGTGCTTTCGAATACCCCTTCGGCGAAGGCCAATGCAGCGTCGTCCAGCTCGGGCCTGGTGTTCGGTTGATCCGTCATTCTTGTCCTCGGCTTTCGTGATTTTGATACAGCTGCGTCAGCGCGCTCATTCTGCCAAAGCGGTGCGCATGCTCCGGTAACTGCATTTCTATCCGACCGATAGGCAGTGCGAATGTGCGAAAGAGAAACGCGGTGAGCGTGTCCGTCCATGTGAGCTATGGCAGTATCTGCCGCCCGAACCACCGCCTGGATCTGCCATGAAACCTGAGGACCTCGAACGCCTGGTAACCCAGACGATGCCCTACGGCAAGTACAAGGGCCGCCTGATTGCCGATCTGCCGGGCAATTATCTGAACTGGTTCGCTCGGGTCGGCTTTCCGCCCGGGGAGATTGGGCAGTTGCTGGCGCTGATGCAGGAAATCGATCACAACGGCCTCTCCGGGCTGCTGGAGCCGTTGCGCCGGCGCTGAGTCAGTCTTCGCTTTCTGCTTGTAACGCGGCAAGCGCCGGCGCGGCATAGATGCCTACGTCAACTGCCAGAGCCATTACTCGCTCGATGTCAGTGGTGTACACGAGCACCGCTTGCAGCTCGTCATCCAGCGGCTCGCTGAAATCCACCAGCACATAGCCGCCTTTTTCCGGGTAGAGGCTGCTGAGTTGAGTCTGAATGCGGTTGAGCGCTTTCAGCGGCTCGGTTTTCGCCAACTGCTTGGGCTTGAGGACGAAATTCACGTCCGGGCCGAACGATCCGACGATCTGCTCGAACAGCGCCTGGTAATCATCGGCCTGGAACAGCACGGTGTCCGGCAGGCTGCCGACGATCATCCATTCGCCCAGCGGAATGGGAAAGTCATCGTCGTAGATGATGTCCGGGTTGGCCTGCAGAAAGGCCTGAGGATCGGCATAGGCTTGAGCCGCTTCGTCAGCAAGCCGGTTGATCTCATCGTCGCTCATGCATCCCGAGCTGATCAGACGGATCAGTTCGGCGAGTGGGTCTTTCATCGGGTGATCCTGTGTGTTGAGATCGCAAGAATAGCTGAAAGCCGATCATTGTCGGATGGTGCGCCACGATTCGCGTGCGGGTATCCGGGGCGGATCGCGTCCAGCCCCCGATTTGCCGGCCGCCTTGGCGTGGGTGTGTCGTTTGCAGTCTTGTGATCTGTTTTGTCTGCATTTCAATACCCAGCTGCTGAATCTGTCGGGTTTTCGTGCACAATAGCCGCCATATAGACAGACGCGGCATGAACGATGGCGAACGGCGCTGACCGGCCTCGCTCCGTTGCGGCGCCAGAAAACGATCAGCCAATATTCAAGAGGAACGACTGTGCATAACGTCGTCATCAGCGGTACCGGCCTTTATACCCCTGCCTACAGCATTTCCAACGACGAACTGGTCGAGTCATTCAACACCTACGCCAGTCGCTTCAACGCCGAACACGCCGCCGCCATCGAGGCGGGCGAAGTGCAGCCGGTACCGGAATCCAGCTCCGCCTTCATCGAGAAGGCTTCGGGTATCAAGAGCCGTTTCGTCACCGACAAGGCAGGCATTCTCGACCCGGACCGCATGGTTCCGCGCATTCCCGAGCGCGGCAATGACGAGTGGTCGATCCTCTGCGAGATGTCGGTCAAGTCGGCCGAGCAGGCACTGGCGCGCGCAGGCAAGACGGCCGCCGATATCGACGGCGTCATCGTCGCCTGTTCCAACCTGCAGCGCGCCTATCCGGCGATCGCCATCGAAGTGCAGGCGGCACTGGGCATCAAGGGCTTCGGTTTCGACATGAACGTGGCCTGCTCCTCGGCCACCTTCGGTATCCAGAATGCGGCCAATTCGGTGCAGCTGGGGCAAGCACGGGCAATCCTGATGGTCAATCCGGAAATCTGCACCGGCCATATGAACTTCCGCGACCGCGACAGCCACTTCATCTTCGGCGACGCGTGCACCGCGGTGATTGTCGAACGCGCCGATCTGGCGACTTCCGGCCATCAGTGGGACATCGTCAGCACCCGTCTGGTGACTGAGTTTTCCAACAACATCCGCAACAATTTCGGCTTCCTCAATCGCACCGCCGAGGAATATATGACCAACCCGGACAAGCTGTTCGTCCAGGAGGGCCGCAAGGTGTTCAAGGAAGTCTGCCCGATGGTGGCCGAGCTGATCGGTGACCATCTGAAGGAGAACGATATCGAGGTGAGCTCGGTCAAGCGCTTCTGGTTGCACCAGGCCAACCTCAATATGAACCAACTCATCGTGCGCAAACTGCTGGGCCGCGACGCCAGCCCGGAAGAGGCGCCGGTGATTCTCGATACCTACGCCAACACCAGTTCGGCCGGTTCGGTAATTGCCTTTCACAAACATCAGGACGACCTATCGGCTGGCAGCCTCGGCGTGCTCAGCTCGTTCGGTGCCGGTTACTCAATCGGTAGTGTGATTTTGCGCCGCAAATAAGCGGCCCGTGCTGCTATGACATTACTGATCGTGTTGATGGCGCAAAAAAAAGCTCCCATCGATCGATGGGAGCCTGCGTCAGGAGATCCTGAAAGGGAGCGCGTTCAGTGTCGATTAGAAGCTATAGACCATGCCCAGGGAGAACACATTGATGTCATCGCCAAGTGCTACTACGTTGTAGACATCGGTGTCGTGGCCGCCCTTGATCTGGTAGTCAGCTGTGTTGTCGTCGTTCTTCAGCATGCTGTAGATGCCGTAGATGGACAGTTGCTTGGATAGCTTGTGGTCCAGGCCGACGCTCCATTGGCTGGCACCGGAGTCGTCGGTATCGCTCCAGTCATCAGCGGCCATGTACTGCAACTTGAACGTGTTGGCGCCGAACTTGTAGGCGCCGTTCAGGCCCCAGGCATCACGGTCGCGATCACCGTCGGCAGTGCCTTCTTCGTAACGGTCGAACATCGCGCCCAGACGGATTGCGCCGAAGGTGTAGCCGGCGGCAACGCGGAACGCATCGGACTCGTAGGCGCGGACGTCGGTGGCGACGGTATCGTTATCGTCGCCGTCAGCCTTCTCGTAACCGGCGCTGAATTCGAGGTCGCCGATGCTGTAGCCCAAGGCAACGCTTGCGAGGGAGTAGTCGTTGTCTTCGATATCGCCGTCCACGGTCTCGTAGTCCGCATAGGACGTGGCGTACATGGCGCTGGCGACCAGGCCGCCCATGCTCGGACTGATGTATTGAATGCTGTTCTTGGCGCGGCGGTTGGCTTCATCAGCCACGTTGCGGGCGTCGGCAACGGTGTCGCCGAACACGTCGAAGGCGTTGCGCACGTTCTTGAGCGGCGTGTCCTGGTTACCCACCAGAACCTGGCCGAAGTCGCCAGCCAAACCAACGAAAGTGTTGCGCCCGGCGAAATTGTCGCCGCCTTCGTCAACGATGATTTTGGATTCGATCTGGTAGACCACGTTCAGATCGGGGTTGATTTCGGTGACGCCCTTGAAGCCCAGACGCGACGAGTTACTGGCGATGGCCAGCTCGCTGTCGGTGTCGTTGTCCACGAAGTCCGCCGACACGTGGGCCTTGCCATAGATCTCCAGCTGCTTGCCGATTATTTCGTAGGCGTTGGCAGTGGTGGGCAACGCGACTGCAGCAGCGATGGCGAGGGTCAGGGGGAGAAGCTTGCGTGGCATGATTTTTCCTTTCTGTGCGTTCGCGGATTGGTAGCTATGCCGCCTCCGGGTCCTAACCCCCCAAGCGGCTGTGGGCAGAATGAGGGGGTGTGGTTACAGCTTTTTGCTAATTTGACGACGGTTTGATGACGGATACGTCGTTCACCGTTCTTTCATCCTATGGCTGTACTGCTGCCCCAAGAATCTCTGGATATGCCGATGCCAAGAAACACTTCAGTTCCGCTTTGTGAGCGGCGAGACTAGGCACATGCCTATCCAGACGCTTTCTCGCCTTGCCGATATCAGCCCCACTTGCTGGGATGCGCTGCTTGGCGGCCACAGACAACCCTTTCTTCGGCATGCCTTTCTTTCTTCTTTTGAGGACAGCGGCAGTGTCGGTGGACGCAGCGGCTGGCGCCCTCAGCACCGCTTGCTCAATGATGCGCAAGGCAATGCCGTTTCCGCGTTACCGCTTTACCGCAAGACCAATTCCAGCGGTGAATACGTCTTCGACTGGGCCTGGGCCGACGCCTGCCACCGTGCCGGAATCGAGTACTACCCGAAGCTCCTGTGTGCGGTGCCATTTTCGCCCGTGACCGGCGCGCGCCTGCTGGGCGATCGCGAGGCGGCAGGCGAGTTGCTCGACCAACTCACCGCCGTACTTGCCGAGAACGGCCAGTCCAGCCTGCATGTGAATTTCACCGAGCCGGACGCCGACGCTATTTTTCAGGGGCGCGACGGTTGGCTGGAACGTATCGGCTGTCAATTTCACTGGCACAACCGTGGCTACCGGGATTTTCAGGATTTCCTCGACGGCCTCACCTCGCGCAAACGCAAGCAGTTGCGCAAGGAACGTGAGCAAGTGGCGGGGCAGGGGATCGAATTCGACTGGCGCGAGGGCGATCAGGTCAGCGAGGTCGAGTGGGACTTCGTCTACGCCTGTTATGCCAATACCTATTATGTGCGCGGTCAGGCGCCCTACCTGACCCGCAGTTTTTTCAGTTTGCTGGCCGAGCGGATGCCCGAGGCGATCCGCGTGGTGCTGGCCCGGCAGGGCGGCCGACCGGTCGCCATGGCCTTCAGCCTGATCGACGCGAGCGGGCTCTATGGACGTTATTGGGGTTGTCTTGCCGAGTTCGATCGGCTGCACTTCGAGACCTGCTTCTATCAGGGCATCGACCAGGCCATCGCGGCCGGGCTGTCTCGTTTCGATGCCGGGGCGCAGGGCGAACACAAGCTGATTCGCGGCTTCGAACCGGTGATCACCCGTTCCTGGCATTACTTGGCGCATCCCGGGCTGCGCGCCGCGGTGAGTGAATTCCTTGAGCAGGAACGCCTCGGCGTGCTGCGTTACGCCGAGGCGGCGTGCGATGCGCTGCCTTATCGTCTGGGCTGACCTGGGCTGAGCTCGGCTTATTTTGCTTTCGGCGCCGCGCTGACGCCTTCGAGGGTAGCGAAGGAGGTGTCCTTGGCGGTCAGCAGAAAATCGCGCATGAATGGCGAATCCAGCATGTCGGCGCGGATGCCAGCGAACAGGGTGGCAAACAGACCTTTTTCTCCCAGGCGCTTAGCGGTGACATAGCCGCGCGTGCTGTATTCGTGCAGCGCCCAGTTCGGTACACAACAGACACCGCGGCCCGACGCCACCAACTGCATCATCATCACCGTCAGCTCCGACGTGCGGACTTGCGCTGGCTCGACATCCGCCGGCTCAAGGAAGCGGGTGAAAATATCCAGCCGGTCGTGCTCGACCGGATAGGTAATCAGGGTTTCACTGGTCAGGTCTTCGGCGCGCACATAGGGCCGGTTTGCCAGCGGGTGCTGATTGGCGACCGCCAGCAGGGCCTCGTAGGTGAACAGCGGGACATAGGTGATGCCGGGCATCTCGATCGGGTCGGATGTCACGACCAGGTCCAGATCGCCGCGAGCCAGGGCCGGCAACGGTGCGAAGGAGAAACCCGATGCCAGATCGAGTTCGACTTCCGGCCAGGCATCGCGAAATTGGTCGATGGTCGGCATCAGCCACTGGAAACAGCTATGGCACTCGATGGCCATGTGCAGGCGGCCCGCCGTGCCACCGGCCAGTCTGGCCAGGTCACGTTCGGCGCTGCGCAATTGCGGCAACAGGCTGTCCGCCAGCTGCAACAAGCGCAAGCCGGCGCTGGTAAAGCGCACGGGGCGGGTCTTGCGCACGAATAGCTGAAGGCCCAAACGTTCTTCCAGTTCCTTGAACTGATGCGACAACGCCGACTGAGTCAGATGCAGGCGTTCGGCCGCTTCGACGAGGCTGTCGGTTTCGCGCAATGCATGAAGGGTTTTCAGGTGACGGATTTCCAGCATGCTGCGGGCTTCCTGCGGTGTCGGTGTCGGGGCCAGGATCCGAGGAAATACTCGATCGAGGAAACTGCGGTGACTTGAGCATCACTCATTGTGTTGGCGAAGTGTGTTCCAGGGCGGTGGCTATTGTCGAGCCGGCAGAATGATCGGCCGACCTCACCCGAGGCTCGCAACGGTTTGATCTTTCTACCGACCGGCAGCGGACGCTGCGGAGTAAATGGGGCAAGGTCACATCCAGATTCGGCTGACCAGATAGGCCAGCACGCAGAGAAACAGGAGGGCGACGATTACCAGTGCGCCGTCGCGCGCCATCATGCCCAGCCCGAGGAAACTCAGCGCGGCGCCCGCAGCGGAGTTGCCAAACGGGATCAGCTCGAGCGGCGGCATGGTGGCGGCGATCAACAGGCACACCAGCGCATTGACGCGGACTGCGAGGCCTTCGGTGAGAACCGTCAGGCGATGGCGCAGCAACTGATCGACCCAGCGCGCGGGGCGTTTCAGCAATGCGATGGCGCGGTCGTATTTACTCCTCGACGCACCACGGCGCAGTAACCATCGGGGCAGCCAAAAGTGTTTGCGCCCGATCAGTAACTGAACCGCAATCAACCCCACCATGACGGCAAAGACGCTTGGCAGTCCCGGAATACCCGAGAGCGGCGAGAACACCAGTAATCCCGGCACCAGCAACAAGGCCCCGAAGCTGCGCTGGCCGGTCGCTTCGAGCATGCTCTGGATGGTAACCGGCTCGCTGGGTTCGCCGGCCTGGCCGAGGAGCTCCAACAGCGCACTAAGATTCTCCGGTTGGTCTTCACTGATCATTTCAATTCTTCTTGCAGCAACTGGGAATGTAGAGGGTATAACGAAAGAAATATCGACTATGAAAATTATTAATGTGCAAATCAAAATGCATTAGTTTGTTTCATTAGCATGCGGCATCCACAATCCCCTCCATTGAATCGAGATGAATTGGAGATTGTTATGGCTGTTGCTCATTCCCTGGGTTTTCCGCGCATTGGCGCCGACCGTGAACTGAAAAAGGCGTTAGAGGCGTACTGGAAGGGCGACCTGAGCCAGGACGAACTGCGCCGAGTCGGCCGCGAGTTGCGCGCCGTGCATTGGCAATTGCAGGCCGACGCGGGAATCGAACTGTTGCCCGTTGGTGATTTCGCCTGGTACGACCAGGTCCTGACGCACTCGCTGATGTTCGGCGTGGTCCCCGAGCGGTTTCGTCCAGCCGAGGGCACACCGACACTGGAGACCTTGTTCGCCATGGCGCGCGGCGTCAGCAGGAACTGCTGTGGCAGCGGGCAGGCGCAGGAGATGACCAAGTGGTTCGATACCAACTACCACTACCTGGTGCCTGAATTCACCGCGGATCAATCTTTCAGTCTGTGCTGGAAACAGTTGTTCGAGGAGGTCGAGGAGGCCAAGGCACTGGGTTATGCCGTGAAGCCAGTATTGATTGGTCCGCTGACCTATCTCTGGCAGGGCAAGGCCAAGGGCGACGCATTCGACAAGCTGGAACTGCTCGAACGATTGCTGCCGGTTTACGGTGAGGTGCTCGAGCGCTTGGCTGCGCAGGGCGTCGAATGGGTACAGATCGATGAGCCGATTCTGGTGCTGGATCTGCCGCAGGACTGGAAGAACGCCTTCGAGCGGGCCTATCACCTGCTGCAGCGAGCGCCGTTGAAGAAGCTGGTGACGACCTATTTTGGCGGTCTTGAAGATAATCTTGGGCTGGCCGCTGCATTGCCGGTGGACGGTCTACACATCGATCTGGTGCGTGCGCCGGAACAGTATCCGGTAATTCTCGATCGACTGCCGAGCTACAAGATTCTCTCCCTCGGTCTAGTGAACGGACGCAACGTCTGGCGCTGCGATCTGGACAAGGCGCTGACTGTGTTGCGCCATGCCAGCGAGCGTCTCGGCGATCGGTTGTGGGTCGCTCCTTCCTGTTCGTTGCTGCATACCCCCGTGGATCTGGCTCGCGAAGATCAGCTGGACGCTGAGCTCAGGGATTGGCTCGCGTTTGCCGTACAGAAATGCGCTGAAGTCGCGGTCCTGGCGCGTGCCTTGGACACACCGGAAGACGCTCAGGTATTGGCCACGTTGCAGCACAGCCGGGCCGTTCAGGTCAGCCGGGCGCAGTCGCCGCGTATTCACAAGGCCGAGGTGCAGGCGCGTCTCGCCGCGATCAAGCCGCGTGACAGCCAACGCCAGTCGCCCTTCGCCGAGCGGATCGAACAGCAGCGTGCGCGGCTGGATCTGCCCGCGTTCCCGACGACAACCATCGGCTCCTTCCCGCAGACGCCGGCGATCCGCCTGGCACGTCAGGCCTTCAAGCAAGGCAAGCTGGCGCTGGCTGAGTACACCGAGGCGATGCAGGCGGAGATCCGCCATGCCGTGGCCGTACAGGAGCAGTTGGGTCTGGACGTGCTGGTGCACGGCGAGGCCGAACGCAACGACATGGTCGAATACTTTGCTGAACAACTGGACGGGTACGCCTTCACCCGTTTCGGCTGGGTGCAGAGTTATGGCTCGCGTTGCGTCAAACCGGCGGTCATCTATGGCGATCTGAGTCGCCCAGCGGCCATGACGGTGGAGTGGATTCGCTATGCCCAGGAGCAGACCGGGAAGGTCATGAAGGGCATGCTCACCGGTCCGGTGACCATGCTGATGTGGTCCTTCACTCGTGAGGATCTGACTCGCGAGCAGCAGGCCCGGCAGCTGGCACTGGCGATCCGTGACGAGGTATGCGATCTGGAGGTGGCGGGCATCAAGATCGTGCAGATCGACGAAGCGGCGTTTCGTGAAGGTTTGCCGTTGCGTCGCGCACAATGGCAGGGGTATCTCGACTGGGCAGTCGAGGCGTTCCGCCTTTGCGCCAGCGGTGTGCGTGACGAAACGCAGATCCATACGCACATGTGCTACAGCGAGTTCAACGACGTGATCGAGTCGATTGCCGCAATGGACGCTGACGTCATTACCATCGAAACCTCGCGCTCGCAGATGGAGCTGCTTGAAGCCTTCCGTGCCTTCGACTATCCCAATGACATCGGCCCGGGCGTCTATGACATCCATTCGCCACGGGTACCGGAAACGGAGGAAATGGTGCAACTGTTGGAAAAGGCCAGCGAGCGCATCCCTGCGGAGCGGCTCTGGGTCAATCCCGACTGCGGCCTGAAAACCCGCGGCTGGCCGGAAACCGAGGCGGCGCTGGTCAACATGGTGGTGGCGGCCCGGCAGCTGCGCGCGACACAGCGGGTCAAGGTGGCCTGAGCCCGAGGCGCCACGGCGCTGGCATGCCGCTATATTCACGGCCCGCACAGGGTGCGGGCCGTTGTGTTTTTGGCTACTGTAGCGACCTCTACTCGACGATTCCTTTCGCCATGACGCCCGCCATCGATCTGCTGAAAAAGGCCAAGGCCGAGCACCGCATTCACAGCTACGAACACGACCCGAAATCTGCCTCCTATGGGCTCGAGGCCGCTGAAAAACTCGGCCTCGAACCTGCGCGGGTATTCAAGACGCTGCTGGCCTGCAGCGAGAAGAATGAGCTGCTGGTCGCAGTGGTGCCGGTTGGAGGTACGCTTGATCTGAAGGCGCTGGCTCAGGTGGCCAAGGTGAAGAAGGTCGAGATGGCCGATCCGATGGCGGCGCAACGGGCCACCGGTTATCTGGTGGGCGGCATCAGCCCGCTGGGTCAGAAGAAGCGACTGCGCACATTTATCGACAGCTCGGCGCAGATGCAGTCGACCATCTACGTCAGCGCCGGGCGACGGGGGCTGGAGGTTGAGCTGGCGGCGCAGGTATTGGCCGATCACACCGCCGGCAGCTTCGCCCCGATCGGCCGGCCTTGAGTTTGGTCGGGCTTACAGAGGTGGCAGGATTTCGCCGAGGTCGGTGGCGTTGACGCCGGGGATGTGAAACTCGTTATGCACCAGTTGCTGGCCTTCCATCTGCGGCTGGGTCACCCAGGTCAGGATGTCGTAATAGCGGCGGATGTTGGCGACGAAGTGCACCGGCTCGCCGCCGCGGGCATAACCGTAGCGCGTCTTGGTGTACCACTGTTTCTGCGACAGGCGTGGCAGCATCTGCTTCACGTCCAGCCATTTGTTGGGATCCAGCCCTTCGCTCTCGGCTAGCGTGCGCGCATCCTCGAGATGCCCGCCGCCGATGTTGTAAGCGGCCAGGGCGAACCAGGTGCGATCCGGTTCTTTGATGCTCTCAGGCAGGTTGTCATGGATTCGGGCAATGTATTTTCCGCCGCCCTGAATGCTCTGTGCCGGATCGAGGCGATTGTTCACGCCCATGGCCTTGGCCGTGTTCAGCGTCAGCATCATCAGCCCACGCACGCCGGTCTTCGAGGTGGCTTCCGGTTGCCAATGAGACTCTTGGTAACCGATTGCGGCGAGCAGGCGCCAGTCCACCCCATGCTCCTTGGCCGTCTCGCGGAATACCTTTTCATACCGCGGCAGGCGCTGCTGCAGATGTTTGGCGAAGGCGTAGGCGCCGACATAGCCGAGCACGTCGACGTGACCGTAGTAACGCTCACGCAAACGCTGCAGCGTGCCGTTCTCCCGCGCCTGATCAAGGAACTGATTGGCGGCTTCGAGCACGCTATCGTCCTCACCCTTGCCGACGATCCATGAGAGGCTGTTCTGATCGCCCAGCTCGAATGCCGCCCGTGCGTTGGTGAAGTAGACCTGATTGAGTGCCAGCTCATTCGACTCGACCAGCGTCAGGTCGACTTGGCCTTCATCGACCATGCGTAGCAGATCGACTACCTCTACCGCGTCGGATTCCTCGTAGCGCAGCTCCGGCAGTTCGGCCTGCAGCGCCTTGAGCTTTTCCGCCTGACTACTGCCTTTGAGGACCAGAATGCGCTTGCCTACGAGGTCTTCGGGTTGGGTCGGTCGGCGTTGCCCCCGGCGGTAGACCACTTGGGTCGTCACGTCCAGGTAGGGCTTGGTGAAACGTACCAGGTCCTTGCGTCCTTCGCTGGCCACTAGTCCCGCAGCCGCGAGAGTTGGGCCTCCCGGGCGGTTCAGGCGGGTGAAAATATCTTCGATGCTGTCGGCTGTCTCGATTTGCAACTTGACGCCGAGATGGCTGGCGAAGCGTTTGACCAGCTCGTACTCGAAGCCGGCTTCGCCGTTGCGATCCTGGAAATAGGTCGACGGGCTGTTACGGGTGATCACGCGCAGTACACCTTCCTCCTTGACACGCTCGAGCGCGCTGGGCGGTTCAGCGCAGCTGCTGAGCATCAGGAAGAGTCCGGTCGCCAGCAACCAAGAGGTGCAGCGCTTGCGGAACGCGGTTTGGGCAAACATCGGCGCAGTATACGCAAAGGCGAACCGCCACCATATCTCGACAGGATCGACGGACTTTGCTAAGCGAAGCGGCGAATGACCCGAAAGCCATGGCCGTCGTGGGCTCTCGCTACCAACTGGCGGTGGTGGACATGCATCGGTTGATCACCCCGAGATACGCTGACAATGCTTAAGGCGCAGCTACTGGCGAATCGCAGCGAACTTGCGTCAGGCGCAATGGGTCGGGAAAATCCAACGCTCCTGGCCGAGCCACTCGGCGCGTCACGTGGCGATATCGCCCATTGAGGACCCCGTCGCATGAGCGTCGCTTCTGCAAAGCCCTGGTTCGTTTATCTGGTGCGGGCTGCTAACGGTTCGCTGTATTGCGGAATAAGCGACGATGTACACCGCCGCTTCGCCGCTCACCAGCGCGGTCAAGGTGCGCGTTTCTTTCACTCCAGCCCGGCGGTGGCGCTGGTGTATGTCGAAGCCTGCGTCAGCAAGAGCGATGCACTACGCCGGGAACGAGCCATCAAGCAGCTAAAAAAACCGGCCAAGGAGGCCTTGGTTTCTGCGCACGGTGGCTGTGTATCGGTGAATGGTGAGGCAATCAGCTGAACGGGTAGGCCGCTTGCTCGGTCGCGAGTAAGCTGCCGGTCTACCTGAAAAGACTGGCGGAGCCTGCAATGCACGAAATCATTCTGCACCACTATCCCACTTCTCCCTTCGCTGAAAAGGCGCGCCTGATGCTGGGTTTCAAGCAGCTCTCCTGGCGCTCGGTGGCGATCCCTCCTGTCATGCCCAAGCCTGATCTCACCGCCCTGACCGGTGGCTACCGGCGTACGCCGGTGTTGCAGATCGGCGCCGACGTATATTGCGACACCGCGCTGATGGCCCGCCGCCTCGAGGCTGAGAAAAGCACGCCGGCGTTGTTCCCGGAAGGTCAGGAGTTCGTCGCTGCGACCTTGGCACAGTGGGCCGATTCGGTGCTGTTTCTGCACGCGGTGAGTCTGGTGTTCCAGCCGGAGTCCATGGCGCTGCGTTTCGCTCAGGTGCCCAAGGAGTTTGTGCAGGTGTTCAGCAAGGATCGCGCCCAGCTGTTCAGCGGCGGTTCGGTGTCACGCATCCCGCTGGAACAGGCCAAGAATCATTGGCCGGTGTTGATGGCTCGACTGCAGCAGCAACTGGCGCGCGAGAGTGGTGAGTTCCTGCTGGGAAGCGCGCCTTGCATCGCGGATTTTGCCGTTGCGCATTGTCTGTGGTTCCTCAAGGCCACGCCGGTTACCGCGCCGCTGGTCGAGGATTACCCGGAGGTCGCCGCCTGGCTGAGCAAGATCCTGGGCGTCGGACATGGCTCGCATAGTGAAATGTCCGCCGAAGCGGCGCTGACGTGTTCCCGCGAGGCCACGCCGGCTCCATTGCCAGACGAGGCGTTTTTCGAACCCAATGGTTTCCAGGCGGGCCAGCAGGTGACGATCGCCGCCGTGGATTACGGGACCGATCCGGTGACGGGTGAACTGGTGTTCGCCGGTGTTGAAGAGCTGATCCTGCGACGTGAAGACGAGCGCGCTGGCGTCGTGCACGTGCATTTCCCGCGTATCGGCTATCGCCTCGAGGCCTGTTGATGCGATGCGCCCGCGGACGGCGGCCGGGCCGCGGGCGCTCTGCGCGGCTTACAGGGCGATGAACAGCAGCGTGACGCCCAGTAGCAGCCGATAGATCACGAACGGCAACATACCCAGTGCATCCAGAGCCTTGAGAAACAGCTTGATGCAGAGGAAGGCGGCGATGAAGGACAGGGCAGCACCGATGAAGATGTCGTTCCACTGCGCGTCTTCCCCGGACTGGACCAGCTCGACGGCCTTCAGCCCACCCGCCGCAAGAATCAGCGGTATCGACAGCAGAAACGAGAAGCGCGCGGCAGTCTGCCGGGTAAAGCCGAGCAGCAGCGCGGCAGTCATGGTGATGCCCGAGCGGGACGTGCCGGGGATCAGCGCCAGCGCCTGGGCGAAACCGATGATCAGCGCGCTCTTCCAGGTCAGTTGATCCATCTCGGCGACTCGCCGACCCTTGATGTCGGCGTACCACAGCACCAAGCCGAAGATGAGGGTGGTAGCGGCGATGACCAGCATCGATCGGGTGTATTGCTCGATGTAGTCTTCTATCAGCAATCCAAAAATGGCCGCTGGCAGGGTACCGATGATGATTGCCCAGCCCAGTCGGCTTTCGGCGCTGACCTGTTGCCTGAATACGTGAGCCAACCAGCCACGGCTGGTGGCGATCACTTCATGACGGAAGCAAATCAGCACCGCTAACAGCGTGCCGACATGCACCGCAACATCGAATGCTTGACCCTGGTCGGGCCAGCCGAGCACCTGGGACGGGAGAATCAGGTGAGCGGAGGAGGAGATCGGGAGGAATTCGGTGATGCCCTGCACCAGCGACAGAATAATCAGGTGAAGCCAATCCATTGTGAATCCTTACCAGAACGGGTCGTGCGGGGTTGCAGCTCCAATCGAGCAGCCATGTGACTGACAGACCGGCATTTCATTCCACGGCGGTCGAATTTCGTTCCGTTCCGCCGCAAGCGGGAGCAGATAGAGCAAGGCATGCTGAAGCACTCCGTGCCGTTGCCGGTGGTTTGCTCCAGTGGTGGTTCAGTCCTTGCGGCGTTTGAGCTGATCGGTCAGTTGGGTCGGCAGCTGGCGGATGATCAGCATGTTGCGGGCTTCGTCATATTCGATCTTCGATCCCAGCAGGTGCGATTCGAAACTGATTGACAGTCCTTCGGCTCGTCCGGTGAAACGCTGAAACTGGTTGAGGGTGCGCTTGTCTGCCGGAATCTCCGGCGAAAGGCCGTAGTCCTTGTTGCGGATATGGTCGTAGAACGCCCGCGGACGCTCCTCGTCGATTACACCTGACAATTCTTCGAGGGACATCGGCTCGCCGATCTTCGCCTGGCTGCTGGCATAACCGACCAAGGCGCTGGTTTTCTCGCGTGCCTTCTCATCTGGCAGGTCTTCGCTCTCGACGTAATCGCTAAATGCCTTGAGCAGCGTTCGCGTCTCGCCGGGACCATCGACACCTTCCTGGCAGCCGATGAAATCGCGGAAGTACTCCGAGACTTTCTTGCCGTTCTTGCCTTTGATGAACGAGATGTATTGCTTCGATTGCTGATTGTTTTTCCACTCGGAGAGGTTGATTCGAGTAGCGAGGTGCAACTGGCCGAGGTCGAGATGTTTGGCTGGCGCTACATCCAGCGAATCGGTGACGGTCACCCCGTTGCTGTGGTGCAGCAGGGCGATCGCCAGATAATCGGTCATGCCCTGCTGATAATGAGCGAACAGCACATGCCCGCCGGTGGAGAGGTTGGACTCCTCCATTAGCTTCTGCAGATGCTCCACAGCTTGCCGACTGAACGCGGTGAAATCCCGGTTGCCATCCATGTATTGGCTCAGCCAGCCGCTGAACGGATAAGCGCCGGATTCGTCGTGAAAGTAACCCCAGGCCTTGCCCTGCTTGGCGTTGTAGCTTTCGTTGAGATCAGCCAGGAGATTTTCAATGGCCTGGGACTCGCCTAGTTCGGAGTCTCGGGCGTAAAGAACGGCAGGTGTGCCGTCCGGCTTCTTCTCGATCAGATGAACAATGCAGTGGCGAATCGGCATGGGTTACTCGCGTCGGGTCAGACAGACAGGCGGCAGTTTACCCGAGCGACGGTGCTCGTCGCAGAGCAAAAAAGTGAGTGCGGTTGGGTGGGGGTATGCGAGTAAGATGGGTTCCCTCATTTTTTGCAAAGTGTGTCGGCTATGAATGCGATATGGCGCAACAGTGTCTGGATCCTGTTGGGTGGTTCACTGATCCTTGCCGTTTCCCTGGGGACGCGGCATGGCTTCGGCCTGTTTTTACCGCCGATGAGCGCTGAGTTTGGCTGGGGGCGTGAGGTTTTCGCCTTTGCCATCGCGCTGCAGAACCTGATCTGGGGCTTGGCGCAGCCGGTCACCGGCGCGCTGGCCGACCGCTTCGGGGTTGCTCGGGCCGTATTGATCGGCGGCGTGCTCTATGCGGTCGGTCTGTTGTTCATGGCTGGCGCGGACTCGCCGGTCTCGTTGTCGCTGAGCGCAGGTCTGCTGATCGGGTTGGGATTGTCCGGCACCTCGTTCTCGGTGATTCTCGGCGCGGTCGGCCGCGCCGTGCCGGCCGAGAAGCGCAGCATGGCCATGGGCATCGCCAGTGCCGCTGGCTCTTTCGGCCAATTCGCCATGCTCCCCGGCACGCTCGGTCTGATCAGCTGGTTGGGCTGGTCATCGGCTTTGCTGGCGCTGGGCCTGCTGGTGGCATTGATCATGCCGCTGGCGCTGATGCTGCGTAGCGGACCGCCGGCAGCGGTGACCGGGCCTCAGCAGTCATTGGTCGAGGCGCTGCGAGAGGCGGTCAGTCATTCCGGGTTCCGCTTGCTGGCGCTGGGGTTCTTCGTCTGTGGCTTCCAGGTGGTATTTATCGGCGTGCATCTGCCAGCGTATCTGGTGGATCAGCACCTACCGGCGATGGCGGGTACTACGGTGCTGGCACTGGTCGGGCTATTCAACGTGGTGGGGACCTATACCGCCGGTTGGCTGGGCGGCTGTTACTCGAAACCCAAGCTATTGACGGCGCTCTATCTGCTCCGGGCGGTGGTGATCAGTGCGTTCTTCTTCGCTCCGCTGACCCTGTGGACCGCCTACGCATTCGGCATCGCGATGGGCCTGCTGTGGCTGTCCACGGTCCCGCTGACTAACGGCACGGTGGCCACCTTGTTCGGCGTGCGCAACCTGTCGATGCTGGGCGGAATCGTCTTCCTGTTTCATCAGATCGGCTCGTTCTTCGGCGGCTGGCTGGGCGGCTGGGTATACGACCAGACCGGCAGCTACGACCTGGTCTGGCAAATTTCTATCGCGCTCAGTCTGATGGCCGCCGCGCTGAACTGGCCGATTCGCGAGCAGCCGGTCGAACGGGTGCGCCTGGCGGCGGGGATGGCCTGATGCGTCGCGGATGGCTCTGGGCCGGCGGCGCAATGCTGCTGGCGCTGCTCATGGCAATGGCCTTTTGGGGCTGGCAGCAGGGCGGGTTGGCATTGCTGCAGCTGGGCGTAGGGATCTGTTGATCAATCGTTTGGGCAGTTTTTAAAGCCGCTAAGGAATCAATTCGGCACAGATGGCTCCAACAAGCGAGACGAAAGAAAACTGTCGCATAACGGTCATCGAAGACCTGTAAAAAGCTGCGGCATGCCGTTATCTGGAGCCACCGAACATGTCCACTCTTACCGAACTCGCCCAACAGATCGCTCAACTCTACCCACTGCAGGACAAGCGCGTCGGCAAGCGCTACCGCGTGGTCGGCGAACTCGCCGGCATGACCGAGCTGGAAGAGATCAATGGCCAGCCACGTTACATCCAGACAATGGCGCTGAAGAACAAGCAGTTCTGGGACGTGGCGGTCTGAACCCGTGCCCCGCGTGCGTGAGGCGCACCGCGGCGATACTGCGGCGATAGCCCGCCTGCTGGGCGAGCTTGGCTATTCAGGAAGCGATGAGTTCATCGAGCGCCGCCTTCAGCAGCAACTGAGTCATGATGATGCTTGCCTGTTAGTGGCAGAAGCGGATGCGGGCCAACTGCTCGGTTTTATCTCCTTGCATTTAATCGTACAGCTGGCCCTTGAGGGCGACTTCTGCCGAATCAGCTATCTGTGTGTCGACTCGACGGCGCGCAGCCAGGGGATCGGCGAACAACTGGTGCAGGCTGCCGAGCAGCGGGCACGAGCCCGCGGTTGTGATCGCATGGAGCTTCACTGCGACGTTCGTCGCGACGCGGCCCATCGCTTCTATGCGCGGCTGGGTTATGAGGATGCGCCCAAGTATTTGCGACGTATGCTGAATTGAGTCAGCCCGGCTGAGCTTTCCAGCGAGTCGCTCGCCACTCGCTCTGCTGCTCTTCGGTCAGAAAGGTCCAGGCGACGAAGCGGCTGCGCTTCTGTCCTTGAGCCATGTCCGAAAGGCGTATCTGCCGGGCACCGAGCCTCTTCAGACGAGCCTGCACCGGCTGCACATTGCCTGCTTTGGACACTAGCGTGCTGAACCAGCAGATTTGCTGCGCCACGCCACGGCTTTCGTCCGCCAGCCGGGCGATGAATGCCGCTTCGCCCCCCTCGCACCACAGTTCTGCCGCCTGGCCGCCGAAGTTGAGGGTCGGCAATTTGCGTTTGGGATCGAGCTTGCCGAGGTTGCGCCATTTACGCTGGCTGCCACTGGTGGCCTCGGCTTGCGACGCATGAAAAGGCGGATTGCAGAGCGTGATGTCGAAGCGATCGTCGCTTTGCACGAGATGTTCGAATATGTGCCGTGAGTCGCTCTGTTGACGTAATGTGATGCTTTTGCCCAGCTTGTTCGCCGCGACGATGGTACGGGCTGAAGCCAAAGCGACCGCATCGATGTCCGAGCCAGTAAAGCGCCAGCCGTATTCGCGCAGACCGATCAGCGGATAAATACAGTTGGCGCCGGTACCGATGTCCAAGGCGTGAATGCGCGCGCCCCGAGGAATCTCGCCAGCGTTTTCGTCCGCCAGCAGGTCGGCGAGGCCATGCAGGTAGTCGGCCCGGCCGGGAATCGGCGGGCACAGATAGCCTGGCGGGATGTCCCAGTGCGCAATCCCGTAGAACTGCTTGAGCAAGGCGCGGTTGAACACGCGTACGGCATCCGGGTTCGCGAAGTCGATGCTCTGTTTGCCGTAGGGGTTGATGATCACGAACTCCGCCAGCTCTGGACTGCCAGCGGTCAGCGCGGGAAAGTCGTAGCGTCCGGTATGACGATTACGCGGATGCAGGCTGGCGTTGCCGGCGGTGGGCCTGGCGGCGCGTGATGGCGCCTTAGCTGATTTCGGGACGGTCATGTTCGGCTGCTGGTAACGGTGAAAGCCGACATTGTCCCACAGCTTTCAGGCGCGACGTGGAACCCGCAGCATCCAGATCAGGCCCCATAGCAGCGCGCCGGCGCCGAGCCAGAACGCGCTATGCAGGGAGCCGCCCATGGTCAGCCAGATCCCTGTGAGCCAAGGGCCGGCCAACTGAGTCAGGCTGTATAGCGCAATCAGAGCCGCCGACAGCCGCGGCCCCTGGTGCGGGTGCAGTGCGCGGGCCAGGCGTTGGGTCAGCAGGACCGTGCCGAGAAAGGTGCCGCCGACCAGCACGGCGCACAGCAGGATGCCTGGAGCACCCGTCAGCAACAGGGCGGCCAGCACGCCAAGCAGTTGAGTGACATAGCTCAGGCGCAAGGCGAGAACATCGCCCAGCAGGGCGCCGAGGCGGTTCCACAACCAGGGTGAGGGCAGCGTCGCGAGTGCAACCACCAGCCAGCTGCTTTCGATGAGAAGGTCGCCGGGTTCGACCTGCAGACGCGCGACCATCGGCAGAAACGTCATCGGCAGGATGTAGCCCATGCCGGCACCGGCGTAGGAGAGAAACAGCGGTGTACTGGCGCGATCCAGCAGACGTCCGCTTGGCGCGTGTTCCGATTCGTCGGCGGGCTGTGTGTCCGGCATGTCCAGTCGGGACAACTGCTGCCAGCCCCACCATGCCAATGGAATGGACAGCAGCGCAGCGGGCCACCAGCGCTCTGCACCCACCAGCACGCCATTGCTCAGACTGACCAGCAGGCTGGACAGGATCAGCCCGACACAGGCGCCCAGATAAACCAGCCCGCTGGAAGATACGCGGCGTTGGCGCGCCAGCCACTCGAGAATCAGCGAAGGAGCCTGGACGAAGACCAGGCCGTTACTGATACCGTTGAGCAGACGCAGCGCCGAGAGCGCATCGGCGGAATCGGCCTGGGTCTGCGCCAGCGTACTGAGCACATGCACCACCAGGGCCCAAGGCAGGCTGCGGCGGATTTGCGCAACCCGGTGCCAGCGCAACGCCAGCAGTGCGCCGATGAGATAGCCCAGATAGTTCCAAGTGGCGATGCTGGCACCTTCTCGTACCGTCAGTAGCCCGTCTTCTACCAGCCACGGCAGGAGCGGCGTATAGACGAAACGGCCCAGCCCGTGAACGACCAGCAGCAACGTGGCGCCGGCGAGCAGGACCGGAAACAGGGCGGGGCGTTGGGGCATCGAGATGTGGACTATGCAGCGAAAGGGTCCATAGCTTAGCGGCTGCCGGGGCAAACGACCACGCTACCAACGGCGAGGGACGATTGGGCAGCAAGTTCACGAGGCGAGGAACGATTTGCGCTAGTCCGGTTACTCAACTCGTAAGTGCACGGTCGTGAGGCATGTCCACCGAACAGAGCGGATCGGCGCGGGTTGTGCTGTCTTCAGGGATAGTCGAGAACGTCTTTTAGCCGAGACAGGTTGCGCTCGATCCACTGCCGGTCGATCGCGCCCCAGTTGTGAATGCGGTAGCAGCCCGAATTGTGGCGTTCGCCGTCCTCTTGGATAAAGCGGCAGTCGATATCGAGGTCAGACAGCGCGGCCAGGGTGTCTTGGGCTGTGCGCCTGGGCATGCCGGTTGCCGCCACCAACGCCGGCACGCTGGTGGCTTCCCCGGTATCAATCAACCAGGCGACGTAGAGGCGACGGTAGAAACTGCTTTTGGTCTTGCTGACGGTCATCTCGATTCCATCGCTCTGAAAATCTGGACTGTTGAGGACAGCACGGCTGCAACGGACTCAGGACAGTGGTGTGCCGGTCAACGCAGTGCGAGCAGGCCGATATAGGTCACAGTTCCGGCCGTGTATCCAAGGAAGGCCAGGAGGCTGACACGCTTGACGTACCAGGTGAAGCTGATCTTTTCCATGCCCATGGCCGCAACGCCCGCCGCTGATCCGATGATCAGCGTGCTGCCGCCGGTGCCGGCACAGTAGGCGAGCATCTCCCAGAAATTGCCGTCGACCACGAATTGCGACAGCCAGCTCGACTCCTCCGGTGCGGCGGCGGCCAGCGTCACGGGGCTGATCAGCGGGTACATCTTCATCGAGCCGGCTACCAGCGGTACGTTATCAACCACTGCCGAGAGCAGGCCAATGGTGTAGGTGATCGGGTAGATATGTCCAAGCGAATCGCGCAGCAGTGTGGCGACCTGGGTCAGGTGACCTGCCGTGGCCAAGGCAGCGACAGCCAGCAGGATGCCGAGGAAGAACAGCACGCTTGGCGTGTCCACCTTGCGTAGCACACCCACGACCGACAATGGATGCCTGTGATCGTCCTCTTTGTGGCGGTGCAGGAACTCGGTGGTAATCCAGAGGATTCCAAGCCCGAACAGGATGCCCATATACGGCGGCAAATGGGTGACCGTTTTGAAGATGGGGACGAACACCAGCGCGCCAATGCCAAGTGTCAGCACCAGGTTGCGCTCGAACGCCGTCGTGGCCGGCGGATTGCTCTCGGCTAGGTGCGCGCGGGCGGCAGGGCGGGGTGCTTCACCGCGCAAGCGGAAACTGAGAATCAGCAGCGGTACCAGCAGGCATACCAGGCTCGGCAGAAACAGCCCGAAGACGACGCCGGACGCGGTGATCTGGTTACCGATCCAGAGCATGGTGGTGGTGACATCTCCAATCGGAGACCAGGCACCGCCAGCGTTGGCCGCGATAACCACAACACCGACGAACAGCCAGCGTTCCGGTCGGCCACGAATCAGTTTGCGCAGCAGCGAGACCATCACAATGGTCGTGGTCAGGTTGTCCAGCGCGGCAGAGAGAAAGAAGGTCAGAAAGCCGATGATCCACAGCAGATGCACGCGCTTGCGGGTCTGGATGCGATCGGTGATTACCTTGAACCCTTCGTGGGAGTCGATCAGCTCGACGATGGTCATGGCGCCGAGCAAGAAGAACAGAATCTCCGAGATCTCACCGAGATGATGCCGCAATGACTCGACGACCATCTCGACCGGATTGGTCGTTTCATGCCCGCCCTGTATGTGCGGAATGATCGAGTCGGCTCCCAGCACGAGCAACGTCCAGCAGAGCACGGCGGTAAGAATCGCCAGCGCTGCTTTGTCCATCTTCAATGGGTGTTCAAAGGCTATGCATAGATAACCGATGAAAAACACGACAGCCATGAGTACGTACATCGGAGGGCTCCATATTGAGAAACCAAACCGGCTCGTCGGCAACGCCGGCGACTCGGTAGTGACAGGCTCAAGATGGGCAACTGGCTATGCGAAGCATGAAGCGAAACCGAAAACGATAAGGCTGGCGCCAGCGTGTGAACGGTTGCACGGTCACTTCGTCACGATGTGACGACGGTGCATATTTCATGTCGTGGAGCGCTCTGCGGGTTCGGCCTGCCAATAGTTATTTGTTAGTTGTTAATTTCCGTGTGCGGATAGTGTATCGCCGCATCGGTTTTTACTTGTCATCAATCAAGCGCAAAGGCCTGAACCAAAAAGGCCAGCACATTACGTGCTGGCCTTCGGCTTGGTTACAGACTGGCGATGCGCTCGCGCTGCTCCAGCAGTTGGGCTTTGGCCTGTTCGGCCTCGGCCAGTTTGGCGCGCTCCTTGTCGATCACTTCCGCTGGCGCCTTGTCGACGAAGCCGGCGTTGCCGAGCTTGCCACCGACACGTTTCACTTCGCCCTCCAGCTTGCCGATTTCCTTGTCAAGGCGAGCAAGCTCGGCATCCTTGTCGATCAGCCCGGCCATCGGTACCAGCACCTGCATGTCGCCGACCAGCGCCGTGGCGCTGAGCGGCGGCTCTTCGCCGGGGCCGAGGATGCGCACGCTTTCGAGCTTGGCCAGCTTCTTCAGCAGCTGTTCGTTGTCGGCCAGACGACGCCGATCCGTGTCGGAAGTGTGGCCAAGCACCACGTCGATTCGCTTGGCCATGGAAATGTTCATTTCGCCGCGGATCTGGCGAATGCCGAGCATGAACGCCTTGACCCACTCGATATCGCCCTCGGCGGCCCCGTCGAGGCGCTCCGGATTGAACTCCGGCCAGGGCTGCAGCATCAGGGTCGGGCCGGATTTGCCAGCCAGTGGTGCGACGCGCTGCCAGATTTCCTCGGTAATGAACGGCATGAACGGGTGCGCCAGGCGCAGCGCGGTCTCCAGCACGCGCACCAGGGTGCGACGGGTGCCGCGCTGGCGTTCGAGGCTGGCGTTTTCGTCCCACAGCACGGGCTTGACCAGCTCCAGATACCAGGCGCAATACTCGTCCCAGATGAACTCGTAGAGCGCTTGGGCGGCCAGATCGAAGCGGAAGGCCTCGAGCTGGCGGGTAACTTCGGCCTCGGTGCGCTGTAGTGCGGAAATGACCCAGCGATCCACGGACGACAGCTCCACCGAAGCGTCGGTCGCCGAAGCGTCGTCCGCCGGGGCGCCATTGACGCCGGTGTCCTGGCCTTCGGTGTTCTCGAAGACGAAATTGGCGGCATTCCAGATCTTGTTGCAGAAATTGCGATAACCCTCGACGCGACCCATGTCGAACTTGACGTCACGGCCGGTGGAGGCCAACGAGCAGAAGGTGAAGCGCAGGGCGTCGGTGCCGTAGCTGGCGATGCCCTCGGGGAATTCTGCGCGGGTCTGCTTGGCGATCTTTTCAGCAAGCTTGGGCTGCATCATTCCGCTGGTACGCTTTTGCAGCAGCGCTTCCAGTTCGATCCCATCGACGATGTCCAGTGGGTCGAGCACGTTGCCCTTGGACTTTGACATCTTTTGGCCCTGCCCATCGCGGACCAGACCGTGCACATAGACAGTCTTGAACGGGATCTGCCTGGTCAGGTGAGTCGACAGCATGATCATGCGGGCAACCCAGAAAAAGATGATGTCGAAGCCAGTGACCAGCACATCGGTCGGGTGGAATGTTTTGAGAAAATCCGTCTGCTCGGGCCAGCCGAGGGTGGAGAAAGTCCACAGGCCGGAGCTGAACCAGGTGTCCAGAACGTCTTCGTCCTGACGCAGTTCGACGTTGTTGCAAAGGTTGTACTTGCTGCGAACCTCGGCTTCGTCGCGGCCAACGTAGACATTGCCGGCTTCGTCGTACCAGGCCGGAATGCGATGTCCCCACCACAGTTGGCGGCTGATGCACCAGTCCTGGATGTCTCGCATCCAGCTGAAATACATATTCTCGTACTGCTTGGGTACGAACTGGATCTCGCCACTTTCAACGGCCTTGATCGCCTTGTCTGCCAAGGGCTTGGTCGAGACATACCACTGATCGGTCAGCCAGGGCTCGATGATAGTGCCGGAACGGTCGCCGCGCGGGACCTTGAGCGCGTGGTCGTCGATCTTTTCCAGCAGGCTCATGGCTTCGAATTCAGCGACGATGGCCTTACGCGCGTCGAAGCGATCCATGTGCGCATAGCCGTCGGGCAGACTGGCGTCGACCTTGTTGTTTGGCGTGCCGTCGATGTTGAACACCTGCGCGCGGGCCAGGATTGCGGCGTTGCGGTCGAAGATGTTGATGAGGGGCAGGCGATGACGCTTGCCCACTTCATAGTCGTTGAAGTCGTGCGCCGGGGTGATCTTTACGCAGCCGGTGCCGAACTCGAGGTCGACATAGTCATCGGCAACGATTGGAACCAGGCGATTGACCAGCGGCAGCATGATATGGCGACCGATCAGGTTCCTGTAGCGCTCGTCTTCGGGATGCACCGCGACGGCCGCGTCACCCAGCATTGTTTCCGGACGGGTCGTGGCGACGACCAGGTAACTTTTGCCGTCGGCCGTCTTGCAGCCGTCGGCCAGCGGATAGCGCAGATGCCAGAGATGACCCTTTTCGTCGTGGTTTTCGACCTCCAGGTCGGAGATGGCGGTATGCAGCTTGGTGTCCCAGTTGACCAGGCGCTTGCCACGGTAGATCAGGCCATCTTCATGCAGGCGTACAAAGGCTTCCTTTACAGCATTGGACAGACCGGCGTCCATGGTGAAGCGTTCGCGTGACCAGTCCACCGAAGAGCCCAGGCGGCGGATCTGGCGCGTGATGTTGCCACCGGATTCCTCCTTCCACTCCCAGACCTTGTCGAGAAATTTTTCGCGGCCCAGATCATGACGGCTCACGCCTTGCGCGCTCAGCTGACGCTCGACCACCATCTGCGTGGCGATGCCGGCGTGATCGGTGCCTGGCTGCCACAGCGTGTTGCGGCCCTGCATGCGGCGGAAACGGATCAGCGCATCCATGATCGCGTTGTTGAACCCATGCCCCATATGCAGGCTGCCGGTGACGTTCGGCGGCGGGATCATGATGGTGTAAGGCTCCCCTGAACCCTGGGGGGCGAAATAGTTGTTCGACTCCCAGGTCTGATACCAGGAAGTTTCGATGGCGTGCGGCTGGTAGGTCTTGTCCATGCGGCGGGACCCTTAGAACGGCTGATCGGAAAAGCGGGCCAGTATAAAGGCAAAGTGCGCGAGGGGCAGAACCGCAATGCCGCATTTATCCGGCGCTGATGGACGAGTCGTTCAATAGGCGGCAGGGGCGTCGCTGGATACGCCCCGCTGCATTGATGAAGGATCGTTCAGGAACGGTGGGATTTGATCAGCTGCTCGGCGCGCGCCTCCAGGCGACTGCGCAGTTCAGCTTCGATCTGCGGCACGAAATCGTCGATCACGTCCTGCAGGATCAGCTGCGCGGCGGTGCGCAGCTCATGATCGAGGTGGCGCTCGGCAAGGGTGCGGAAAGCCGTCCGTACGGCTGGCTCGCGTGGCTCGATTTCTTGCTGCGCTGCCGCTGTGGGGGCGCGCTCGACGACTTCGGAGAGCAGGGGGATGCTGTCCGGGTCCAGTGTCTCGCTGAGCAGAGGAGGGTCCTCATCTCCAAGCAGAGCGCGAATGGATTCCAGGTCATCGAGCAGGTGAGCGGCTTTATTGGGGGGTGTTTGCGTCATGTACGGTGGTTTCCGGGAGATTAAGCGTCCAGGCGATGTGGCGCTCCTGAAAAGGGCATTGGCCCCGTAGCTGAGATGGTTGACTGGCTGCGGATTCGATGAGTTCGCGGCCGTCCTGACGCTCGCTACAATTCGACTCTCTTTGGATCATAGCCGCGCTGCCGATAGAGACGAAAATTGTCCCGGCAAACGGTCAATAACTCCGGTTGCTGATTGACGATCTCGATCACTCGGCTGAACTGGTCGGTATGCGGCGACAGGGTCGGTGAAAGGTTGATCAGCAGACCCTGGGTGACGGTGGGCGGCTGCTCCGTACCGATCACCACGGGCGCTTGAGGATCGTCGTCATGGAGCTCATGCGGAATGAAGCGCTCGGCGCGAAAGCTCCACAGCAGCTCATCCAGTTCGCTGCACTGCTGGCTGTCCTGGCAGCGTATGAAGACCGGCATACCGTGCTGCCAGCCCTTGCTTGCCAACAGGCAGGCGGCTCTCGCTCGGCCTGCCGGTTCGCTGTCGGGCAGCACGTAGAACTCGATGCGCGTCATGCCCGATTTCCGCTTGCCTGGCTCATGCCTGCTCGACTCGGTCCAACAGATATTGCATCAGCAAGGGTACCGGACGACCCGTGGCACCCTTTTCCTTTCCGCCGCTGATCCAGGCGGTGCCGGCGACATCCAGATGCGCCCACGGGTAGGCCTTGGTGAAGCGCGAAAGGAAACAGGCGGCGGTGATGGTGCCAGCCTTGGGCCCGCCGATGTTGGCGATGTCGGCGAAGGGGCTGTCCAGCTGCTCCTGGTATTCATCGAACAGCGGCAGCTGCCAGGCACGATCATCGGCTTTCTGGCCGGCCCCGAGCACCTGTTGCAGCAGTTCATCGTTGTTGCCCAGTAGGCCCGACGTGTGGCTACCCAGCGCAACGATGCAGGCGCCGGTGAGCGTGGCGATGTCGATCACGGCGCGCGGCTTGAAACGCTCGGCGTAGGTCAGGGTATCGCACAGCACCAGACGGCCTTCGGCGTCGGTATTGAGAATCTCGACGGTCTGGCCGCTCATGGTGGTGACGATGTCGCCCGGACGCGTGGCGTTGCCGCTGGGCATGTTTTCCGCGCAGGCCAATAGGCCGACCAGGTTGATCGGTAGCTGTAACTCCAGTGCGGCGCGGAACGTGCCGAGTACGCTGGCGGCACCGCACATGTCGTACTTCATCTCATCCATGCCCTGGCCAGGCTTGAGACTGATGCCGCCGGTATCGAAGGTGATGCCCTTGCCGACCAACGCGTAAGGCTGCTCGCCCTTTTGGCCACCGTTGTACTGCATGACGACGATGCATCCCGGCTGTTCACTGCCCTGGGAAACGGCAAGAAACGAGCCGGCACCGAGTTCGCGCAGCTTCTTTTCGTCCAGGATGTCGACTTTCAGACCTTTGAATGCTTTGCCGAGCTGCTTGGCCTGTTCGGCCATATAGTTTGGATGGCAGACATTCGGCGGCAGATTGCCCAGGTCTCGGGCGAAACTCATGCCTGCGGTGATCGCTGCGGCATGGCGAGTGGCCTGCTCAACCGGCGTCTGGTCCGCCTTGTCGCTCAGGATGGTGATCTTGCCGAGTGCCGGGGCGTCGTTCTTCTTGCTCTTGAACTGCTCGAACACGTACTGACCATCGGCCAGCACCTCGACCAGCATCCGGGTGCGCGCATAGATGTCGCGTTCCTTGACCTGCACATCCTGTAGCGCGAAGGTCGCATCTTTGCCACCGAGCCCCTTGAGGACGCCGAGTGCGGAACCGGCGATCTTGCGCCATTGACGGGCGTCGAGTTCGCCCTCTTTGCCAGTGCCGACCAGCAGTACGCGATCGGCCTTCAGGTTCGGCAGGCTGTGCAGCAACAGGGTCTGGCCCGGCTTGCCCTGCAGGTCGCCGCGCTTGAGCACGGTACTGATGGCGCCGCCACTGGCCTGATCCACGCTTTGCGCGGTTGCGCCGAGCTGTTGGTTTTCACCGACTGGCAAGACCAGGGTGGCTGTTTTTGCCGCAGCTGCTTTGGTGTTCTTTACAACAAATTCCATGGCGTCGAGTCCCCAAGACAAAGAGTCGGGTTTGCAGGATAATGCCGGGCTTATTTTCCGGTGGTTCGTTCACCGGGGCGTTGGAATGCTGAGAATCACCAACGTCCTATTACGGGCGGACCGGCTGTTTGGCGGCTAGTTTGAGCGTAGCCGCCGGAGCCTGACAACCCTGGAGTGTCCGGTTTGATCGTCTTTCGTTACCTGTCCCGTGAGCTGCTGGTCACCCTGAGCGCGGTTAGCGCCGTGCTGCTGGTGATCATCATGAGTGGCCGCTTCATCAAATACCTGGCACAAGCCGCACAGGGCCTCCTCGATCCGGGGGTGCTGCTGTTGATCATGGGGTTCCGCCTGCCGGGATTTCTCCAATTGATCCTGCCTCTGGGGCTTTTTCTCGGCATCCTGTTGGCCTACGGCCGGCTCTATCTCGATAGCGAGATGACCGTTCTCGCCGCTACGGGCATGAGTCAGCGTCGCCTGCTGGTCTACAGCCTGGCACCGGCGGCACTGGTTGCTGGCGTGGTTGGCTGGCTCAGCCTCGGGTTGGCACCACAGGGTGTGGCCGAGGTGGATCGCATCCTCAATGAGCAGGACTCGTTGACCGAATTCGATACGCTGGTTCCGGGGCGCTTTCAGACTCTGCGCGACGGAACCCGCGTGACCTATACCCGTGAACTGACCGCTGATCGAACCGAGCTGGCCGGCGTTTTCATCTCCGAAGCCAACCTTTCCAGTGCGACCGGCCAGAAGCGCGGCCTATCCGTGCTGGTCGCGGAAAGTGGCCGTCAGGAGATTCAGCCCGATGGAAGCCGTTATCTGATTCTGGAAAATGGATATCGCTATGACGGAAACCCGGGGCAGGCCAACTATCGAGCGATCCAGTACGACACCTATGGTGTGCTCCTGCCTAAACCTGAAATCAGCGTTGAAATGAGTGAGCGCGAGGCGATGCCGACCCGCGAATTGCTTGGTAGTGACAACGTCCGGTTGCAATCGGAGCTGCAATGGCGATTGTCGTTGCCGTTGCTGGTCTTCATCGTCACCCTGCTGGCGGTGCCGTTGTCGAAGGTGAATCCGCGCCAGGGGCGCTTCCTCAAGCTGCTGCCGGCGATTCTCCTGTACATGGCTTACCTGACCTTGTTGATTGCCGCTCGCGGTTCGCTGGATAAGGGGCGTATTCCGCCGACGCTGGGACTCTGGTGGGTGCATGGAATCTTCTTCGCTATAGGGATGCTGATGCTCTACTGGGAACCGTTGAGACTCGCGATCGACAAGCGCCGCGCCCTGTCGGGGGCTACCCATGCGTAAGCTCGACCGCTACATCGGCAGTCATGTGTTGCTGGCCATTCTGACCGTGCTCGGCGTCATCGTCGGCCTGGCGTTGCTGTTCGCCTTCATCGACGAGTTGGGCGATGTGAAAGGCAGCTACGGCACGCTGAATGCCGCCGCTTACGTGCTGCTAACGACGCCCAAGCGGATCTACGAAATGCTGCCGATGGCGGCTTTGATCGGCTGCCTCATTGGTCTTGGTACGCTCGCCAGCAGCAGCGAGCTGACCATCATGCGTGCCGCTGGGGTATCTCTCGGGCGAATCGTGCTGGCGGTGATGAAGCCGATGCTGTTGTTGATGCTGGTCGGCGTGCTGATCGGTGAGTACGTGGCTCCTTGGAGTGAAAACGTCGCCCAGGCCAATCGCTCCTCGGCGCAGGGTGCCGGCGAAGCACAAAGCAGCAAGCATGGTCTCTGGCACCGCCAGGGCGACGAGTTCGTGCACATCAATGCGGTACAGCCAAGCGGTTTGCTGCTCGGTGTCACCCGTTATCGCTTCGATGAGCAGCGGCAATTGCTGTCGGCGAGCTTTGCCCGTCGGGCACGTTACGATGGCGACGAGTGGCTACTCAGTGATGTCGCCACGACTCATTTCCGTGGTGACCATACCGAGGTTATCAAAGCCGCCGAAGAGCATTGGGACGTACAGCTGACGCCGCAGCTGGTCAGTACGGTGATCATGGAGCCGGATGCGTTGTCCGTCACTGGTTTGTGGCGCTATATCCATTATCTGAGGGATCAGGGTTTAAACAACGGCCGCTATTGGCTGGCCTTCTGGACCAAGGTGCTGCAGCCAGCGGTAACGGTGGCGTTGGTGTTACTGGCGATCTCGTTCATTTTCGGGCCGCTGCGTTCGGTGACGCTCGGGCAGCGCATCTTTACCGGTGTGATTGTCGGCTTCGTGTTTCGCATTCTGCAGGATCTGCTGGGCCCGGCCAGTCAGGTTTTCGGCTTCTCGCCCTTGCTGGCAGTGGCGGTGCCGGCCGGTATCTGTGCGCTGGCAGGTGTCTGGTTGCTGCGGCGGGCAGGATAGGAGGAAGAGGCTTACAGCGCGGGAGGTCGAAGCAGGAAAGTCGATAAGCGCAGGGCTTGAAAGCCGGACGGGAAAGGGTGCCTGAAAACAGCGCTGGCGATTGGACGGTCCAGCGCTGTCTGCCACTTCTTGCTTATTTCTTGTGGATATTCTTCGGTAACTGAACGACTCGGCTTTCCGAGTAGATGTCGTGCCAGGTGCGATGCTGCTTGTCCCAGAGCATCCACCAGTAACCCAGCCCCAGGGCGAGCCAGGACATGATTGCGATCAAAAAACGCAGCAGTGCCTGCCAGAGATCTATTGCGGTTCCGTCGGCGTTCTGTATCCGTACGCCCCAGACCTGCATGCCAAGCGTCTGACCGTTGTGCGTCCAGAACTTGGCGAAAAAGGCAAACACGGTGAACAGCAAGAGCGTTGAAAGTATTGGGTCTATATCCAGCCCCCCGGATTCCGCCAATGCTTTCAGGCCTTCACTGCCGTAGAAGAATCGCAGAATCACCTGCTGATAGAACAGGGTGACGACCATCATCAACGCGATACAAAGAAACGAATCGTAAAACAGAGCGGCGAGTCGGCGTATCAAGCCGGCTGAAGGAAACTGGCCCTGCGGGCTAAGCGAATGGTTGCGCATGAACGTCTCGATGGAAAATGCAGCTGCGCATTCTACGGAATCGTGCGCATAAAAAAGCCCCTGATGGCGATCAGGGGCTTTTTGGAGCGGCGGCTTATTCCTGGATTTGAACCTGGTCCGCCTGCATGCCTTTTTGACCTTGTACGGCGACAAAGCTGACTTTCTGGCCTTCTTTCAGGCTTTTGAAGCCGTTGCCTTCGATCGCGCGGAAATGCACGAACAGATCCGGACCGCTCTCGGGAGTGATGAAACCAAAACCTTTCTCGTCGTTAAACCACTTGACGGTACCGTTCTGACGATTCGACATAGCTTTGTATCCTTGAAACTCAATAGTAGAAGCGCCCCTGCATCGGGCAGGAGGCGGAGACTGGTTGCAAGGAGTAAAGAGTCGAACGGGATGTAGCGGATCTGAAGATCTACTGCACCAGGTCACGATTCAACGGCGACCCATGCAAACACAGTGGGCACACTCTACGATAACTCGCCGGGCGATGCCAAGCCCTCGGAGCCATCAAGTGTTCCACTGCAAGCGGCGCCCTTATCAGGCGTCCTTCAGGTATTACAGCTGCTCTGTCGATTCGCGGGTCACAAGCGTTCGATACGAGCGGGGCAGGTATCGTGCTGAACAGGGCCCGATTTCGATGAGCCTGTTGCGTTTGCCTCATGCATGAAGCATGGGCTGCTAGGGTGATGCCGCTACTGCTGTGCGGTCCCCGGTACCATAGGCTGTCGGCTGCCTGTGGTGTCTGATTAATGGTGCCTCGAGAGAGACTCGAACTCTCACGTTGTTACCAACGGCGGATTTTGAATCCGCTGCGTCTACCGATTCCGCCATCGAGGCACAGTGGCGGCGCAGTATAGGGATGCGATGCGAGTCGGTCAATCGTCCAGCGTGGTCAGATTGAGGTGTTTCCGCTAAGCTTTGCGCCCCCGAAGCCCCGCGCCGAATTTTTTCAGATGCAAGTCTCCGATTTTGCCTTCCAACTTCCCGACTCGCTGATTGCTCGCCACCCGTTGGCCGAGCGTCGTGCCAGCCGTTTGCTGGTGCTCGACGGCCCAAGCGGCCGGTTGGAGCACCGTGGGTTCGCCGAGCTGCTCGATTATGTGCGTCCCGGCGATCTGATGGTATTCAACAATACGCGGGTCATTCCAGCGCGCCTGTTCGGTCAAAAGGATACGGGCGGTAAGGTCGAGGTGCTTGTAGAACGCGTGCTCGATGATCGCCGTGTGCTGGCTCATATCCGTTCCAGCAAGTCGCCCAAGCCGGGCGCGCACGTTCATATCGACGGTGGAGGCGAGGCGCTGATGCTAGCGCGTCATGACGCGCTGTTCGAGTTGGAGTTCAGTGAAGCCGTGCTGCCCTTGCTCGAGCGCGTCGGACATATGCCGCTGCCGCCTTATATAGACCGGCCGGACGAAGTTGGTGACCGTGAGCGTTATCAGACGGTTTATGCGCAGCGGGCGGGCGCAGTCGCCGCGCCAACGGCGGGCCTGCATTTCGATGCGCAACTATTGGCGGCGCTGAAGGAGAAAGGCGTCGAGAGCGCTTTCGTCACGCTGCATGTGGGCGCAGGGACCTTTCAGCCCGTGCGCGTCGAGCGCATCGAAGAGCACCACATGCACCGTGAGTGGCTGGAGGTCGATCAGGATGTGGTCGATGCGGTTGCAGCTTGCCGTGCTCGCGGCGGCAGGGTGATTGCGGTCGGGACCACCAGCGTGCGTTCGTTGGAAAGCGCTGCGCGCGATGGTGTGCTCAAGGCATTCAGTGGCGACACCGATATCTTCCTCTACCCAGGCAGGCCCTTCCATGTGGTCGATGCGCTGGTCACCAATTTTCACTTGCCCGAGTCCACACTGCTGATGCTGGTCTCCGCGTTTGCGGGCTATCCGGAAACCATGGCCGCCTATGCCGAGGCTATCGCCCAGGGCTACCGTTTTTTCAGTTACGGTGATGCCATGTTCATCACGCGCAATCCGGCCCCGCGCGGCCCTGAGGATTCCCAATGAGTCGTACCTGCCACATGTCGTTCGAACTGCTAGCCACCGAAGGCAAGGCTCGTCGCGGACGTTTGATCTTTCCGCGCGGCACGGTAGAGACGCCAGCGTTCATGCCGGTGGGTACCTATGGCACGGTAAAAGGCATGCTGCCGCGTGATATCGAGGATATCGGCGCGCAAATCATTCTCGGCAACACCTTTCACCTTTGGCTGCGGCCGGGCACTGAAGTAATCAAGGCGCACGGCGACCTGCATAATTTCATGCAATGGCAGGGGCCGATTCTGACCGACTCCGGCGGTTTTCAGGTATTCAGCCTGGGCGCGATGCGCAAGATCAAGGAGGAGGGCGTGTACTTCGCCTCGCCGGTAGATGGCGCCAAGGTGTTCATGGGGCCGGAAGAGTCGATGCAGGTGCAGCGCGATCTGGGCTCGGACATCGTAATGATCTTCGACGAATGTACGCCTTATCCGGCCGAAGAAGATGTCGCGCGGCGCTCGATGGAGCTGTCGTTGCGTTGGGCGCGCCGTTCCAAGGATGCGCACGGCGACAGCCCGGCGGCATTGTTCGGTATCGTCCAGGGCGGTATGCACGAGTCGCTGCGCATGCGCTCGCTGGAGGGCCTGTGCGAGATTGGCTTCGATGGGCTGGCTATCGGTGGGCTCTCGGTTGGTGAGCCCAAGGAAGAAATGCTTCGAGTGCTGGATTTCCTTCCGCCGCACATGCCGGCCGACAAGCCGCGTTATCTGATGGGGGTGGGCAAGCCGGAAGACCTCGTCGAGGGTGTGCGCCGGGGTGTGGACATGTTCGATTGCGTGATGCCGACCCGCAATGCGCGCAATGGTCACCTGTTCGTCGATTCAGGGGTGATCAAGATCCGCAACGCCGTACATCGTTACGATGATTCGCCGCTGGACGCCGGGTGCGATTGTTACACCTGCAAACACTTCTCCCGGGCGTATCTGCACCATCTGGACAAGTGTGGCGAAATGCTTGGCAGCATGTTGAATACAATCCACAACTTGCGTCACTACCAGCGCCTTATGGCTGGTTTACGCGATGCTATCCAACAAGGTACATTGACCGCCTTTGTCGACGCCTTCTATGCCAAGCGCGGCTTGCCAACGCCGCCGCTTGCGTAACGTATCGATAACTAAACTGATCTCTGCAACAGGAGTGCTACATGAGCTTTCTGATTCCCGCCGCCTACGCTCAAGAGGCTGCCGCTGGTCCCGCCGGTAGTGGCTTCGAGTGGCTGTTTCTGGTCGGTTTCCTGGTCATTTTCTATCTGATGATCTGGCGTCCCCAGGCCAAGCGCGCCAAAGAGCACAAGAACCTGATCGGCGGCCTGCAGAAGGGTGACGAAGTCGTTACTTCGGGGGGGATTGCCGGCAAGGTCACCAAGGTCTCTGATGACTTCGTCGTGATCGAGGTTTCCGACTCGGTGGAGCTGAAATTCCAGAAGGTGGCGATTGCGGCGACTCTGCCTAAAGGCACGCTGAAAGCCATCTGAGCTGACTTCTACTCAATACCATCGACGGGGCGCGCAAGGCGCCCCGCGTCATTAGACGGGCTGCGTCATGCTCAATAGATTCCCTCTTTGGAAATACCTGCTGATTGTGGTGGTGCTAGGCATTGCCTTCATATATTCAGCACCTAACCTCTACCCGGATGATCCGGCAGTTCAGGTTACCGGTGCTGCAACCTCGCTCAACGTTACCGAAGCGGATCTTGACCGCGCCAGCAAGGCGCTTGCTGAGGCCGGTATCAAGGTCAAGGCGACGACCCTGGATGACCAAGGCCGTGGTGGTCTGTTGCGGCTGACCGATCAGGACGATCAGTTGCCGGCCAAAGACGTGGTGCGCCGCGCGCTGGGTGATGCCTACGTGGTCGCGCTCAACCTTGCCCCCACGACACCCGATTGGCTACGCAGTTTGGCTGCGAGCCCGATGAAGTTGGGTCTTGATCTGTCTGGTGGCGTGCACTTCCTACTTGAAGTCGATATGGACAAGGCCATCGAGACGCGGCTCAACGTCTACGAAGGCGAAGTCAAAAGCCTGTTGCGCAAGGAGCGCGTGCGCTATCGCAGCCTTCCCCAGGCGGGGAATGCTGTGCAGCTCGGCTTTGCCGACGAAGCCACACTTTCGGCTGCTCAATCGCTGATCCGCAAGAACTTCAATGATTTCGAGCTGACCTCCAGCGAGCGCAATGGCCAACAAGTGCTGCGCCTGGCGATTACCGAGGCCAAGCTTGCGGAGATTCGCGAGTATTCGATCAAGCAGAACCTGACGACCGTGCGTAATCGGGTCAATGAGCTGGGGGTTTCCGAGCCATTGGTTCAGCGCCAAGGTGCCAATCGCATTGTCGTCGAGCTCCCGGGCGTACAGGACACTGCCGAAGCGAAGCGCATCCTGGGCAAGACCGCTAACCTCGAGTTTCGCCTCGCTGCCGATGCTGACGCCGCGCGCGCTACAACCGAGACCTTTGGCTTTCGCGAGGAAGGTCGTCCGCCTGTACAGCTCGAGCGCAGCCTGATCATCACGGGTGACCAGGTCACCGATGCCCAGGCCAGCTATGACGAGAATGGCCGTCCGCAAGTGAACATTCGCCTGGATGGTCATGGCGGCGATCTGATGAACCGTGCCACCCGTAACAACGTCGGTCGCAGCATGGCGGTGATCTTCATAGAACAGCGTCCGACCACGCGTTACGTCAAGCAGATGGTCGATGGCGTCGAGCAGGAAGTACGGGTCGAGACCTTTCAGGAAGAGAAGAGCATCATCAGCTTGGCGACTATCCAGTCGGCATTGGGGAGTCAGTTCCGTATCACTGGGTTGGATGGCCAGGGCGAGTCGTCCGAGCTGGCATTGCTGCTGCGGGCCGGTGGCCTTGCGGCTCCGATGTATTTCGCCGAGGAGCGCACTATTGGTCCGAGTCTCGGTGCAGAGAACATTAAGCTCGGCATCGAGGCCGCGCTGTGGGGCTTTCTCTTCGTAGCGGTTTTCATGGTCGCGATCTACAAGTTCTTTGGAGTGTTGGCTACGGTCGCGTTGCTGTTCAACATGGTAGTGCTGACCGCGCTGATGTCGATGCTGGGCGCGACGCTTACGTTGCCAGGTATTGCCGGTATCGTCTTGACGATGGGGATGGCGGTCGACGCCAACGTGCTGATCTTCTCGCGTATCCGGGAGGAAATAGCCAACGGCATGTCGATCCAGCGAGCTATTCACGAAGGCTTCGACCGGGCATTTTCCGCAATCGTCGACGGCAACCTGACCACGTTGCTGGTCGGGGGCATACTCTTCGCGATGGGGACCGGTCCGATCAAGGGCTTCGCCGTCACGCTCTCGCTCGGAATCATGACCTCCATGTTCACCGCCATCATCGTGACCCGCGCCATGGTCAACCTGATCTACGGTGGCCGCGATCTCAAGAAGTTGTGGATTTAAGGGGCTAGCACGATGAAACGCGTAATCAATTTCATGGGTGTGCGTCATGTGGCGTTTGCCCTGACCGTACTGCTCACGCTTGTCTCGCTCGGTAGTCTGGCGGTGAAAGGGCTGAATTTCGGCCTGGACTTCACCGGCGGCACATTGATCGAACTGTCCTATGAGCAGCCGGTGCCCTTGGATCAGGTGCGGGCGCAGCTCTCCCGCTCCGGCTTCGACAACGCCGTGGTGCAGAGCTTTGGTGCGACCACCGATGTGCTGGTCAGGATGCCGGGCGACGATCCAATGATGAGCGAGCGGATCGCCGAAGCACTGCGTGGCGGTGAAAGTGCTAGCGCCGTCACCGTCAAGCGGGTCGAGTTCGTCGGACCGGCAGTTGGTGAGGAGCTTCGTGATCAGGGTGGGTTGGGCATGCTGCTCGCCCTGGGCGGCATCCTCGTGTATGTCGCCTTTCGGTTTCAGTGGAAGTTCGGACTGGGTGCCGTGCTTTCGCTGTTTCACGACGTGATATTGGTGCTCGGGATCTTTTCGCTGTTCCAGATTACTTTCGATCTGACGGTTTTGGCGGCGGTTCTTGCCGTAATCGGTTACTCGCTCAACGATACCATCGTGATCTTCGACCGAATTCGCGAGAACTTCCGCGTCCTGCGTAAGGCTGAGTTGTTGGAGAACATCAACATTTCAACCACTCAGACTTTGCTGCGGACCTTGGCCACCTCGGTGTCTACCTTACTGGCGGTCGGTGCGCTGATGTTCTTCGGGGGGGAAAACCTTTGGGGCTTCTCGTTGGCGTTGCTGATAGGTGTCGGTGCGGGCACCTATTCGTCGGTGTATGTCGCCGGGATGTTGCTGGTGTGGCTGAAGCTTACTCGCGACGATCTGATTCCCCCTGTTGTTGAAGAGGTTGACGAGCTTCCTTGACTTGGCTTTTTTGAACTTCTAGCCCGTTGCGCCGCCTAACAGGCGCAGCGGGCCTGGTCCGCCAGAAGAAGGGAAATCAGATGAACAAGTCGATGCTGGTAGGTAGTGTTCTAGGTGCTGTCGTCGTCACTGCTGGCGGTGCATTCGCGACCTATTCACTGGTTGATCGAGGGCCGCAGTTCGCCGAAGTGTTAGCCGTTGAGCCGGTCAAGGAAACCATTAAGACGCCACGTGAGGTTTGCCGAGAGGTGGCTGTTACGCGGCAGAAGCCGGTGCAGGACAGCAATCGAATTGCCGGGACGGCGGTGGGTGCGGTCGTCGGTGGCTTGCTGGGCAATCAGGTTGGCGGCGGTAACGGAAAGAAGATTGCCACCGTTGTCGGTGCGGTAGGAGGTGGGTATGCCGGTCATCAGGTGCAAGGCCGTATGCAGGCGAATGACACCTACACCACCACCGAAACCCGCTGCAATACCGTAACCGACAGCCAGGACAAGGTCGTTGGTTATGACGTCAAATATGATCTTGACGGAGAGATCGGTCAGGTTCGGATGGATCGCGATCCCGGTAGCAAGATTCCGTTTCGCGACGGTCAGCTGGTGCTGACGCAGCAGTGATGACGATAAAAACAAAAAAACGCCCGTTTGGGCGTTTTTTTATGAGCGTTTTCCTAGCGCTTCAGTGAAGGCGTCAGGTGTGGCTGGATTGCCGTCAGTACGGCCTTGAAGCACTTGGTGTTGCCGGCGACGATCTGGCCTTTCTCAAGGAAATCGTGGCTGCCGCTGAAGTCGCTGACCAAGCCGCCAGCTTCCTGAATCAATAGCGCGCCTGCCGCCATGTCCCATTCGGAAAGACCGAATTCCCAGAATGCGTCGTAGCGGCCGGCCGCAACATAGGCGAGATCCAGGCTGGCAGCGCCAGCGCGACGCAGGCCTGCTGTCTGTCCAACCAGGCTGCGGAACATGTTCAGGTAGCTGTCCATGTTGTCCATTTGTCCGTCGCGGAATGGGAAACCCGTCCCGAGGAGCGCGCCTTCCAGGCTTTTGCGTGTGCTTACTCGCAGGCGGCGGCCGTTGAGTGCGGCGCCGCGGCCTCGGCTTGCAGTGAATTCTTCCTGGCGCACCGGGTCGAGGACCACGGCATGCTCAAGGCGACCACGGTATTTGCAAGCGATGCTGACGGCGTAATGCGGGACGCCGCGTAGAAAGTTGGTCGTGCCATCCAGCGGGTCGATCACCCAGAGGTAATCCGCGCCATCCCCGCTGCCCTCCAGCAAGCCGCCTTCCTCGCCAAGAATGCCGTGGTTCGGATAGGCTTTGCGCAGCGCCGCCACGATGAGCTGCTCTGCGGTGCGGTCGATTTCCGAGACGTAATCGCGCGCGTCTTTTTCGCTAACCGAGATCACGTCCAGGCGCTCGGTGGAACGAACAATCATTTCGCCGGCGCTACGGGCGGCGCGCAGCGCGATATTCAGCATGGGCTGCATCGATCAAATACCTGGTCGTTTAAAGAAAGCCGACAATTCTATCAGAAAGCTCGACCGGGTGTTATGTGGTTGGGCTGCATCGGGGCGGCAATGGCGGAGGAGTCGGCCGTTCCTGTAAGCTTTCGGTTTGCTTTCCTGTCGAGAACAACAGTGTCGCTTCAGAACATTCGTGTAGTGCTGGTCAATACCAGTCACGCCGGCAACATTGGTGGTGCGGCCAGGGCCATGAAAAATATGGGCTTGTCTCGCCTGGTGCTGGTAGATCCCCAGGACTTCCCGAGCTCGAATGCCATTGCGCGAGCATCGGGCGCAACTGATGTGCTCGATTCGGCGCAGGTTGTGGGAACGCTTGAAGAGGCTTTGGTGGGCTGCAGTCTGGTATTTGGTACCAGTGCTCGCGATCGACGCATACCCTGGCCGTTGCTGGATCCGCGCGAAACCGGTTCAGTCTGTGTGGAGCAGGTTCGGCGGGGTGGGGAGGTAGCATTGGTGTTTGGGCGCGAATATGCCGGGCTCACCAATGAAGAGCTGCAGCGTTGCCAGTATCACGTGCATATCCCGTCAGATCCCGAGTTCAGTTCATTGAACCTTGCGGCCGCAGTGCAGGTGCTTGCCTACGAGGTGCGCATGGCATGGCTGGCTGCGAATAATCAGCCGAGCAAGCAGGAAAAACTCGAAACCACCTCGATGCTTGATGCGCAGCCGGTTACCGCAGACGAGCTAGAGCACTATTACGGACATCTTGAGCAGACCTTGGTTGACATCGGTTTCCTCGATCCTCAGAAACCTCGTCATCTCATGCCGCGCCTGCGCAGGCTTTACGGTCGCAGCGGTATCAGCAAGCTGGAAATGAATATCCTGCGCGGAATTCTTACGGAAACCCAAAAGGCCGTCCGCGGCGAACCCCATAAGCGGAGATCTGATTGATGTTCGAACGCATGCGCGAAGATATCCAGAGCGTTTTTCACCGCGATCCGGCAGCGCGTAACGCATTCGAGGTTATTACCTGTTACCCAGGGCTGCATGCTGTCTGGTTTCATCGGGTTTCCCATTGGTTGTGGGTGAACGACTGCAAGTGGCTGGCGCGCATGAACTCGAACCTGGCGCGCTGGCTGACGGGAATCGAAATTCATCCGGGCGCCCACATTGGCCGGCGTTTTTTCATAGATCACGGGATGGGTATCGTCATTGGCGAGACTGCCCAGATCGGAGACGATGTGACCCTTTATCATGGGGTCACGCTGGGCGGTACCAGCTGGAACAAGGGCAAGCGGCATCCCACGCTCGAGGATGGTGTGATCGTCGGGGCCGGGGCGAAAATCCTTGGCCCGTTCACCGTGGGGGCGGGCGCCAAGGTCGGCTCCAATGCGGTGGTTACGCGCGCAATTCCGGCTGGTGCGACCGCGATTGGCATCCCGGGGCGCGTGATCGTCAAGACGGATGACGAGCAGGAAGCCAAGCGCAAGGCGATCGCCGAGAAGATCGGCTTCGACGCCTATGGCGTGACCGAGGACATGCCCGATCCGGTTGCTCGCGCCATTGGCCAGTTGCTCGATCATGTCCAGGCTGTCGAAGAGCGCATGGAGGGCATGTGCAAGGCACTGACTGCATTAGGTAGCGATTACTGCGCAAAGCAGATGCCTGAGTTGCGTGAAGAGGACTTCGCCGAAGTCAAGCATGTGAGTGACGAACCTCGTTCCTGAAAGTGCGATGGGCAGGGTGCGCTGTTATCATAGGCGACTCTTGCGGGCTAGAGGGCTGCGCCTCGCCCCATCTGCTGCGCGACGCCTGTGGCTAAAGTCCGAGTGATTTAATCGGTCTTATAGTTGATCTAAATAGTCGGGTATTGCATACTTGCCCCAAACCATGATGCTTGGTGCGAACCGATGCGATTGACTACCAAAGGCCGTTACGCCGTCACTGCGATGCTCGATCTCGCGCTGCATGCGCAACACGGGCCGGTGTCCCTTGCGGACATTTCCGAGCGGCAGGGCATCTCGCTTTCCTATCTCGAACAGCTATTCGCCAAGCTACGCCGTGGTAGCTTGGTTACTAGCGTTCGTGGGCCGGGTGGTGGCTATCAGCTCTCCCGTGAGATGGCAGGCATTCAGGTCGCGCAGGTCATCGATGCGGTCAACGAGTCGGTCGACGCCACCCGTTGTCAGGGGCTGGGCGATTGTCATTCGGGCGATACCTGTCTGACCCATCATTTGTGGTGCGATCTGAGTCAACAGATCCACGAGTTTCTAAGCGGTATCAGTCTGGCGGACTTGGTGATGCGTCGCGAGGTTCAGGAAGTAGCTCTGCGCCAGGATATGCGCCGCGCCAATGGTCAGACTGCGCACCTGGATAAGATTGAAGCGTCCGCCGTCGAGTGAGTAGGACGACTGCCTGATAGGAGAGACCTGATGAAGTTGCCGATTTACCTGGATTACTCCGCTACCACACCGGTTGACCCTCGCGTTGCCGAGAAGATGGTTGAATGCCTGACTGCCGAAGGTAACTTTGGCAACCCCGCATCGCGCTCACACGCGTTTGGCTGGAAAGCTGAAGAGGCTGTGGAAAATGCTCGCCGCCAAGTTGCCGAGCTGGTCAATGCGGATCCTCGCGAAATTGTCTGGACCTCCGGTGCGACCGAATCGGACAACCTGGCGATCAAAGGTGTCGCGCACTTCTATGCCTCCAAGGGCAAGCACATCGTGACCAGCAAGATCGAGCACAAGGCCGTTCTTGATACGACCCGCCAGCTTGAGCGTGAAGGCTTCGAAGTGACCTATATCGAGCCTGGCGAAGATGGGGTGATTACCCCGGCGATGGTCGAGTCAGCGCTGCGTGATGACACGGTGTTGGTTTCTATCATGCACGTGAACAACGAAATCGGAACGATCAACGATATCGCCGCCATCGGTGAGCTAACCCGTGCGCGCGGTGTGTTGTTCCATGTCGACGCTGCTCAGTCCACCGGCAAAGTCGAGATCGACCTGGAAAACATGAAGGTCGACCTGATGTCCTTCTCTGCTCACAAGACCTACGGGCCCAAGGGCGTCGGTGCGCTGTATGTACGGCGTAAGCCACGTGTACGTCTGGAAGCGCAGATGCACGGCGGCGGTCATGAGCGCGGCATGCGCTCGGGCACTCTTGCAGCGCATCAGTCGGTTGGCATGGGCGAGGCGTTTCGCATTGCCAAGGAAGAGATGGCTGCTGAGAACGAACGCATCGCCAAGCTGCGTGATCGCTTCTTCAAGCGAGTTGAGCACCTGGAAGAGCTGTATGTGAATGGCAGCATGACCTCGCGAGTCCCGCACAACCTGAACCTGAGTTTCAATTACGTCGAAGGCGAGTCGCTAATCATGGCGCTCAAGGACCTCGCGGTTTCTTCCGGTTCGGCTTGTACTTCTGCTTCGCTCGAGCCGTCTTATGTGCTCCGCGCGCTGGGTCGCAACGACGAACTCGCTCACAGCTCGATCCGCTTTACCTTCGGCCGCTTCACCACTGAAGAAGAAGTCGACTACGCCGCGCAGAAAGTCAGCGAGGCGGTAACCAAGTTGCGCGAGCTTTCACCCCTGTGGGACATGTTCAAGGATGGCGTCGACATTTCGCAGGTCGAGTGGGCTGCCCACTGATCCGATCCGTCGAGCTCCGCATAGCCTGATTTAATGAGGATTGCACCATGGCATACAGTGATAAGGTCATTGACCACTACGAAAATCCCCGCAACGTCGGCAAGTTCGACGCTGAGGACCCCTCTATCGGCACCGGCATGGTCGGCGCCCCGGCTTGCGGCGATGTAATGCGCCTGCAGATCAAGGTCAACGAGCAGGGCATCATCGAAGACGCCAAGTTCAAGACCTATGGTTGTGGCTCGGCCATCGCCTCCAGTTCCCTTGCCACCGAATGGATGAAGGGCAAGACGCTGGAAGAGGCGGAAACCATCAAGAACACCCAGCTGGCTGAAGAGCTGGCACTGCCTCCGGTGAAGATTCATTGCTCGGTGCTGGCAGAAGACGCCATCAAGGCGGCCGTTCGCGATTATCGTGAGAAGAAAGGTTTGCCGCAGGCGTAAGGAGGTATCGATGGCTATCAGCATGACAACCGCCGCTGCCAATCACGTGCGCCGATCCCTGGAAGGGCGCGGCAAAGGACTAGGGGTCCGGTTGGGTGTTCGCACAACCGGTTGCTCTGGTCTGGCCTATGTACTCGAGTTCGTTGACGAAGCGGCTGCAGAGGATTCTGTATTCGACAGTCACGGCGTGAAGGTCATCATCGATCCCAAGAGCTTGGTTTACCTCGATGGCACGGAGCTAGATTTCGTCCGGGAAGGACTGAACGAAGGCTTTAAGTTCAATAACCCCAACGTGCGTGGCGAATGTGGCTGCGGCGAGAGCTTCAATATTTGAGGACGCTGTGGGAACTCCCTGTCACTACGCGCTGTTCGAATTGCAGCCTGCCTTCGATATCGACTTGGATATGCTCTCGTCTCGTTATCGTGAGCTCGCCCGCAAAGTCCATCCTGATCGGTTTGCTGACGCTGATGAAACCGCACAGCGGCATGCCATCGAGCGCTCGGCGAATCTGAACGAGGCCTATCAGACCCTGAGAAGCCCGTCGCGGCGGGCCCGCTATCTGCTGACTCTGCAGGGCCGGGAGATGCCGTTGGAGGCTACTGTTCAGGATCCTGCCTTCCTGATGCAGCAGATGCAGTGGCGAGAGGAACTTGAAGAATTGCATGACGAGGCGGATATCGCTGGCGTCGCGTCTTTCAAGGTTCGCCTCAAGGCTGCTCAGCTCGACCTCAACGATTCATTCGCGCGTATATGGCAGGATGAATCGCAGCGCGCGGAGGCAGAGCGATTGGTGCGTCGGATGCAGTTCCTGGACAAGCTCTCCCAGGAAGTGCGCCAGTTGGAAGAGCGCCTCGACGATTAACCCCGCGTAGCGCCAGACGCTGCGCCCGACATCAGATAGACATGGCCTTACTTCAGATAGCTGAACCCGGACAAAGCCCACAACCTCACCAGCGTCGTCTGGCGGTTGGTATTGATCTGGGCACCACCAACTCACTCGTAGCCGCATTGCGCAGTGGCATAACGGCGCCGCTGGCCGATGTTGCCGGAGAAGTGATATTGCCTTCCGCGGTGCGTTATCACTCCGATCATGTCGAAGTGGGGCGGGCTGCCAAAGGCGCTGCCGCCAGCGATCCGTTGAATACCATCCTCTCGGTCAAACGCCTGATGGGGCGTGGTGTCGGCGATGTGAAGCAATTAGGCGGCCAGCTGCCTTATCGCTTCAGAGAAGGGCAATCACAGATGCCTTTCATCGAGACGGTGCAGGGAGCCAAGAGCCCGGTGGAGGTTTCGGCCGAAATCCTTCGCGCATTGCGAGAGCGGGCGGAGGCGGTGCTGGGTGGTGAGCTCGTCGGCGCGGTGATTACCGTGCCTGCGTATTTCGACGAGGCGCAACGGCAGGCGACCAAGGACGCCGCCCGACTGGCAAATCTCAATGTGTTGCGTCTGCTCAACGAGCCTACTGCGGCTGCCGTCGCCTATGGTTTGGACCGTGAGGCTGAGGGTGTCGTAGCGATCTATGACCTGGGTGGCGGAACCTTTGATATTTCCATCCTGCGTCTGACCAAGGGCGTGTTCGAGGTGCTGGCCACCGGTGGCGATACCGCGCTCGGTGGTGACGACTTCGATCATGCGATCGCCGGCTGGATTCTTGCCCAGGCAGGCGCGTCCGAAGATCTTGATCCAGGCGCCCAGAGAGATGTGCTGAAAATCGCCTGTGACGCCAAAGAGCAGCTCAGCGATGCCGAATCCGTAGAAGTGCGCTATGCCGGTTGGCAGGGCGCTCTGACCCGCGCCACCTTTAACGAACTCATCGACCCGATGATCGCTCGTAGTCTCAAGTCCTGTCGGCGTGCATTGCGCGATTCGTCTGTCGAGCTGGAGGGCGTTCATGCCGTGGTCATGGTAGGCGGTTCCACCCGTGTGCCTCGAGTTCGTGAGCGGGTCGGTGAAATGTTCGGTCGCGATCCACTGACCGACATCGACCCTGACCAGGTCGTCGCCATCGGCGCGGCGATTCAGGCTGAAACCCTTGCTGGTAACAATCGCGATGGCGAGGAGCTCCTGCTGCTCGATGTAATACCGCTATCGCTGGGGTTGGAAACCATGGGCGGATTGATGGAAAAGATCATCCCCCGCAACACCACCATTCCGGTTGCCCGCGCACAGGACTTCACCACTTACAAAGATGGCCAGTCGGCCATGATGATCCACGTATTGCAGGGTGAGCGCGAGCTCATTGCCGACTGTCGATCGCTGGCCCGCTTCGAATTACGAGGCATTCCACCGATGGTGGCGGGGGCTGCGAAGATTCGTGTCACTTTCCAGGTCGACGCTGACGGGCTGCTCAGCGTGTCGGCCCGTGAGTTGGCATCGGGCATCGAGTCGAGCATTCAGGTAAAGCCTTCCTATGGGCTGACCGACGGCGAAATCGCCCGCATGCTGGAAGACTCTTTTCACAAGGCCAGCGAAGACAAAACAGCCCGTGCGCTGCGCGAGCAGCTGGTCGATGCGCAGCGGTTGCTCGAAGCGGTCGAGGGTGCCTTGGCTGTGGATGGTGAACGCTTGCTCAGCGAGGAGGAGCGCGTGGCGATCGAGTCGCAGATGCAGGCACTGCGTGAGCTGCTCGATAGCCAGGACGGTGTAGCGATTGAGCGCCAAGTCAAACGGCTAAGCCAGATTACCGATGCCTTTGCCGCGCGCAGGCTAGATTCCACCGTCAAGGCCGCGTTGGCCGGGCGGCGGCTTAACGATATCGAGGAATGACCCAGATGCCGCAGATTGTTTTCCTGCCCCACGTCGACCATTGTCCGGAGGGGGCGGTGGTGGAAGCGCAGCCCGGCGAGACGGTGCTCGATGCCGCGCTGCGGAATGGCATCGACATTGAGCATGCCTGTGAAAAATCCTGTGCTTGTACCACCTGTCACGTTGTGATCCGTGAGGGCTTCGCTTCGCTGGAAGTGTCGGACGAGCTGGAGGACGACATGCTGGACAAGGCATGGGGGCTTGAGCCCAACTCGCGGTTATCCTGCCAGGCAGCTGTCGCGGACGTCGATCTGGTGGTCGAAATTCCGAAGTACACCATCAACCAGGTCTCCGAAGGCCATTGAGGCGAGGTGAAGCATGGCGCTGAAATGGGCTGATGTGCTGGATATCGCAATAGAACTGGCTGAACGTAAGCCTGACGTGGATCCCCGTTACGTAAATTTTGTTGAGCTGCATCGCTGGGTTGTCGATCTGCCTGACTTTTCGGACGATCCGAACCGTGGCGGTGAGAAGGTGCTCGAGGCCATACAGACTGCCTGGATGGAAGAAGTCTAGGCGAAGTGGCAGACCATGGTTTTGGCTGTCACTGCTGAAGCCTGTCAGCATTTCCACCTTGGTCACCGCACTAAGCAGTCCGCAGCTGCTCTTATATTTTCACTTCGGACCCGCGTATAATTCGCGGGTTTACTTGTTCGCTTTAACCTATCGATTTCTGGAGTTTCAAATGGCCCTGCAACGCACTTTCTCCATCATCAAGCCTGACGCCGTCGCCAAGAACGTAATCGGTGAGATCACCTCCCGTTTCGAGAAGGCTGGTCTGCGTGTCGTCGCTTCGAAGATGGTCCAGCTGTCCGAGCGTGAAGCTGGCGGTTTCTATGCCGAGCACAGCGAGCGCGGCTTCTTCAAGGATCTGGTCGCTTTCATGGTGTCCGGCCCAGTCATCGTTCAGGTCCTTGAAGGCGAAGACGCCATCGCCAAAAACCGCGAGCTGATGGGCGCGACCAACCCGAAAGAAGCCGCTCCGGGTACCATTCGTGCCGATTTCGCCGTTTCCATCGACGAGAACGCTGTTCACGGTTCCGACTCCGAAGCGTCCGCCGCTCGCGAAATCGCCTATTTCTTCTCCGCCACCGAAGTGTGTGCCCGCATTCGCTGATCAGGCGAAGGTGAATCCAGATGACCATTACGACCGGTAAAGTAAACCTGCTGGGGCTGACCCAGCCTCAGTTGGAAAGCTTCTTCGATTCAATAGGGGAGAAGCGTTTTCGTGCCGGCCAGGTTATGAAATGGATTCACCACTTTGGCGTCGATGATTTCGACGCCATGAGCAACGTCGGCAAAGCCCTGCGCGAAAAGCTCAAGGCTGCTGCCGAGATTCGCGGCCCCGAGATTGTCAGCGAGGACATCTCTACCGATGGCACCCGTAAATGGGTGGTGCGTGTGGCTTCGGGGAGCTGCGTGGAAACTGTTTATATTCCCCAGGGTGGGCGCGGCACGCTCTGCGTTTCCTCCCAGGCCGGCTGCGCATTGGATTGCAGTTTCTGCTCGACCGGCAAACAAGGCTTCAACAGCAACCTCACCGCCGCGGAAGTGATCGGTCAGGTGTGGATTGCCAATAAATCGTTCGGCACCATACCGGCCAAGGCCGATCGGGCCATCACCAATGTGGTGATGATGGGCATGGGTGAACCGCTGCTGAACTTCGACAATGTCGTGGCCGCCATGCATATCATGATGGACGATCTGGGCTACGGTATTTCCAAGCGTAAGGTGACGCTTTCGACGTCCGGTGTAGTGCCGATGATCGAAGAACTCTCCAAGGTCATCGACGTATCGCTGGCGCTGTCGCTGCACGCGCCAAACGATGCACTGCGTGATCAGCTGGTACCGATCAACAAGAAATATCCTTTGGAAATGCTGCTGGCGGCCTGCCAGCGCTATATTTCCAATCTAGGTGAAAAGCGCGTTCTCACCATCGAATACACGCTTTTGCAGGGTGTCAACGATCAGCCCGAGCATGCCGAACAAATGGTTGCACTGCTGGCAAAAATTCCTTGCAAGATCAATCTGATCCCCTTCAACCCCTTTCCGCATTCCGGATATGAGCGGCCGAGCAACAATGCGATCCGTCGTTTTCAGGACATCCTGCATAAAGCCGGGCACAATGTGACGGTGCGCACCACTCGCGGTGAGGACATTGATGCCGCCTGCGGCCAGTTGGTCGGGCAGGTACTGGATCGAACCCGCCGAAGCGAGCGATACATAGCGGTGCGCGAGCTGCAATCCGAGCCCGTGACGGCACCTGTTGCTACGAACCGTTCCTGAGGGGGATGCTGTTGATGATCTTGCGCGTTGCGCTGCTGTTTCTGCTCGCCGGCCTTATGGCTGGCTGTGTATCTTCCGGATCGGGCAATCCCATGCGCACATCGGAAGGACGCGACGAAGCGCGAGACGCCTACATTCAGCTGGGTATCGGTTATTTGCAGCAAGGCGAGGCGACCCGCGCCAAGTCACCGCTACGCAAGGCGCTCGAGCTGGACCCGAACAGCGCGGATGCGCACGCGGCGCTGGCGCTGGTGTTCCAGAACGAGATGGAAAACCAGCTGGCCGACGAGCATTACCGCAAGGCGCTATCCAGCCGTAACGATGCGCGTATCCTGAACAACTACGGCAGTTTTCTCTTCGAGCAGAAGCGCTATCAGGAGGCCATGGAGCGCTTCGCAAAGGCAGCCGAAGACAACCTCTATTCCGGGCGCTCGCATGTCTTTCAAAACATGGGCATGACTGCGCTGCAGCTCGGGCAGCGCGAGCAGGCCGAAACCTATTTCACCCGCGCTTTGCGTCTCGACAGCCGGCAGCCACGTGCTCTGCTTGAGCTGGCAATCATGGCTTACGAGGACAAGCAGTATGTCCCGGCAAAGCGTTACTACGATAGCTTCAGCAGTCTTTCCGAGCAGAATGCCCGCAGTCTTCTGCTGGGCATTCGTCTGGCGAAAATTCATCAGAACCGGGATCAGGCGGCGAGCCTGGGCTTGCAGCTCAAGCGTTTGTATCCGGGTACGCCTGAATATCAACAGTTTCTTTCGGAGCAACGATGATAGCGCCACATTCCGAAGCCGCTGCCCCGACGGCTCTTGCCAATCCAGGCGAAACGCTCCGTGCTGAGCGCGAGAGCAAGGACTGGTCGCTTTCTTCGGTGGCTAAACAGCTCAATCTGTCGGAGCGCTCGCTCAGTCAGATAGAAGCCGGTGATTTCAGTCAGCTGCCGGGTCATACATTTGCCCGTGGTTACGTGCGCGCCTATGCCAAGTTGCTGGGCTTGGATCAGAATCGTCTTGTGCAGCAGTTCGACCAGCATACCGGTACGGACGCAACCGGCAGCAGCGTCAACAGCCTCGGGCATATCGACGAACCCGTGCGTCTTTCGCGAAGCATGGTGCGCTTTTTTACGCTGATTCTGACGCTGGCGATTGCAGTAGGCGCGTTCCTATGGTGGCAGGACCGCACGACCCGCAACGAGGCGAACCGCTCGGTCTCGCCACTGGAGCGAATCGAGGTCGAGGCGGCAGACGGTACCACTGAGATTCACCTGCTCGATCGGGCAGACGAGCCCGCTGAGCTTGCCGCCGACGAGCCAGTCGACTCGACGCCTCCAACCACGGACGACGACGCGCAGGATTTCATCGGCGACGCGTTGCCATCGGATGGGCAGCTGGCATCTGAATCTCCCATCGATGCGTCTGCGGAACAGGACGAAGCCGTACCCTCTAGCGAAGTACCGACTGCGGCTCCGGAGGCCGACACCCGCACGGCTCCGATGGCCGATGCTGAGACTGTCGCGCCTGGAGAGGGTCGCGTCGCGTTGGATTACACCGCGGACTGCTGGACCCGAGTAACCGACTCTGACGGTAAGGTGCTCTACAGCGGTTTGGGGAAAGCGGGTACCAGTCGCACTCTTGTCGGAAAAGCTCCATTGGACGTTCATCTGGGCTTCGCTTCCGGTGTGCAGGTCAGCTTCAACGGCGAAGCCGTCAGCCTTTCAGGCAAAACGCGTGGCGAAACTGCGCGCTTCAAGCTCGGACAGTAATATGCATAGTGAATCCCCCATCAAGCGTCGCCATACCCGAAAAATCTGGGTTGGCAACGTACCGGTCGGCGGCGATGCGCCTATCGCCGTACAAAGCATGACCAATACCGAAACCTGCGACGTCGACGCGACTGTTGCCCAGATCCAGCGGCTGCAGAATGCCGGTGCCGATATCGTTCGGGTGTCGGTGCCGTCGATGGAAGCGGCCGAGGCGTTCGGCAAGATCAAGCAACGCGTCGAATTACCTCTGGTAGCCGACATTCATTTTGACTATCAGATTGCTCTGCGTGTCGCCGAGCTCGGCGTCGATTGCCTGCGCATCAACCCGGGCAATATAGGGCGCGAGGAGCGCGTACGGGCTGTAGTCGAAGCGGCCCGTGATCGGGGCATCCCGATCCGCATCGGCGTCAATGCCGGCTCGCTGGAAAAGGATCTGCAGAAAAAATACGGCGAGCCGACGCCCGAAGCCCTTGTCGAGTCCGCATTGCGTCATGTTGAACACCTCGACCGGCTGAACTTCCCGGATTTCAAGGTCAGCGTTAAGGCCTCCGATGTGTTTATGGCGGTGGCTGCGTATCGGCTATTGGCGGACAAGATCGAGCAACCGTTGCATCTGGGTATTACAGAAGCTGGTGGCCTGCGCTCGGGGACGGTGAAGTCCGCGGTGGGGCTGGGCATGCTGCTGGCTGAAGGCATCGGCGATACCATCCGTATCTCCTTGGCGGCCGATCCGGTGGAAGAAATCAAAGTCGGTTTCGATATCCTCAAATCGCTGCGCCTGCGCTCGCGTGGCATCAACTTCATCGCCTGTCCCAGCTGCTCGCGGCAGAACTTCGACGTGGTCAAGACCATGAACGAGCTCGAAGGACGGCTCGACGATCTGTTGGTGCCGATGGACGTTGCGGTGATCGGCTGCGTCGTCAACGGCCCGGGGGAAGCGAAGGAAGCGCATATCGGCCTGACCGGCGGCACGCCCAACAACCTCATCTATATCGATGGCAAGCCGGCGCAGAAGCTGAACAACGAGAATCTGGTCGACGAGCTGGAGCAGCTGATTCGCCGCAAGGCTGCCGAGAAGGTCGAGACCGACGCCGCGCTGATCGTGCGCAGCTGATTTAAGGAACTGAATTGAGCAAGTCCCTGCAAGCCATTCGTGGCATGAACGATATTCTGCCGGCACAAACGCCAGTTTGGCGCTACCTGGAAACCACTTTCGCACAGCTGCTCGACAGCTATGGCTACAGCGAGATCCGCTTGCCGATCTTGGAATTTACCGATCTGTTCGCCCGCGGTATTGGCGAGGGGACCGATGTGGTCGACAAGGAGATGTACACCTTCCTCGACCGTAACGAGGAATCACTGACGCTACGTCCCGAGGGTACGGCGGGTTGCGTCCGTGCGGTGCTCGAGCACGGCATGACCGGGGGCGGTCAGGTGCAAAAGCTCTGGTATGCCGGCCCCATGTTCCGCTACGAGAAACCGCAGAAAGGTCGCTACCGTCAGTTCCATCAGATTGGGGTCGAGGTGTTCAACCAGCCAGGACCGGATGTCGATGCCGAGCTGATCGTGCTGACAGCCCGGCTGTGGAAGAAGCTCGGCCTGGCTGAAGCGGTTACGCTGCAACTGAACAGTCTGGGTTCCAGCGAGGCACGCGCTATCTACCGGGACGCCCTGGTTGCTTATCTGCAACAGCATTTCGAGCAGCTTGACGAGGACAGTCAGCGACGCCTGACCAGCAACCCTCTACGTATCCTGGACAGCAAGAATGCCCAGACTCAGGCGCTGTTGGCCGATGCGCCAACCCTGCATGACTATCTGGACGACGAATCGCGCGCCCATTTCGAAGGCCTCAAGGCCCGTCTCGACGCGGCGGGAATCACATATCAGATCAACCCGAAGCTAGTGCGCGGGCTGGACTACTACGGTCGCACCGTGTTCGAGTGGGTCACCGACAAGCTGGGTTCGCAAGGTACCGTATGCGCAGGCGGTCGATACGACGGTCTGATCAGTCAGTTCGGCGGCAAGCCGACGCCGGGCGTGGGCTTTGCCATGGGGATTGAGCGTCTGGTGCTGCTTATGGAAACCCTGGAGCTTGTTCCGGAAGAACTCAACCAGCCGGCACACGCATTCGTCTGTGCATTTGGCGAATCGGCGGAGTTGGCTGCGCTAGCGTTGGCCGAGCGCCTTCGCGATGCCTTGCCTGGCCTTCGCCTACTGGTCAATGCCGGCGGCGGCAGTTTCAAGAGTCAGTTCAAGAAAGCTGATAAGAGCGGTGCCCGTTTCGCGCTGATTCTGGGTGACGACGAACTGGCCGGGCGCGTGGTAGGTTGCAAGCCGCTGCGCGACGACAGCGAGCAGCAAACTATTGCCTGGGATGCTCTACCCGAGCGTCTGGCTGCCTGTCTGGCGTAATCGGACAGGTCTGAATTCAGCGAATGAAAGGAGTGACAGTGTGACCTCGGGTACCGAAGAAGAACAGCTGGCGCAAATCAAGGAGTGGTGGCAGCGTAACGGCAAGCCTTTGCTGCTCGGGGGCGCACTCGCTCTGGTGTTGGTGTTTGGTTGGCAGTTCTGGCAGAAGCACCAGCTCAATCAGGCGCAGAACGCCTCAGCCATCTACCAGCAGCTGCTCAATGCCGCGCTGGAAGAGGGCGGAGTGGACACGGCGGAGGTTTCGCGTCTGGGCAATTTGCTGCAGAAAGAATTCTCCGGTTCTCATTACGCCCAGTACGGCAGCCTGTTCGTGGCCAAGGTAGCGGTGGAGACCGGCCGTCTCGACGAGGCCACGGCAGAGCTGCAGCGTGTGTTGGACAAGCCTGCCGACAAGACGCTTGAAGAGCTGGCACGCCAGCGCCTCGCACGCATCCTGGCGGCGCAGGACAAGGCCGAAGAGGGACTCGCACTGCTCAAGGGCGAGGCGATCGAAGCGTTCGGCGCCAGCCGTGAAGAGTTGCGTGGTGATCTGTTGGTCAAGCTGGGACGTCCTGATGAGGCTCATGCAGCCTATTCCAAGGCAAAAGAACTGCTTTCGCAGGATGCCGCGATCGGTGGCCTGCAGTTGAAACTGGACGATCTGGCTCGTGGAGAGGCGTGAATTGATGCGTTGGAAAACTGCCGCACTGCTGACCCTGGCCGTCCTGGCTGCTGGTTGCAGCAGCAATGACAAGAAAGAACCCGAGCCCGCCGAGCTGGTCAAGTTCGACGCCGAGATACAGTTGAACAAGGAGTGGAGTCGCTCGATTGGTGAAGGCCAGGGCGATACCTACAATCTTTTGGCGCCTGTCGTCTACGGCAACGAGATATTCGCTGCCGACGTTGAAGGGTTGGTGGTTGCGATGGATCGCACGACCGGCAAGGTCAACTGGAAAAACGATCTGGACGTACCGATCTCCGGCGCTGTTGGGGCAGGCTATGGATTAGTACTGGTCGGCACTCTACGGGGTGAAGTGCTGGCGCTGGATGTCTCGACCGGTGAAGAGCGCTGGCGCAGCCAGGTTAGCAGTGAGGTCCTTGCCGCGCCTGCGGTGAACGGCGATGTGGTGGTGGTTCAAACCCAGGACGACCGCGTAATTGCACTGGAAATCGACACTGGCGAGCAGCGCTGGAGCTATGAAAGCTCTCCGGCGGTACTCACCCTGCGAGGTACCGGAGCACCGCTGCTGACCAATCAGCTGGCGATCGCTGGTCTTTCCAGCGGTAAGGTCGTCGCGCTGGATACCAGCCGTGGCCTGCCGATCTGGGAGCAGCGCGTTGCCGTTCCGCAAGGCCGTTCCGAACTCGAGCGCGTCGTCGATATCGATGGAGGGCTGCTGCTCTCCGGCGGCACCTTGTATGTCGCCTCCTTCCAAGGCCGCGCTGCGGCGCTGGATCTGGAAAGCGGTCGGATCCTCTGGCAGCGCGATGCTTCGACGGCGACCGGTGTTGCGCTTGGCTACGGAAGTGTTTATGTGAGTCAGGCCGATGGCACTGTCATGGGCATCGATGAGCGGTCCACTTCAGTGCTGTGGAACAACGACTCGCTGCTGCGCCGTCAGCTTTCCGCTCCGGCGGTGTTTTCCAGTTACGTGGTAGTCGGCGACAAGGAGGGTTATCTACACTTTCTGAGTCAGGTTGACGGCCGTTTCGTTGCCCGGACCCGTATCGACAGCGACGGCGTGCGTGCCCGTCCGGTCGTTGAGGGTGACTGGCTTTATGCTTATGGCAATGACGGCAAGCTTGTCGCGTTGACCATTCGCCAAGCGGACTGACGGCTTCATCTCAGTTGTCTGCCGTTCCGCTTTGGCGGGGCGCTAATATTCGGCCGCTGCTTTGCAGCGGCCTTCGTGTTTTCTGAAATATCGCAGTGGAGAGCCGAATGGTTCCCGTAATCGCCCTGGTGGGCCGCCCGAACGTCGGCAAGTCCACCCTCTTTAACCGTCTCACCAAGAGTCGCGACGCCATCGTTGCGGAGTACGCCGGTCTGACCCGTGATCGCCAGTATGGCGAGGCCAAATGGCAGGGCCGCACCTATATCGTCATCGATACCGGTGGTTTGACTGGAGACGAGGAAGGCATCGACGCCAAGATGGCTGAGCAGTCGCTGCAAGCGATGCAGGAAGCTGATGCGGTGATGTTCATGGTCGATGCCCGTGCCGGCATGACCCCGGGCGATCAGATGATCGCCGAGCACCTGCGCAAGATGAACAAGCGCCACTTCCTGGTGGCGAACAAGGTCGACAGCATCGATCCGGACATCGCGCGAGCGGAGTTCAGCCCGTTGGGGCTTGGCGATGCCCTACCGATCGCTGCCGCCCATGGTCGCGGTATCAGCCATATGCTGGAGCAGGCGCTCGGTGCCTTTCCCAAGGACAACGCCGAGACAACCGAAACAGAAGGCGAGATGGAAGAGGGCGAGGTGGTTGCCGAGGGGCAGGAGCTCAAGCGCATCCCCGGACCGAGCGAAAAGGATGGCATCAAGATCGCCATTATTGGCCGCCCCAACGTTGGCAAGTCGACGCTGGTTAACCGCATGCTCGGTGAGGAGCGGGTCATCGTCTATGATCAGGCCGGCACCACGCGCGACAGCATCTACATCCCGTTCGAACGCGACGATGAAAAATACACCCTGATCGACACCGCCGGCGTTCGTCGCCGCGGCAAGATCTTTGAGGCGGTGGAAAAGTTTTCCGTGGTCAAGACGCTGCAGGCCATCCAGGACTCCAACGTAGTGATCTTCGTGATGGATGCTCGTGAAGGTGTGGTCGAGCATGATCTCAACCTGCTCGGTTTCGTCCTGGAAAGCGGTCGGGCACTGGTCATCGCGCTGAACAAGTGGGACGGCATGGAGCCGAGCGAGCGTGACTATGTGAAAACCGAACTGGAGCGCCGGCTGTTCTTCGTCGAGTTTGCCGACATTCATTTCATCTCAGCCAAGCACGGCACTGGTGTCGGCAACCTGTACAAGTCGGTGCAGGCCTCGTTCACCTCGGCCGTTACCCGCTGGCCCACCAGCCGCCTGACGCAGATCCTCGAGGACGCCGTACGCGAGCATGCGCCGCCGATGGTCGCCAGTCGCCGGATCAAGCTGCGCTATGCCCACCTGGGCGGCGCCAACCCGCCGCTGATCGTGATTCACGGCAACCAGGTCGACTCGATTCCGAAGTCTTATACCCGCTATCTGGAGAACACCTACCGGCGTGTGCTGAAGCTGGTCGGTACGCCTATCCGCATCGAGTACAAAGGTGGCGAGAACCCCTACGAGGGCAAGAAGAACACCCTCACCGACCGTCAGGTCAACAAGAAGCGCCGCCTAATGTCCCACCATAAGAAGGCCGAGAAGAAGCGCCGCGACAAACGATAGCCTCAAGTTGGAAGCCGTGAGCTGGAAGTATCCGTGCTTCCGGCTTATTACTTCCAGCTTCCAGCTCGAGCGAATCCATGATCATCAGCAAACTGCCCAATGTAGGCACCACAATTTTCACCACCATGTCGCAGCTGGCGGCTCAGACCGGCGCGCTGAACCTGTCCCAGGGCTTTCCGGACTTCGACGGTCCTGATGCGTTGCGTGAAGCCGTCGCCCGCCATGTCATGGCCGGGCACAACCAGTACGCGCCCATGACCGGCCTGCCGGCCCTGCGAGAGCAGGTTGCGATCAAGGTGGCATCACTCTACGGCCGTCAGGTCAGCGCCGACGCCGAAGTTACCATCACCCCCGGCGCCACGCAGGCCATCTTCTGTGCGATCCACGCGGTCATTCGTCCAGGCGATGAGGTGATCGTCTTCGATCCCTGCTACGACAGCTACGAGCCGGCCGTGGAGCTTGCCGGTGGGGTCTGCATCCACCAATCGTTGAGCCTGCCGGATTTCACCATCGACTGGCAGAAACTTGCCGATGCGCTTACGCCGCGTACCCGTTTGATCGTGCTGAACACGCCGCACAATCCCAGTGGCGCACTGATCGACCTGGCAGACCTCGATCGGCTGGCCGATCTGATCCGCGAGCGGGACATCTATTTGCTCAGCGACGAAGTGTACGAGCATCTGGTTTTCGACGGCCACGAGCATGCCAGTGTGTTGCGCCATGAAGAGCTCTATCAACGCGCCTTCGTCATCAGTTCCTTCGGCAAGACCTACCACGTCACTGGTTGGAAAACCGGCTATGTGGTGGCGCCTGCCGCACTCAGCAGCGAACTGCGAAAGGTCCACCAGTACGTCAGCTTCACCGGCGTTACGCCGTTGCAGTGGGCGCTGGCTGATTTCATGGCGGCGCATCCGGAACACCTCAGCGAGTTGCCGGGGTTCTACCAGGCCAAGCGCGATCTGTTCTGCGACCTGCTGGCCGACTCGCGTTTCGGCTTCCGCCGAGCGGCGGGCACCTATTTCCAGCTGGCCGACTATTCGGCGATTCGACCGGATCTCGACGATGTCGCCATGTCCGAATGGCTGACCCGTGAGCACGGTGTGGCCAGCATCCCAATTTCGGTCTTTTACCAAAAGCCTCCGGCAGAATCGCGACTGGTTCGCTTCTGCTTCGCCAAACGAGAGGAGACGCTGCGCCAGGCAGCGGAACGGCTATGCGCGATCTGAACGATTTGCCCGACCTCGAACTGGCCCTGATCCAGACCCACCTCGTCTGGCAGGACGCCGCCTCTAACCGCGAGCGGTTTTTCGGCTTGCTCGAACAGGCGCGTGGGGCCAACCTGATCGTTTTACCGGAAATGTTCACCACCGCCTTCTCGATGAACTCATCGGAGCTGGCCGAGCCTGAAGAGGGCCCGACCTATGCCTGGATGCGCGACCAGGCGGCGCGTATGGATGCGGTGATAACCGGCAGTGTGATCATCGAGGCCGCAGACGGCAGCCACCGCAACCGCCTGCTTTGGGCGCGGCCCAACGGCGAGATATCGCACTACGACAAGCGTCATCTGTTCCGCATGGCGGGTGAGCACAAGCACTACACGGCGGGCGAGCAACAGGCTTTGTTCGAGCTCAACGGCTGGCATGTGCGGCCTTTGATCTGTTACGACTTGCGCTTCCCTGTGTGGAGTCGTGATCCGCACGACACCGATCTGCTGCTCTACACCGCCAACTGGCCGGCTGCTCGGCGCGACGCTTGGAACCGCCTGCTGCCGGCACGCGCGATCGAGAACCTCTGCTATGTCGCGGCTGTGAATCGAGTCGGCGAAGACGGCAAGGGTTACCCCTACAGTGGCGATAGCCAGGTGCTGGATTATCTGGGGGATCCGTTGCTGGAAGCGGGCACTGCTGACGGCGTGTTCCGAACCACGTTACGTGCCCTGGACTTGGCCGCATTCCGCAGCAAGTTCCCGGCCTATCACGACGGCGACGCGTTCGAGCTGAAGGTCTAGCCGAACGCTGCGGTTATCCGCTTGGCGGCACCGCCCTGCGTCGCCAGCGCGCGAGCAGCCAGCCATAAATCACTAGATTTGCGAGCACCACCACGGCCGCGAGCAGGTATTGCACCGGCACGCTCAGCCAGCTCGGATAGATCAGCGCCAGCAGATACTGCTCGACAAAGCTGGTCTCGTATCCGGCGTCACCGGCCAGCTGTCGCAACTGGTTCTCCCACTCGGTGAGTGGGCACAGGCTCCCCGTCAGTTCGACGAAAATGCCCCAGGCCACCGCCGGCAGATGCAGCCACAGCAGGCTGCGCTTCCAGGCCACCAGCAAGCCACCCAACAAGACGAAGACGATAAAGCCGAGGTGCAGGATCAGCACCGCATCGGCAGCGAGGCGATAGAGCATGACGGCTAAGCTCGCGGGCTCGGTAGACCCTGCCGGGCGATCTGGCGGTCCTGAATACGCGCAAGCCAGGAGACCGACAGCAGCGCGCCAAGCAGTGCCATGAACATGTCCGACTGGGTATCCCAGGGGTCGCCCTGGGTGCCGAGGAAGTCTTCCGCGCCTTGTCCGGCCATCAGCGCTACCCACCATTCGATCAGTTCGTAGAAGGCACTGAATGCCAGTGCAACGCAGAGCGCGAGAAACCCAAGCATTTTTCCAGGCGCAAGCATGCGGCGGCGCAGCAGGATCTCCCGTGCGAGCAGCGCAGGTGTCACGCCTTGTATGAAATGGCCGAGCTTGTCGTAGGGGTTTCGGCTGAGATCGAACCATTCCTGTACCCAGAACCCTGGCGGTACCCGGGCGTATGTGTAGGCGCCACCGAGGATCAATATCAGCGCATGGATTGCAATCACCAGGTAGAGCAGGCGGGTAAGCGGGAAATTCCGATAGCTGAGCAGCAGGACAGGGGCCGCAATCAGCACCGGCGCGACTTCCAGCAGCCAGGTCGCGTGGTCGTAGGGGGCGATGCCTGAGGCGAGCAGTGCCAGCAGAACCGCTAGAGCCAGAGTTGCGTAGAGCGTCTTGTCCTGCATCGGGCGTCGCCATGGTGGCCAGGGAAGCTGTCAGCATGCAGGGCATGCGCGGCGACACGCAATATATCCGAGCGAGCGGTGACCGCTCATCACAGGGTTCCAGAGGGCCTCCTGTTGCGCAACTCGCTCAGACCCGTCGGTGCGAGTCGGCGGCAAAACGAGAAAGCGATTTGCCGCAGCGATTCAGGTCCACTCCGCCCACATAGCGGTTGGCATTGCCTTGTACGCACGCGACGCTGCGGTTGCGCCACCGTTCCCACTCGGTGACCGGATGCTGGCGATTCCAGATGTCGTAGAGACGGCGGTCCTGTTTCGACAGACGCAGCCTGTAGCGTTCGCTCATATACAGGTAGGTGCGCGCGATAGCGCCACGGCTGTACTCCGGTGGCATGGCGGTGCGCTGCTTGAAGTTCACGACGAAGGGGCAGGCGCCGTACTGGCTTGGTTTCTCGCTAAGCATACCGAAGCCGTAATTGCTGCGATCGCCATTAACCTCTCCGACCACCGGAACGAGATTATGCAGATCGGCCTCGGCTTTGCTGAACACCGGGTCACTCGAAGTGCAGTGTTTGCGCCCGCCCTGTTGCCAGCATTGGCGTTGGTGGCCGATCACCCAGGCGGGAACGATGTGCTCCCACTCCACGCGCGCGGCGCGTTTGGGCTGTTTACGCGGGACGTAGCCGCAACTGGCGAGATCGATGCGCTTGCCCTTGAAGGCGCAGCCACAATAGAAGTCCACCGGTCGTTCGGCGTAGATATGCCAGGCCAGCTTCTTCGCTTCGCGAAAGGTACGTGGCGCATCGGCATGCACGTTTGATGAGAAAAACAGGACGAGCAGAAGCAAGCTGTAACGGCGCATGGGGTTCTCGACGACTGACTGAGAATCGCATCCATGCGGGGTGCGCTATCTTAATTGCTAATCCATAAAATCTATATATAACAGTAAGTTACATAGTGTCATTGGGCCTGCTCACGGCCCAGGCGATTGATCCACAGCGAGGCGAGAATAATCAGCCCGCCGATGGCGAGCAGTAGCAGATTGGTTTCCGTGCCCCAGAACAGCAGATTGAGCACTAACCCGACCGGAACCGCCATGTTGTTCATCACTGCCAAGGTGCCGGCATCGACCAACGTTGCGCCCTTGTTCCAGCAGAATTGGCCGAGGGCGGTCGCCAGCACACCCATCCATACCAGTACGCCCCATTGGCTCGCGGTGGTCGGCAGCTTGTCGGCATGGCCGAACAGCAGCCAGGCCGGCAGCACGATCACCATTGCACCGAGGAAGAAATAGCCGAAGCGCCGATGAAGCGGGATATCGGACGGATACCGCTGCGCCAGATGCTTGTAGCCCACCTGCCCGGCGGCGAAGGTGAAGTTGGCCAACTGCATCAGCAGGAACCCGCCGAGAAAATCGCTGGAAATGCCGTCGTAGCGGATCAGGCCGGCACCAAGCACGGCGACCGCTGCCGCTACCAGCGCCCAGGGATTGAAGCGGCGGTTGAGCGCATCGTCGATCAGCGTCACGTGCAGCGGCGTGAGCACGGTAAACAACAACACCTCGGCCACGCTCAGCACGTTGAAGCTCAGGTACAGGCACAGATAAGTCACTCCGAACTGGAGCGCGCCAACCAGCGTCACGCCCGCGATGAAGCGCGGCTCAACGCCGCGCCAACGGGTCAGCGGGAGGAATACCAGGCTGGCGAGGACCACGCGGGTGAGCACCGCAAAATAGCTGTCCACCTGGCCGGCCAGATAAGCACCGATCAGGTTGAAGGAGTATGCCCAGAGTAGGGTGACGAAGATTAGGTAACGCATGTCGGCTCCTCAGCAGAAGCCGGCGACCTTAGCGGCTCGGCGATGAAGAGGGAAGCGCCGACTTGAATCCGGGTGGCGGTGACTGGTGCGCCCGGTGGGGCGCGCCAGCGGAACCTCAAGCGGATTTGAGCGAGGCCATGTCGATAACGAAACGGTACTTCACATCGCTCTTGAGCATGCGCTCGTAGGCTTCGTTGATCGCCTGGATGTCGATCAACTCAATGTCCGAAACGATGCCGTGCTCGGCGCAGAAGTCGAGCATTTCCTGGGTCTCGGCAATACCGCCGATCAACGAGCCGGCCAAGCGGCGGCGCTTGAAGATCAGCCCGAAAACGTTGGGCGATGGGTGAGGTGAGGCCGGCGCACCCACCAGCGTCATGGTTGCGTCGCGCTTGAGCAAAGACAGGAAGGCGTCGAGATCGTGCGGGGCCGCGACGGTGTTGAGAATGAAGTCGAAGCTGTTCAGATGTGCAGCCATCTCCGTCTTGTTTTTCGAGACCACCACTTCGCTGGCGCCGAGGCGCAAGGCGTCTTCCTTCTTGTCCGGCGAGGTAGTGAAAAGCACCACGTGCGCGCCCATGGCGTTGGCGATTTTCACCGCCATGTGGCCGAGGCCGCCGAGGCCGACCACGCCGACTTTCTGGCCGGGACCGACCTTCCACTGACGTAGCGGCGAATAGGTGGTGATGCCGGCACACAGCAGCGGCGCGACGGCGGCAAGCTTGTCTTCGCTATGGGAGATGCGCAGAACGAACTTCTGATCCACCACGATATTGTCCGAATAACCACCGTAAGTGTTCTCGCCGCCGCCGAACGCCGGGCCGTTATAGGTGCCGACAAAGCCATTCTCGCAGTACTGCTCAAGGCCTTCGCCGCAGGATGCGCAGCTCTGGCAGCTGTCGACCAGACAGCCGACGCCAGCGATATCGCCGACCTTGAAGTTCTCGACCGAATCACCCACCGCCGTAACGCGCCCGACGATTTCATGGCCTGGGACGGCGGGGTACCGGGTGTTGTTCCATTCGTTGCGGGCGGTATGCAGGTCCGAATGACAGACGCCGCAGTAGAGAATGGCGATCTGCACGTCGTTAGGTCCCACGGCACGGCGTGAGAAAGAGTAGGGGGCAAGCGGCGTATTCGGATCGTGGGCGGCATAACCGATAGCATTGCTCATGGCGGCTCCTTGGACTGAGAGTCTGGACGGAAAAGCCAATCCTAGTGGCGATGGCCGCGGAGCGGTTGCACAATTCTGCTGATGAATGATGCGTTCCTGCAGGAACGGGGATTGCCGCCATGGATACGCCCTGCTCATGGCGATGGGCTCGCGGAGCCGTTGCGTCCGCGTAAGAGCGCAAACGCTTACGGCGAGCCCATCCCGGGCTCGCCGTCCAACCTCAGGCGGCTTTGGATGTCGCTTCGCGCAGTGCCCGGTTCAAGGCGCTGAACAACGCGCGGATGCTGGCCGTGGTGATGTTTTCGTCGATACCGATACCGTGCAGCGAGCGTTCACCGTCCAGGCGCACTTCGATGTAAGCCGCGGCCCTGGCGTTGCTGCCGGCGCCAATCGAGTGCTCATGGTAATCCATGATCTCCAGCTTGACCGGCAACCCGGCGACCAGAGCTTCCAGCGGGCCCTTGCCGATGCCACGCCAATGCATGATTTCGCCGTCGCTGGCCACTTCCACATCCACCGCGCTGGTGCCGTTCTCTTCCTGCAGGCGATGGCTCCTCAGCGTGTAGGGGGTGCTGGCCTGCAGATACTCGGCCTCGAGCAACGCATAGATCTGCTTGGCGCTCATTTCCAGGCCGAGGCGATCAGTTTCCTTCTGTACGACCTGGCTGAACTCGATCTGCATGCGGCGTGGCAGGCTGATACCGTATTCCTGCTCCAGCAGATAGGTGATGCCGCCCTTGCCGGACTGGCTGTTGACGCGAATGACCGCCTCGTAGCTGCGGCCAATATCGGCCGGGTCGATCGGCAGGTAGGGCACTTCCCAGACGCCATTCGGATCCTGCTGGCTGAAGCCTTTGCGGATCGCATCCTGGTGCGAGCCGGAGAAAGCGGTGTGGACCAGATCGCCGACGTAGGGATGCCGCGGGTGCACCGGCAGCTGATTGCATTCCTCGACGACCTTGCGCACCGCGTCGATATCCGAGAAGTCCAGCTGCGGGTCGACGCCCTGGCTATACATGTTCAGCGCCACGGTTACCAGATCAACGTTGCCGGTGCGCTCGCCGTTGCCGAACAGGCAGCCTTCGACGCGATCGGCGCCGGCCATCAGGCCCAGCTCAGTGGCGGCCACGCCGGTGCCGCGGTCGTTGTGGGTGTGCAGGCTGATCAGCACGCTGTCGCGCTTGTTGATCTGGCGGCCGAAGTATTCGATCTGGTCGGCGTAGATGTTCGGCGTTGCCGCTTCGACGGTGGCCGGCAGGTTGAGGATCAGTTTTTTTGCCGGAGTCGGTTGGAACACTTCGATGACCGCATTGCACACCTCGATGGCGAAATCGGTCTCGGTGGAGCTGAAAACCTCTGGCGAATACTCGAAGCGCCAGCCTGTCTCCGGCGCGGCGTCGGCCAGACGCTTGATGACCTGCGCGGCGCCGACCGCGATTCCCACGACGCCGGCTTTGTCTTGGTTGAAGACGATGCGGCGAAAGCTCGGCGCGGTGGCGTTGTAGTAGTGAACGATGGCTTTCTTGGCGCCCTTGAGCGATTCGAAGGTGCGGGTGATCAGATCTTCGCGGGCTTGGGTGAGCACCTGGATGGTCACGTCATCGGGGATGTGGCCGCCTTCGATCAATTCACGGACGAAGTCGAAGTCGGTTTGCGATGCGGAGGGGAAGCCGACCTCGATTTCCTTTACGCCGACCTGCACCAGCGTCTTGAAGAAGCGCATCTTCTTTCCGGCGTCCATCGGTTCGATCAACGACTGGTTGCCATCGCGCAGATCGGAGCTCAGCCAGATCGGAGCCTGGGTGATCGATTTGGACGGCCAGGTGCGATCCGGAATGTCGATGGCCGGAAAGGCGCGATATTTTTTCGATGGGTTCTTGAGCATGGTCATGGTGTTTCCCCAGGCGATCCTTGAGCTAGCAACTTGTCTGCCCATCACGGGCTTCGGTTTATGGTGTAAAGCTATTGCTTCAAGGTCGTGACTTGCAAGGCTTGGTTAAAAATCGATTATTTATTGCTGTTATATGTGGAGGTTGGTGTTTTCTGCTGATTAATTCGTGAAAACCACGCTTGATTGCTGTGCTTCATTGCGGCCTCATGTCGCAGCGGCCGAGGCGAAACGGCTATGCGATTATTTCTGCTATTCCACAGGGTTATGTCATGCCGGCCATGCGGAGGACGCCGAAGCGGTCGAATTGGGGCCGATGGTGGCTTCTGGGTAACTAACTGCGGCAGTAAGGATGAGTGGCGCCTCGCTCCGGACGTGGATTGGCGCTGCCGTTTAGGGATCACGCATGAGCGGTGCACGAGGCCGCGCCGGCGGCCTCGTGCTCAGTGCCGACCTGCAATTAGCTTCGCTTCTCGGCCGGATGTTCTTTCGGTTGCTGCAGTGCTGGCGCGCCGGGCTGGCGCAGTGAATCGCGCCAATCTCGCACATCGCTGCCACTCGGGTGCTGGAAAACGCGCAGGCCGAATTCCGGAAGGATGGCCAGCAAGTGGTCGAAGATGTCCGATTGGATCGCCTCGTACTGGGTCCAGGCCACGGTATTGGTGAAGCAGTAGATCTCCAGCGGTAGTCCATCGGGTGTCGGGCTGAGCTGGCGCACCATCAGGGTCATGGTCTGATGAATCCCGCCGTGACTGCGCAGGTAGTGTTCGACGTAAGCCCGGAAGCTGCCGATGTTGGTGATGCGCCGGGTATTGACCGGCTCCTTGCCGCGTTTCTCGAGCTTTGCATTCCAGTCGTCGATCTCGCGGCGCTTGTCAGTCAGGTAGTCATCAAGCAGGTTGAAACGGTGCAGGTACTCGCATTCTTCGGTATCGAGAAAATGCACGCTCTGCTGGTCCAGATAGAGGCTGCGCATGATCCGCCGGCCGCCGCTTTGTTGCATGCCTCGCCAATTCTTGAACGAGTCGCTGATGAAGCGTTTGGTTGGGATGTTGGTGATGGTCTTGTCCCAGTTCTGCACCTTCACGGTGTGCAGTGCGATGTCGATGACATCGCCATCGGCGTTGAGCTGCGGCATCTCGATCCAGTCACCGACGCGGATGATGTCGTTTGACGAGATCTGCACGCTGGCTACCAGTGACAGGATAGTGTCCTGGAATATCAATAGCAGGACCGCGGCCATGGCGCCGAGGCCGGACAGCAGAATCAGCGGTGAGCGGTCAATCAATGTTGCAATGACGAGAATGGTGGCGATCGCATAGATCACGATTTTGATGACTTGCAGATAACCTTTGATGGGGTGCACATGCGCGTCGGCTCGGCGCTGGTACATCATGTTGATGATGTCCAGCAGGGCGCCCAGGGCTAACGCGATGGTGAGAACGATGAAACCGCCACAGACGTTGCGCACCACAGTCATGGCCGCCTCGGGAAGGCCTGGCACGGCGTTCACGCCAATTGACAACACCAGCGCCGGAACAATGTTCGACAGTCGGCGGATGATCCCGAAGTCCTGCAGTTCGGTCTCACGGGCATGACGCAGAACCTTGTACAGGCCGCGCACCAGAATTCGCTTGACCACCCAATTGGCAAGCCAGGCGGCAAACACCAACGCGGCGCTGGCCACCAGCATCTGAAGCTCAGCGTGCTCGCTCAGCCATTCCAGCCAGACGTTCCATTCTTCCTGCATTGGGGCTCTCCGTCAGTCGGCATTGGATAGCAGTTGCATGCCCTTGGGCATCTGCATTAGCGGATGAACTCTCGGCTGATACCGCGGAACAGCTCGGTTCCGGCCTGCTCCATCCACTCGAAGGCGACCATTTCGCGCGAAACGATGCTGGCGCCGGCCTGTTGCATGCGCGCCAGGCCGAGCGCCTTGTCACTGGCGCGGCGCGAGCCGACGGCTTCCTCGACGACGAAGACCTGTTTGCCACGAGCCAGCAGGTCGAGCACGGTCTGCAGCACGCAGATGTGGGTTTCGATTCCGCTGATCACGAATTGCGTGCGCTCCCCACCGGGCCGCTTGAACAGCTCGCCGTCTCGCGCTGCAGAAAAGTGCAGCTTCTCGATGATCGCCTCCTCGGCCATCCCATCGCGTAGCGAGGCGATCGCCGGTCCCAGCCCCTTGCTGTACTGCTCGGTGAGCAGAACCGGCACGCCGACACGCTGAGCGACTTGGATCAGCCAGGCGCTATGCTCGGCCAACGCCGTGTGGCCCTCGATAGCAGGGAACAGGCGTTCCTGGATGTCGATGATGACGAGGGTGGAGTCCTGCGCGTTGATAAGCATGCCGTTGTCCTTGAATTGATCAGGGCTTGAACGCACCGATGAAAATGGATGGATCGATACGCGCGTCGTTGAGGCTGACGTTCCAGTGCAGATGCGGGCCAGTGGCTCGACCGGTCGAGCCGACTTTACCCAGCACGGCGCCGCGGGCGAGCTCGTCGCCCACCTTTACATCGATCTTCGACAGGTGACAGAACATGCTGATCAGCCCTTGGCCGTGGTCGACGAACACCGTGTTGCCATTGAAGAAATAGTTGCCGGTGAGGATCACCTTGCCGGCGGCGGGAGACTTGATCGGCGTGCCGGCCTTGGCGGCGAAGTCCAGCCCGGAATGTGGATTGCGTTCCTCACCGTTGAAGAATCGACGCAGCCCGAATGGCGAAGACAGCGGGCCGTTGACCGGTTTGTCGAACAGCAGATTGCTTGGCTGACGCGGGCTGAATTGACGGTAGGCGCGGGTCTGCTCGTCCAGCTCGCGCTGGATGCGTTTGAGGTCGGCAGGGTTCGGATTGACCTGCCGCTGGTTCTTCAAGGTGATGCGTTGCTCGCGATAGGTGCGGGGCTCGACACGAAAGCTATGTGCCTTGCCGTCAACGTCCAAGGATTGCTGGCCGGCTTTAACCGCCAGCGGAATTCCGACGATGGCAATCCATCGCTGATCGTCCTCGCGCACCACCAGCACGGGCTTGCCGTCGTAACGCGCTTTCGGCGCGCTGGCATCGTTGCCGAGGTCAATCACGGCTACGCCACCCGGCACAGGTTTGTTCAACAGGCGAGTGAGGAAGCCTTCCGCTTGGGCGGGGAGTGTCAGGCAGATGAGCAGGGTAAGGGCGAAGCGCATGGGAGTTCCGAGTAATGTGTTTTTGATCAGTCCAGCAGCGACAACGTTACCGGCGTCTGGTGATTGTCCTCGACACGCACATCCAGCTCGCCATTTCCCAGGCGCGCTTTCAGGCGCTGACCGGGCTGGGTCTGGTCGGCTCGGCGGATCGCCTGGCCGCGCTCATCGAGCAGGATGCTGTAGCCTCGTGACAAGGTGGCGAGCGGGCTGACGACGTTCAACGTCTGCGCCAGCCCCAGCAGCTGTTGACGTTGGCCTTTTAAAGTGTCCTGCATGGCGCGGGGCAGTCGGCTCGACAAATGTTCGAGCCGTTGGCGCAGGAGATTCAACGATCGCCCCGGGTGTTGTCCGGCTAGACGAGTTTCGAAGCGAGCGAGGCGCTCCTGACCGGCGCAGAGCCGCCGGTCTATTCCACGCAGCAGGCGCGCCTCCAGGTCGTCGATGCGTTGGGCTTGCTGCTGCAGGCGCTCGCCGGGATGGCGTAGACGTCGAGTCAGGCTGTCCAGGCGAGCGGCGTCGCGGTGCAGACGATCGCGCATTCGCAGCCACAAACGCTGGCGCAGCCCCTCCAGGCGTCGGTGCACATCCGCGCTGCTGGGCGCCAGGAGTTCGGCAGCAGCTGATGGGGTTGGCGCGCGGACGTCAGCGACGAAGTCGGCAATCGAAACATCGGTCTCATGGCCGACCGCGCAAACGATCGGCGTCTCGCAGGCGGCCACAGCCCGCGCGACCACTTCCTCGTTGAAGCACCAGAGGTCTTCCAGCGAACCGCCACCACGAGCCAGGATCAGCGCATCGAAGCCGCCACGGTCGGCCAGTTCCAGTGCGCGAACGATCTGAGCCGTCGCTTCACGGCCCTGCACGGGCGTCGGCACCAGGGTCAGGGCGACATGCGGCGCACGTCGGCGGAACACCGAAATGATGTCGCGGATCACCGCACCGGTGGGCGAACTGACGATACCGATGCGACGTGGGTGAAGGGGCAGGGCGCGCTTTCCGGCGGCGTCGAACAGGCCTTCGGCACTGAGCTTGTCTTTCAATGCTTCGAACGCCAGGCGCAGCGAACCGTCGCCAGCAGGCTCGACGTTGTCGAGAATCAGCTGGTAGTCACCACGCCCCTCGAACAACGACACCCGCCCACGCACCTTCACCGCCAGCCCGTCGCGCAGCGCCTGACGCACACGTAGCGCATTCTGCCGGAACAGCGCGCAGCGGACCTGGGCGCTCTTGTCTTTCAAGGTGAAATAGATGTGGCCGGAGGCGGGCTTGGCCAGGTTGGAAATCTCGCCTTCCACCCAGACCTGGGCGAACACGTCTTCGAGCAGCAGCCGCGCGCGACCGTTGAGCTGGCTGACAGTCAGCACTTCGCGGTCGAGGTTCAGGCGTTGAAAAGGGTCTTTGAGCATGGCGGGGATGATACGGCAAGACGCTGGGCGCTTCACCCGCATGGGCTGTCTTGCTCCATTGTCCGCGAATGTCGCGACCGCTTTGGCTCCGGCTTGACCTGAGGCGATGGCCGATTAAGCTGCGCGCTTTCCTTCAGACGTAGCGTCCATGAGCGATCAGCAGTTCATCATCGTGCCGAAGATTTCCAGCTACCCGGGAGCCCAGTCACGCGCACGGGTAATCCAGCGCTGGCTGGTGGAGCGCGGCATCATCCTCCCGCAGCTGTCCGCGTGCGGTTCGGCACCGGGCCGCCTGGCCTACGGCATTGGTCCGCGGGCTGACGAGGTATTGGAGCCTGCCGGTGCCGCCTTGCTGCCCTACGAGTTGGTGCGCAACGGCCTGGAAATCATAACCGACCGCTGCATCTATACACCCGAGCGTGGCTTTGAAGGGCGAGCGCGCTGCCCCGAGTGCCGCAAGCAGATCGGCGAAGCGCTGCTGGAGCATCTGGAAGAGTGGATGCCGGGCGAAACGGAGAATTTCATCTGCCCGGAGTGCGGGCACGAGGACGACATCAACGGCTTCCCCTTCAGCCAACCCTGCGGCTTCTCGGATCTGGGGTTCATCTTCAATAACTGGCCAGGCCGGTACTTCCGCCGCTCCTTCATCGAGGAGTTCACTGAGCGCCTCGGGTATCCGCTCGCATTGGTGGAGGTCGCCTACTAGCGCCGGGCGGCGTGTCGGAGGCTGTTCATTGGTGCCGTGGCGGCGCATTGTTTGATTGAGCCATGCGCCCGTGCTCGGTATAATGCCGCGCTTCCTTTTTCCCGCCTGGGAGCCCCCGCCATGCTGCGTATCAGCCAAGAAGCCCTGACTTTCGATGACGTTCTCCTGATCCCGGGTTATTCCGAGGTTTTGCCGAAGGATGTCAGCCTCAAGACCCGCCTGACCCGCGAAATCGAGCTGAACATTCCCCTCGTTTCGGCTGCAATGGACACCGTCACCGAAGCCCGCCTGGCCATTGCCATGGCGCAGGAAGGCGGCATCGGCATCATTCACAAGAACATGAACGTCGAGCAGCAGGCCGCTGAAGTACGCAAGGTCAAGCGCCACGAAACGGCGATCGTTCACGATCCGGTCACCGTGACTCCGGAGACGAAGATCAGTGAATTGTTACGTAAGGCGCGCGAACTGGGCTTCTCCGGTTTCCCGGTAGTCTCCGGTCAGGAGCTGGTAGGTATCGTCACGGGTCGTGACTTGCGCTTCACGCCGAACGCGGGGGATTCGGTCGCCGCGATCATGACGCCGAAGGAAGAGCTGGTCACCGTACAGGAAGGCACCGGCCTCGAAGAAATCAAAACCAAACTCTACGAGCACCGCATCGAGAAGATGCTGGTGGTCGACAGCAATTTCCACCTGCGCGGCTTGGTCACTTTCCGTGACATCGAAAAAGCCAAGACCTATCCGCTGGCGTCCAAGGACGACCAGGGTCGCCTGCGTGTGGGTGCCGCCGTTGGCACTGGTGCCGACACCGCTGAGCGTGTCGAGGCGCTGGCTGCAGCCGGCGTCGACGTGATCGTCGTCGACACCGCGCATGGCCACTCGCGTGGCGTGCTTGATCGCGTGCGTTGGGTTAAGGACAACTTCCCGAAGGTTCAGGTGATCGGCGGCAACATCGCCACTGCCGAAGCCGCGCTGGACCTCGTCAAGGCTGGCGCCGATGCGGTAAAGGTCGGCATCGGCCCGGGCTCGATCTGCACCACTCGCATCGTCGCGGGTGTCGGCGTGCCGCAAATCTCTGCTATCGCCAACGTATCGGCCGCCCTCGAAGGCACTGGCGTGCCGATGATCGCCGACGGCGGCATTCGCTTCTCCGGTGACCTGTCGAAGGCCATCGTGGCCGGCGCCAACGCGGTGATGATGGGTTCCATGTTCGCCGGTACCGAAGAAGCGCCGGGCGAGATCGAGCTTTTCCAGGGCCGCTCCTACAAGGCCTACCGCGGCATGGGTTCGCTGGGTGCGATGTCCCAGGCGCAGGGCTCTTCCGATCGCTATTTCCAAGACTCCTCCGCCGGTGCCGAGAAGCTGGTGCCCGAAGGTATCGAAGGCCGCGTGCCGTACAAGGGTTCGTTGGCAGCGATCATCCACCAACTGATGGGCGGCCTGCGCGCCTCCATGGGCTACACCGGCAGCGCCACCATCGACCATATGCGGACCCATCCGCAGTTTGTGCGCATCACTGGTGCCGGCATGGCCGAGTCTCACGTGCATGACGTGCAGATCACCAAGGAAGCACCGAACTACCGGGTCGGCTGAAAAATCGATTTGCCGCTGCTGCGCTTTTGCCAGCGTTGTTGGAGAGAAACCCGAATGCTCATTTGCTACAGCAAACTCCGCTTACTCGTCTCTCTCCGCCTAGCTGGCCCTGTACTCGCGACGTGGCAAATCGATTATTGAAAAAATATCTAGTCACGGGGCTGTTCGATTCAGCCCCGTGTCATTTGTGAATTCCGCTACGAGAGACGGCCATGTCCCATCCTGACATTCACGCCCACCGCATCCTGATCCTGGATTTCGGTTCCCAGTACACCCAGCTGATCGCCCGTCGCGTTCGCGAGATCGGTGTCTACTGTGAACTGCACCCGTTCGATATGAGCGACGAGGATATCCGCGCCTTCAATCCGCGCGGCATCATCCTGGCCGGCGGCCCGGAGTCGGTGCATGCTGAAGGCAGCCCGCGCGCCCCACAAGCGGCGTTCGATCTGGGCGTACCGTTGTTCGGTATCTGCTATGGCATGCAGACCATGTCCGAGCAGCTCGGCGGCAAGGTGCAGGGTTCCGATGAGCGCGAGTTCGGCTACGCGCGGGTCGATCTGGTCGGCAAGTCCAAGCTGTTCGATGGCATCGAAGATCATATGGATGACGACGGCGTGTTCGGACTCGACGTCTGGATGAGCCACGGCGACAAGGTGACGACGCTGCCGCAGGGCTTCCACATTCTCGCCAGCACCCCGAGCTGCCCGATTGCCGCGATGGGCGACGATGATCGTCGTTACTATGGCGTGCAGTTCCACCCGGAAGTGACTCACACCCGTCAGGGCGGACGCATCCTGTCACGCTTCCTGCTGGAGATATGCGGCTGCGAAGCGCTGTGGACGCCTTCCAACATCGTCGATGATCTGGTCGAGCAAGTGCGCAAGCAGGTCGGTTCGGCCAATGTACTGCTGGGCCTCTCCGGCGGTGTCGATTCTTCGGTGGTCGCGGCTCTGCTGCACAAGGCCATCGGCGATCAGCTGACCTGCGTGTTCGTCGACAATGGCCTGCTACGCCTGCATGAAGGCGACCAGGTCATGGCGATGTTTGCCGAGAACATGGGCGTCAAGGTGATCCGTGCTGATGCGGAAGCGCAGTTCCTCGAAAATCTGGCTGGCGAAGCCGACCCGGAAAAGAAGCGCAAGATCATCGGGCGCACCTTCATCGACGTGTTCGACGCGCAGGCCAGCAAGCTCGATAACATCCAGTTCCTCGCGCAGGGCACCATCTACCCGGATGTCATCGAGTCCGCCGGTGCGAAGAGCGGCAAGGCTCACGTGATCAAGTCGCACCACAACGTTGGCGGCCTGCCGGAGGAAATGAACCTCAAGCTGGTCGAGCCGCTGCGTGAGCTATTCAAGGATGAAGTCCGCAAAATCGGTTTGGAGCTCGGCCTGCCGTTCGATATGGTCTATCGCCATCCGTTCCCGGGCCCGGGGCTGGGCGTGCGCATCCTCGGCGAAGTAAAGAAGGAATACGCCGACCTGCTGCGTCGTGCTGACCACATCTTCATCCAGGAGCTGCGCAACTTCGATTGGTATCACAAGACCAGCCAGGCTTTCGTGGTGTTCCAGCCGGTCAAGTCGGTCGGTGTGGTCGGCGATGGCCGCCGCTACGCCTGGGTCGTCGCGCTGCGTGCGGTGGAAACCATCGACTTCATGACCGCACGCTGGGCGCATTTACCGTACGAGCTGCTGGAGAAAGTCTCGAACCGCATCATCAACGAGATCGAGGGCATTTCCCGCGTCACCTACGATGTGTCGAGCAAGCCGCCAGCGACCATCGAGTGGGAGTGATCGGCTAGCCGATCGATCGAAGATCAAGCCCCGGCCATCCCGGGGCTTGGTCGTGCTGGAAGGCGATCAATGCATGACCGCGGGCATGTCGATTCGGCGCCAGATCGCCTCTGACATGCTGTACAGGGCGAAGGCCACCAGCCCGAGACCCACCAGCGATAGCCAGAAGGTGCCGAACGGCAGGTTCTGCAGCGCGTTCAAGGCCTCTTGCAGGCCGGGTGGCTCCGTGGGCTCATAACGTGCGCCGCCGCTGAACAACATGCCAGCGACGATCAGGAACGCGACCCCTCGCGCGATTAACCCAGCGCGTGAAATCGGGCGAACCCAGCGCATGACATCCTCAGAGGCATAGAAGTACTTTTCGAACTTGGCTTTCCAACCCTTGATGATATGGGCGATACCCACGCCAAGCGGAACTAACGCGACGACATAGACCAGGTAATTGGAATATTTCCAACCGAGCAGGCCTGAGAGGAAATCGCCGTTGCCGGAGCCGCCACCGGCGGATTCACCAATGGAGCTGCCCAGCAGGCCGAGGGTGAACAGCGCCAGAAGTGTGTAGGCTATGGCACTGCCGAGCAGTCCTGCGCGAATCAGCAGGCCCTTCGCGTCGGTGCCGTGTCCCTCCGGATCGGTGATGGCCTGGGTCAGGCGCCAAGCCACGTATGCCACGAGACCGACGACCATGATCCAGAGCAAGGCCTCGCCGAAGGGTTGCCCCAATAGTTGCTGGATGGCGCCTTTGGTCCCAACGGTATCACCGCTGCCAATGCCGGCCATGAAGGCGAATGCGCCGACGATCAGGTAGACGACGCCTCGCGCGGCGTATCCGCTGCGGGCGAGCCAGACGATGCCTCTGCTGAGGTCGCCCTTGGCATGGGCTGCGGTGGTATGCATGGGTGGCTCCTTTCCATTATCTCGATCATTGTCCATTCAGTAGACGGAAGCCGGCACGGAGGGTTCGCTGCGAAATACAGACGGTCTGGTTGCCGGGCGTCAGGTGTTCGAAATGGTTGGAAGCTGTAGCATGACGCAAATGCGATCTATTCCTTTTACGCTGCAAGCCAAAGCACGCTTGTAGCTGTTTTTTATGGGATTCACTATGACCTTAACCCGAAGACAGGTGCTGGCGGGCTTCGCTGGTTTGGGGGTGCTAGGCGTCGTGGGTGGTGGAGCGCGCTATTGGCTGGCACGCCCGGCCGATACGATCAGCCACGACTACGAACTGATTGCCGCCCCGCTGGACGTAGAGCTGGTTTCCGGGCATCGGACGCCCGCTTGGTGCTATGGCGGCCAGGCGCCCGGTGTCGAATTGCGTGCACGACAAGGTGACTGGCTGCGGGTGCGCTTCATCAATCATCTGCCGGAACCGACCACCATCCATTGGCATGGCATCCGTTTGCCGCTGAATATGGACGGGGTCCCCTATGTCTCGCAGTTGCCGGTGCTGCCGGGCGAATCGTTCGACTATCTGTTTCAGGTGCAGGATGCTGGCAGCTTCTGGTACCACCCGCATACCACCAGCGCTGAGCAGCTTGGTCGCGGCCTGGTGGGTCCATTGATCGTCGAGGAGCGTGAGCCGAGCGGTTTCCGTCATGAACGCACGTTGAGCCTGAAGAGCTGGCATGTGGACAAGCAAGGCGCCTTCACCGATTTCAGCGTGCCTCGCGAGGCCGCGCGCGGCGGTACGCCGGGCGTCTTTTCGACAATCAACGGCGAGCACGCAGCGACCATAGAGCTCCCTGCGGGGCAGGTCGTGCGACTGCGCATCCTCAATCTCGACAACACCTTGACCTACCGACTGAATCTGTCGGCGGGGGAGGCGCGGATCTACGCGATCGATGGCCATCCGATCCCGCCGCGCGACCTGGGCAAGGCTTACTGGATGGGTCCCGGCATGCGCCTGGACCTTGCGCTGAAGGTTCCGCCTGCCGGCGAACAATTGTCCCTGCGCAACGGTCCGCTGCGGCTGGCGACGCTCGCTTCGGTCGCAACAGGGGAGCATGCGACCGATTGGCCGGCGCCCCTCTCGCCCAACCCGGTGGCCGAGCCTGACCTGCAGCAGGCCGAGACACTGCGCTTCAACTTCGAGTGGGCCGGTACGTTATCCAGCGACGCGGGACAGGACGATTCCTTCACCTTCTGGCAAGTCAACGGCCAGGCCTGGGACATCAACGACAAGACCTGCGCGGAGCGACCGATCGCGACATTGAAGAAGGATGGCCACTATATTTTCGAACTGCGCAACCTCAGCCAGTACCAGCACCCGATCCATTTACACGGCATGACCTTCAAGGTGATCTCGTCCAATCGCAGGAAAATCGAGCCCTGGTTCACCGATACCTATCTGTTGGGCAAGAACGAGACGGCGAGAATCGCCCTGGTCGCGGATAATCCAGGTGTGTGGATGTTCCATTGCCATGTCATCGATCATATGGAGACCGGGCTGATGGCGGCCATCGAAGTGGTGTAGCCGTTGCAGCCGCGACTCAAAGAAACAAGGGACGGCGGAGTGCTTGGAGTGGTTGAGCTGGATTTGAAATGAAGAGACCCGTGATCATCGATCGTTCTCGTGACGAAGACTTTATGCATGAGGCGTTGGCGCTGGCTGCCGAAGGCGCGCAGTTGGGCGAAGTTCCGGTAGGGGCGGTGGTGGTGCAGAATGGCGAGATTATCGGCCGCGGATTCAACTGCCCAATCTCCCGCCACGATCCCAGCGCACATGCCGAGATGGTGGCGATCCGTGACGCAGCAGCGAGTATCGAGAACTACCGACTGCCGGGCAGCACGCTGTACGTGACGCTGGAGCCTTGCAGCATGTGTGCCGGACTGATCGTGCATTCACGTATACAGCGAGTGGTGTACGGCGCTACGGAGCCCAAGGCTGGTGTGGCGATCAGTCGCGGGCAGTTCTTTTCCCAAGCATTTCTCAACCACCGCGTGCTGGTCGAAGGGGGCGTTATGCCGGATGTGTGCAGCGCGATGCTGAGCGAGTTCTTTCGGGCTCGGCGCCTTTAGGCTCGTGACGACAGCGAAGTGGAGGGCCAGGCGGGCCCTTGAGCGGCGACTGCCTGACGATCAGACGCTGCTGCTATAGCGGCGCACGCCCGCTTCCGGCAGCTTTTCGTGGGCGGCAATGCTGCCCTGCGCAGGAAACACCACCAGATGGTCAGCGGCGATGCCAATACCGACTTCCTGTCCGGTCGGGTAGTCGGCATGGCTGGGGAAGATCCCCTCGAGCTGATTTCCGGTCGGCAGCTGCAGGCGGTAAAGGGTCGAGGCTCCGAGGAAGGTCTTACCGACGATAAGTGCCCTGAGCGTGCTTTGCGGCGAATAGACGATGTCATCCGGACGCAGCAGAACGTCCACCGAACTGCCGGCCGGCATGGTGTAGGCACGGTTGCCGCGAATGACCCCAAGTTCGGTCTGTACCGTTTCGGGATCAAGCAATTGGCCGCGAATGAAATATCCCTGGCCAATGAAACTCGCGACGAAGGGCGTAAGCGGTTCATGGTAGAGGTTATACGGTGTGTCCCACTGCTCCAGCCGACCGTCCTTGAATACGCCGACTTGATCGCTGACCGCGAAGGCTTCTTCCTGATCATGAGTGACGAGAATCGCGCTGGTGCCACGTGTCTTGAGGATCTCGCGCACCTCGTGGCTCAGGCGACGCCGTAGATCGCCGTCGAGATTGGAAAAAGGCTCATCGAGTAGCAGCAACTCGGGTTCGGGGGCGAGCGCACGGGCGAGCGCGACGCGCTGCTGCTGGCCTCCGGAAAGCTCGTGCGGGTAACGTCTGCTCAGGGGCGTTAGATGCACCAGTTCGAGCATGTCACGAACGATACGCTGGGCGTGGGGATGCTTACGGATGCCGAAGCCGATGTTCTCCGCCACTGTCAGGTGAGGGAACAGGGCATAGTCCTGAAACACCATGCCGATCCGGCGCTTTTCCGGCGAGAGCGTGAAGCCGCGTCTTGAAAGTACGACGTCGCCCAGCTGGATCTCGCCTTCGTTGACGTGCTCGAAACCGGCGATGGCGCGCAGCGTGGTGGTCTTGCCGCAGCCTGAAGGCCCCAGCAGACAGCCGATATCACCACGGTTGAGGTGCAGATTAAGGTTCTGCACCACGCTCTGGCCACCATAGCCGCAGTCCAGGTTGCGCAGATGCAGCAGCGATAGGTGACTCATGCGTGGTGGTAGGCCGGCTCGACCAGAAATTCAAGCAGGGCCTTCTGCACATGTAGACGATTTTCGGCCTGCTTCCAGGCGACAGATCGCTTGTCGTCGAGCAGGTCCTGGCTGATCTCCTCACCACGGTGAGCCGGCAGGCAGTGCATGAACAGCACGTCTTCTGCCGCCACGTCGAGCAGGGCGCGGTCGACCTGGTAAGGGCGGAAGGTGGCGATACGCGCGGCTACTTCGTCTTCCTGGCCCATCGAGGCCCAAACATCGGTGCTGATCAGATGAGCGCCTGCAGCCGCTTCTCTCGGGTCGCGAACGATCTGTACCCGATCGCCAGCTTCGGCCAGGAGTTCGCCCTCGGGCTCGTAGCCTTCGGGGCAGGCAATACGCAACTGGAAATCGAACTGAATCGCCGCTTCCATATAGGAGTTGCACATATTGTTGCCGTCGCCGATCCAGGCCACGGTTTTACCAGCGATGCTGCCGCGATGTTCATGGAACGTCTGCATGTCGGCCATCAGTTGGCACGGATGCAGATCGTCGGACAGGCCATTGATGACGGGTACCGACGAGTGGGCCGCGAACTCGGTCAGGGTGGCGTGAGCGAAGGTGCGAATCATGACCGCATCGAGCATGCTCGACATGACGATGGCCGAGTCGCTTATCGGCTCGCCGCGCCCCAGTTGGGTATCGCGAGGCGAGAGAAAGATCGCCTGACCGCCCAGCTGAATCATGCCGGCTTCGAAGGACAGGCGAGTACGCGTCGAGGCTTTCTCGAAGATCATTCCCAGAACCCGGTTCTTCAGCGGCTCGAACAGAATGCCGCGCTCACGCAGATCCTTCAGCTCGATGCCGCGACGAACCAGGCCGAGTAGCTCCTGGGGCGTGCAATCCATCAGTGAGAGAAAGTGCCTTGCGCTCATATCAACTACCTTTATTGCCGCAATCGAGACCAGAGGTTTTTTCGAGAAAAAAGGAGGGCCTACGACAGGGGTCGCACCAGAAGCGACGAAACGGGAAAGGCGCGATCTTATCCAGAAAGCCTTCGCGGGCGCAAATCGGCCTCAGCACGCCAGAAACGTGGCCCACAAGCGAGCGCTCGTCGGTGACGGCACAGAAAAGCCGACCCCGCGACTCGGCTTTTAACCTGTTGTTCCTGTACAATGCGCGCCAACCGTGACTAGCCGAGGTGCCCCATGGATATCATCGAAACCATCAAAGAGCAGATCGAAAAGAACCCGGTGCTGCTGTACATGAAAGGCTCGCCCAACGCGCCGCAGTGCGGCTTCTCCGCCCGCGCGACACAAGCTGTGATGGGCTGTGGCGAAAAGTTCGCCTATGTCGACATCCTGCAAAATCCCGAGATTCGGGCCAACCTGCCGAAATACGCCAACTGGCCGACCTTCCCGCAACTGTGGGTCGACGGCGAGCTGGTCGGTGGCAGCGACATCATTCTGGAAATGTTCGAGAAAGGTGAGCTGCAACCGCTGATCAAAGAAGCCGTGCAGAAAGCCGGCGCCTGATCTCGAGAGTTGATCCGAACCCGCCGAATGGCGGGTTTTTTGTGCTTGGCCTGTTCGGAAACGTATTTCTCCACCCAGCCAATGCCGCCGATACAGAACAAGCAGCGATACCAAAAACGAAAATGGGAGCCAAGGGCTTTCATTTTCAAAGCAGACGGGTCAATCATTCGTCCATTTGGGACTGTAGGTAGTTCTCCATTCCGACCTTGTCGATCAGGCTCAGCTGAGTTTCCAGCCAATCGATGTGCTCTTCCTCAGACTCCAGAATATCTTCCAGCAATTCGCGGCTTCCATAGTCCCCGACGCTCTCGCAATAGGCGATTGCAACCTTCAGATCCTGGACGCCGCCCTGTTCCAGTTTGAGGTCGCAGTCGAGCATTTCACGCGTGTTTTCGCCGATCAACAGCTTGCCAAGATCCTGCAGGTTGGGCAGACCTTCGAGGAAAAGGATTCGCTTGATCAGCTTGTCGGCATGCTTCATCTCATCGATGGATTCATCGTATTCATGCTTGCCGAGCTTGCCGAGACCCCAGTCCTCGTACATGCGTGCATGTAGAAAGTATTGGTTGATGGCGACCAACTCATTGCCGAGAATTTTGTTGAGGTGCTGAATGACTAGCCTGTCGCCTTTCATGTCGGTGTCCTGCGTTGAATCAATTGTTTGATGCAAGCAGTCTGGCCACGAACCAGTAGGCTGTCAAACCTAAGTCGTTGAATGCAAAAGGGTAAAACTGAATAAGAATACGTCTGTTCCGCGACTGGATAGCAACGCTTTGATTTACGGACAGAAAAAAGCCGGGCATCGCCCGGCTCCGAAATATGCTGTTTCTATCAGGCGGGAACGAAGCCGGCAGGGTAGGCCAGGGATGCCTGAGCGCCGTGTACATTGCTCAGTGTTTCCCGGACCACTTGCTTGGCAATGCATGCACATTTGCCGCACTGACTGGCAACGCCGGTGGCTTCGCGCACCTCACGATAGCTGCAGCAGCCCTCGTAGATGGCTTCACGGATCTGGCCGTCGGTAACACCCTGGCAAAGGCACACGTACATAGGAACTACCCGTTGGGTCTGCGATGTTTGAGATGCTAAACAGAATGAGAATGATTGTCAAAGATCGCTCGTCGGGAAGCGCTCGGGCTGTGATTACTCGTTTCTGGCCATGCATGCGCATTGAACGACCCGACAATGCACTTGACGGATGAAGGTCCGGACGCGCGATGCGGTAAACTGCGTCCCCTTTTTTTGCGTCTGGAGCCGTTATGGCCCTGCAAGCCACGCCCTATAAAGTCGAGATCAATCTCACCGACCTCGATCGCCACGTTTATCAGGATCTGCGCTTTACGGTTGCCCGACATCCGTCGGAAACCGAAGAGCGTCTCGCCGCCCGGTTAATCGCCTATGTGCTCTGGTATGGCGAGCAGCTGGCTTTCGGCCGTGGGCTATCGGATATTGACGAGCCGGCGCTTTGGGAGAAAAGCCTGGATCACCGAGTGCTGCACTGGATCGAAGTCGGGCAGCCAGACGCCGAGCGGATCACCTGGTGTTCGCGCCGCACCGAGCGGTTCAGCCTGGTGGCCTACGGCAATCTACGTGTCTGGCAGACCAAGGTGCTCGACAGTGTGCGCAGTCTGAAGAAGATCAACGTGGTGGCGGTTGATCAGGAGGCGCTGGAAACCGTAGCGCGTGATCTGCCAAGGGCCATCAGCTGGAGTGTCATGATCAGCGAGGGCGGACTGTTCATTACCGACGAGCGCGGCCAGCACGAAATCCCGCTCGAGTGGTTGATTGGCGAGCGCGGCTAATCGAGCGGTCCGCCGGGCCTTGCTACCCGGCGGGCGTTGATTCACGACTGCCAGAACTGCACCAATGCGCTGAATGACATCACCACCCCAACCGCCGTGGCGATCATTGCCAGCAGGCCGAACACCAACATCCAGGTGGGATGGCGATATCCATCGCCGACGATGCTCGGCTTCTTGGAGGCCCAGAGGATGCAACCCAGCGCCAGCGGCAACACCAAGGCATTCAGCGAACCGGCGATGACCAGCACTTTGACCGGCTGGCCCACCAGGCTGTAGACCAGCGTCGAGCAGGCGATGAAGGCGATCACTACGCGTTGATTGTTGCGCTGGATGCTCTCATGCAGCGAATACATGAAGGTCACGCTGGTATACGCGGCACCGATCACAGAAGACACTGAAGCGGCCAGCAGCACCACGCCGAAAATCTTGTAACCCACTGTACCCATCGAATGGGAGAACACCGACGCGGCAGGGTTGCTGGGGTCCAGGCTCAGGCCTTGACTGACGACGCCCAGGGCGGCCAGGAACAGGCAGATGCGCACGACACCCGTCGTCGCGATACCGGTCACCGCGGCACGTGTCACGACGCCCACGTTCTGTAAGCCGGTGACGCCGGCTTCCACCAGCCGATGACCGCCCGAGAAAGAGATGTAGCCACCCACGGTCCCGCCGACCAGCGTCACGATCGGCAGCAGCAAAATTAGCGGGTCATCGGGATTGAAGCTGCGGTTCAAGGCTTCCATGACCGGCGGGCTCGATTGCAGCATGGCGTAGCCGATCATGCACAGCATGATCAGTCCGAGCACCTGCATCACCGAGTCCATAACATTCTTGGCGTTGCGCAGAAGAAAGATGCCGATGATCAGCACCGCCGCGATCAGCGAACCGATTACCGGCGGCACGCCGAAAATCACGTTCATCGCCAGTCCAGCGCCACCGATGTTGCCGATGTTGAACGCAATGCCGCCAAGCACGATGAATGCGGAGATCAGATGGCCGACGCCGGGAATGACGCGGTTCGCCACGTCCTGCCCACGCAGATTAGCGACCGTGATGATGCGCCAGATGTTGAGTTGGGCGCCGATGTCGATCAGCAGCGAAATGACGATGGCGAAGGCGAAGCTCGCCAGGTACTTCTCGGTAAACAGCGAGGTCTGGGTCAGAAACGCGGGGCCGATCGACGAGGTTGCCATGATGAAGATGGCGCCGCGCAAGACGTTGCGTTGCGACGCAGGGGTAGCGCTGGGTGTGGGGTGCATTGGAGTACCTTTCTTTATTGGCGTTGGGGCAGGTAGGAATGCAGCCGGGCGTGAACCGGACTCTCTTGTAATTGTTGTTTTTGGGTTTTGCGTGGTTTGGTCTGGGTCGGCTCACCTTTGGGTTGTCTATAGCGTTCGGTAATACGGTCCGTTGATTCGCTTCGCTATCGAGAGGCCAGACCACGCCAGCTGCCAACCAGCCCGCGTTGCTGGTTCTGCGCGCGCTCCAGAGACACTGGTTTAAGCCGCAGTTTGGTTCCCGGCATGCACTGAGCCAGCCGAGCGACCGCCAGCGGCGTCAGGGCGCCGAGCCGCGGATAGCCACCGATAGTCTGCCGGTCGTTGAGCAGCACGATGGGCTGGCCATCCGGTGGGACCTGAATGGCCCCCAGCGGCACGCCTTCGGAAATCATCGACTGGCGCGAGCTGCGGAGCACCGGGCCAAGCAGGCGGATACCCATGCGGTCGGCGCGCTGGTCCACCGTCCATTCGCGGTTGAATACATCGAACAGGCTCTGCCCGCTGAAGTCGCCGATCTGTGCGCCCAGTACTACCGGCAGCGCATCGGGAGTAACCAGCGGCAGCGTCTGGCTGGCATCCAGGGTGCGCGGTTGGGGCGCTATACCATTCCATCTCAGCCGATCGTCTGGCGCGAGCGCCCGGCCGTCGCCATGCAGACCGCCCAGCGCTTCGCGACGCACCGTGGCGCAGCTGCTGAGCAGCTGCGGCGCCGCGAACCCGCCAGGCGCGGCGAGATAGGCGCGTACGCCCTGACGGGGCTGGGCGAAGCTCAGGCGCTGACCCCTGCGGATGTTGAAGCTGCGACCCGGCGCAAGGGGTTGGTCATCCAGTGTGGCGCCTAGGTCGGCTCCGCATAGCGCCAGGCACGTGTCGGTCTCGGCGAGCAGGACGAGGCTGCCCAGGGTGATCTCCACTGTGGCGGCCTGCAGCGGATTGCCCAGCAGCCAGTTGGCCCAGGCCTGGGACACCCAGTCAGCGGCGCCGCCTTGGGTTACGCCCAGATGACGGACGCCGAACCGGCCTGCGTCCTGCAAGCTGGCCAGCACGCCACTGCGTTCGATCAGCAGGCTCATGGCGTCACCTCGAAGGGGCTGTCGTCGCCACCGAGGCGAATGAATTCAGCGTGCTCGATCGGCTGAAAACGCACGTGGTCTCCAGGCTGCCAGATGCTGTAACCGTCCATGTCGCGATCGAACAACCGGGTTGGACTGCGGCCGATGAGGTTCCAGCCGCCAGGCGAGATCAGCGGATAGATCGCGGTCTGGCGATCGGCAATGCCTAGGCTGCCGGCCGGCACCTGTTTACGGGGCGTCTGCAAGCGGGGGCTGGCGAGTATTTCGTCGACCAGCCCCATGAAAGCGAATCCCGGTGCGAAGCCCAGGGCGAACACTTGATAAGTACGGCTGCTGTGGTGCTCGATCACACCGGATACGCCCAAGCCGCTGCGCTGACCGAGGGCCTCGAGTTCGGGCCCGACGCTGGGGTCGTACCACACCGGAATGTTCAGCTCGCGCGCCTGGCTACCCGCGTCCGGCTTCAATTCATACAGGGCATCGGCGATGCATTGGCGCGCCTGATGGTCGTCCAGTTGTGTCAGGTCGTAGTGCACCAGAAGCGTCGTGTAGGAGGGCACCAGGTCGATCAGCGCCCCACCGAAGGCCTCACGCAGACGGGTGGCGGCGGCCAGCAGCCAGGGCATATGAGCTTCGTCGATCTCATCGAACAGGCGCAGCATCAGGCTGTCGATGCCGACCACTTCGATACGCGGCTTCATCCCGCCAGGCCCTCGAGTGCCTGGCGGATGCGCTGCACCGCAGCGACCGAGCCGGCGTTGTCGCCGTGCACGCAGAGCGTGTCGGCACGCAGAACCAATGCACTGCCATCACTGGCAGTCAGCGGTTCGCCCTTGGCCAGGCTGAGCGCCTGGGCCGCGACGGTATCGGCATCGTGATGGACGGCGCCGGGCAGGGCGCGGGAAACCAGCATGCCGGACGGATCATAGGCCCGATCGGCGAACACTTCGAACCACAGCGTGATGCCGAGTTCGTCCGCCATGGTCTGGCTGGCGCTGTTGTCGCGTGTCGACATCAGCATCAGCGGCAGCGAGGGCGCGTAGGAGACGATTGCGGTCATCACGGCGCGCAGCAGTTCTGGCTGGCGCATCATGTTGTTGTACAGCGCGCCGTGGGGTTTGACGTAGCGAACCTGGGTGCCCTCGGCGCGGCAGATGCCATCCAACGCACCGATCTGATAGAGCAGCATGTTTTCCACTTCCTTCGGACTGCAGTCCATGGAGCGGCGGCCGAACCCGACCAGATCGGGATAAGCCGGATGCGCACCGATCCGTACGTCATGCTGTGTCGCCAGTGCCACGGTGTGCCGCATGACCTGGGGATCCGACGCGTGGAAGCCGCACGCGATGTTGGCGCAGTCAATGAAAGGCATGACCTCGGCGTCCATGCCCATGGTCCAGGCGCCAAAGCTTTCACCGATATCGCAATTCAGGAGTAGAGCGTTCATGGGTTCTCCGTAAGGGGGCTGTCCCGTAATGGCAGGTCAGTGCGTGATAAATACGATGATAAATTATCGATAAGTTATCAATAAATATTTTTCTTATTTGCTCTGGACGATCTCTCGGTGCGCATTGCTGTATGCTTGCGGACCCGATTCATCAGGGTGGCAAACCGTTGCCATCCTTCATTTTCATGGTTCGCAAGATGGTTGACGCCAAATCCCCTCGTCCGTTGCGATCGTCCATCGTGGCGTCGGCGCATCTCGCCGAGCAGTCGCAGGAACTCTCGGAACTCGAATACGGCATCATCATCGCCAGTGCCGCGCTGATGCGTTGGATGGAGCGCTGCATGAAGGCCTCCGGTGCGGTAGAAATGAATGCGCTGGACGTCATGGTGCTGCACAACCTGACCAGCCGCGGCCGTGCCAAACGACAGGCGGACATCTGCCTTCTGCTGAACATCGAAGACACGCACACCGTGACCTACGCGCTGAAGAAGCTCGGCAAACTGGGGCTGGTGACGGGCGAGAAGCAGGGCAAGGAAATGTTCTACCGAACCACTGACAAAGGCCGCGAGCTGTGCCAGGAATACGCCGACATCCGTCGCGAATGCCTGATCGCATCCTTCGAGAACTTGAATATCGACCCGGAGGAGATTCACCGTCTCGCCGGGATGCTGCGTGCCATGTCGGGCTTGTACGACCAAGCCGCGCGCGCAGCGACATCGCTCTGAACGCCTCACGCTGAACCGGATAATGACCAGATGCGCATTGAACCCCGCCCGTTGCCCGAGCTGTTGCCTGACCTGGGCGACCTGCCGCCACTCCTGACACGTCTTTATGCAGCGCGTGGCGTGCAGTCGGTGACTGAACTCGACAAGGGCCTGGCGCGGTTGATCCCGTACGGCCAGCTAAAGGGCATCGATGCGGCCGTAACGCTGTTGGTCGAGGCGCTGGAGGCGCGCCAGCGCATCCTCTTCGTTGGCGATTTCGATGCCGACGGTGCCACCGCCAGCACGGTTGGCGTGCTGGGTTTACGCCAGTTGGGCGCCGCGCATGTGGACTACCTGGTGCCCAACCGCTTCGAGTACGGCTATGGCCTGACCCCTGAGATCGTCGCTGTGGCGCTGGAGCGCCAGCCCGATCTGCTGGTGACGGTGGACAACGGCATCTCCAGCGTCGATGGCGTGGCGGCAGCCAAGGCGGCCGGACTCAAAGTGCTGGTGACTGATCACCACCTGCCCGGGCCCGAACTGCCGGCAGCGGATGCCATCGTCAACCCCAACCAGCCGGAATGCGCTTTCCCGAGCAAGTGCATCGCTGGCGTCGGCGTCATTTTCTACGTACTGCTGGCGCTGCGTGCCCGGCTACGTGAATCGGGCTGGTTCGCGCGCACCGGCTGGGCTGAACCGAACCTCGGCGAACTGCTGGATCTGGTGGCGCTGGGCAGCGTTGCCGACGTGGTCCCGCTGGATGCCAACAACCGCATCCTGGTGCACCAGGGCCTGGCGCGGATACGTGCCGGTCGTGCGCGGCCTGGACTGCGGGCAATCCTCGAGGTCGCCGGGCGCGATCATCGGCGGATCACCTCGACCGATCTCGGCTTCATTCTCGGCCCGCGGCTGAATGCGGCAGGGCGCCTGGATGACATGGCGCTGGGCATCGAATGCCTGCTTTGCGAAGACGAAGCCCTGGCGCGGGACATGGCCGTGCAGCTGGATCAGCTCAATCAGGACCGCAAGGGTATTGAACAGGGCATGCAGCGCGAGGCGCTGGCCCAGCTCAAGGACTTGCCGCTCGAAGACATGCCATTCGGCCTCTGCCTGTTCGAGCCGGACTGGCACCAGGGCGTCATCGGCATCCTCGCTTCACGGCTGAAGGAGCGTTATCACCGCCCGACCATTGCGTTTGCCGATGCGGGTGAAGGCGTGCTCAAGGGTTCGGCACGTTCGGTGCCGGGCTTCCATATTCGTGATGCGCTGGACGCCGTGGCGGCGCGTCATCCGGGGCTGATCAGCAAGTTTGGCGGTCACGCCATGGCGGCGGGGCTGTCGCTGCCGCAGGAGAACTTCGGTGCGTTCGCCGCCGCTTTCGATGCCGAAGTGCGGCGGCAGCTGTGCGAGGACGATCTGACCGGGCGGCTGCTCACCGACGGGCAGTTGAGCATCGAGGAGTTCCATCTCGAGCTGGCCAAGGCGCTGCGCAACGCCGGCCCTTGGGGGCAACATTTCCCCGAGCCGGTGTTCCACGGTGTGTTCCAGTTGGTGCAGCAGCGCCTGGTTGGCGAGAAGCACCTGAAAATGGTGCTCAAGAGCGAATGCGGCTCGCTAACCCTCGATGGCATTGCTTTCAATATCGACCGAGACGTCTGGCCCAACCCCAACGTGCGTTGGGCCGATCTGGCCTACAAACTGGACGTCAACGAATTCCGCGGCCGCGAAAGCGTGCAGCTGCTGGTGGCGCATATCGCCGCGCGTTGATCTGCCAGGCGCTTGTTCGGGATGCAAGATCGGCTTGCTGAATCGACGGGCATTTACCCGGGCGTGATTGATTGTTGCCTAGTCGTCGTGGGCCTAGAGTGATTGGATTACAAGAACAATCCTCCGGAGCCTGCGATGAGCGAATCGATCCAGCACCACCGTGCGTGCCATCTGTGTGAGGCCATCTGCGGCCTGACCATCGAAACCCGTGATGAGCAGATCGTTTCGATCAAGGGCGATCCGCAGGACAGCTTCAGTCGCGGCCACATCTGCCCCAAGGCCGTCGCGCTGCAAGACATCCAGAACGATCCGGACCGTCTGCGCCATCCCATGCGGCGCGTTGGCAACGAGTGGCAGGCCATCGAGTGGGACGCTGCGTTCGAGCTGGTCGCCGAGCGCCTCGCCGAGATCCGCGAGCGCCATGGGAATAACGCGGTGGCCGTTTACCAGGGCAATCCCAGCGTGCACAACTATGGGTTGATGACCCACAGCAACTACTTCCTCGGTCAGCTGAAGACCCGCAATCGTTTCTCCGCCACCTCGGTCGATCAGCTGCCGCATCACCTCACCAGCCTGATGATGTACGGCCACGGTCTGCTGATTCCGATCCCCGACATCGATCACACCGACTTCATGCTGATTCTGGGCGGCAATCCGCTGGCGTCCAACGGCAGCATCATGACCGTCCCGGACGTGGAAAAGCGTCTCAAAGCCTTGAAGGCGCGTGGCGGCAAACTGGTGGTGGTGGATCCGCGTCGCAGTGAAACGGCGGCCATTGCCGACCAGCATCTGTTCGTCCGCCCTGGCGAAGACGCAGCGCTGCTGTTCGGTTTGCTCAATACCCTGTTCGAAGAAGGCCTGAGCCGTGCCAGTCATTTACCCGTGGAGGGTCTGGATGAGCTGCGCGCAGCGGTGGCGCCCTTCACCGCCGAGGCGATGAGTGGACGTTGTGGGGTGCCGGCCGAGCAGATTCGCCAGTTGGCCCGGGATTTCGCAGCGGCCGACAAAGCGGTCTGCTATGGGCGCATGGGCGTCTCCACGCAAGCGTTCGGCACGCTGTGCCAATGGCTGGTGCAGGCGATCAATCTGGTTACCGGCAACCTCGATCGGGTGGGCGGCGCGCTCTGCACCCAGCCGGCGGTGGACCTCGTGGCCAGCACCTCGGGCGGCCACTTCAATCGTTGGCAAAGCCGGGTTTCGGGGCTGCCGGAATATGGTGGCGAGCTACCGGTATCGGCGCTGGCCGAGGAAATGCTCACCGAAGGGGAAGGGCAGGTGCGCGCGCTGGTCACCGTGGCCGGTAATCCGGTGCTGTCCACACCCAACGGCCGGCAGCTGGAACAGGCGCTGGACGGGCTGGAGTTCATGCTCAGCATCGATTTCTACATCAACGAAACCACCCGTTACGCCGATCTGATCCTGCCGCCGACGGCGCCGCTGGAGCATGATCACTACGACACCACTTTCAACGTCTTCGCGGTGCGCAACGTCACCCGTTTCAACGAAGCCGTGCTCGCCAAGCCGGCGGGTGCGCTGCATGACTGGGAAATCTTCGTCGGGCTGGCCAAGGCGTTCGCGGCGCGTACCGGAATCGAGCTGAAATCGACCATGGCCCCTGAGCACATGATCGATCTGGGCTTGCGTGCCGGTCCGCATGGCGACGGCAGCGCGGCTGGCCTGAGTCTCGCCAAACTGCGTGATTACCCGCACGGCCTGGATCTAGGGCCGCTGCAACCGAATCTCGCCGGCCGCCTGAAGACAACGAGCAGACAGGTGCAAGCCGCACCGGAACTGTTCCTGGGTGACGTTAAGCGCTTCGCGTCCGCGCCGCTGCTGGAGTCGGATCAACTGGTGCTGATCGGACGCCGCCATGTCCGTAGCAACAATTCCTGGATGCACAATTACCATCGCCTGGTGAAGGGCAAGCCGCGTCATCAGCTGCTGATGAATCCGGCGGACTTGAGTCGCCTCGAATTGACCGATGGCCAGCGTGTGCGGGTTCGTTCGCGGGTCGGCATGATCGAGGTGGAAGTAGCTGCCAGCGACGAGATGATGCCCGGTGTGGTCAGCCTGCCGCATGGCTGGGGCCACGCTCGGCCCGGTGTGCAGATGGGCATTGCCAGCAGCCAGCCCGGAGCCAGTGCCAACGATCTGACCGATGAGCGTCAGCTGGACGCACTGTCCGGTAATGCGGCGCTCAACGGTGTGCCGGTGCGGGTGGAGGCGGCATAATCTGCCGCCGGTGGCAGTCGATTCGCGCGATTGGCAGCTTTTGCTTACCTCGGCCCTTTAGGGAAGGGGCTGGAGCGAGTGCCTGTAATACCGGTGGGGTTTGAGGCTGGGCTAGCAATCCCGTCAGGCTGAATCCACCCCCGGTAACACCTGGTCACCGATTCGCCCCTCAATGCGGCTTCGGCCGAGCAAAGTCGTCGAAACAGTCTGTACTGGTGGATGTCCAACGCGCATCCATCGCAGTGAGGTTTCCATGACACAGCTTTTCCAGCCGCTCACCCTGCGTCAGTTGACGCTGCCCAATCGTATTGTCGTCTCGCCAATGTGCCAGTACTCGGCCAAGGCCGGGATGGCCAATGACTGGCATCTGGTTCATCTGGGCAGTCGGGCCGTGGGCGGTGCCGGGCTGGTCATCCTCGAGGCGACGGCGGTATCGGCCAACGGCCGGATTTCGCCGGAGGACCTTGGGATCTGGACCGACGAGCACGTCGAGCCGTTGCGCCGCATCACGCGGTTCATCGAGTCTCAGGGTTCGGTGGCCGGCATTCAGCTGGCGCATGCGGGGCGCAAGGCGAGCACCTGGCAGCCCTGGCTGGGGCGTCATGGCAGCGTGCCGATCGCGGCCGGAGGCTGGACGCCGGTGGGGCCGTCAACCATCGCTTTCGATCCAGAACATGCGGTGCCGACGGCGCTGGACGAAGGCGGTATCGCCGACATCATTCAGGCCTTCGTGCGTGCTGCCGAGCGCTCGCTGGCGGCGGGCTTCAAGGTGGCCGAGGTGCATGCAGCGCACGGCTACCTGCTGCATCAGTTTCTATCGCCGCTATCCAACCAGCGCCAGGACGGCTACGGCGGCTCCTTCGACAACCGTATCCGTCTATTACTGGAGGTCACCGAGGCGGTGCGCGCGGTATGGCCTGAGGAGCTGCCGCTGTTCGTGCGTCTGTCCGCGACTGACTGGGTACAGGACGGCTGGAATGCGGAAGAAACCGTTGAACTTGCGCGGCGGCTGAAGACACTCGGCGTTGATCTGATCGATGTGTCCTCTGGCGGCACGGCCGTCAATGCCGAAATCCCGGTCGGCCCAGGCTATCAGACCCAGTTCGCCGAACAGGTTCGACGTGAGGCCGGCATCGCCACCGGTACGGTAGGCATGATCACCGAGGCGGTACAGGCCGAACACATTCTGCGCACGGGGCAGGCAGACCTGATTCTGCTGGCGCGTGAGCTGCTGCGCGACCCTTACTGGCCGTTGCACGCCGCTGAAGATCTGCGTGACACCTCGGTACCCTGGCCAGCGCAATACGTGCGTGCCGCGCATCGGAACACGCCGATCCGGCAAATGCCCGATTCGCTCGACTGATTCCGTCATTAATCCAGGCAGGTAACTCATGAAGACCACCGGTTTGCTCGATCAACTGCTCAAATCTGGGCAGGACCTGTTACAGAAACAGCAAGGCTCCGTAGCGCGCCCCGGCAGTACCACAGGTTCGCTCGGCGACATGCTTTCAGGCGCTGGCGGGCCGCTGGGCAGCATCCTTGGCGGCAGTGGCGGCGTCGGGCGTGGCGCCTTGGCGACCGGCGCGCTCGGCATGTTGCTGGGCAGCCGGGGCGGCCGCCGCTTGGGCGGCAAGGCAATCACCTATGGCGGGCTGGCTGCGCTTGGCATGCTGGCGTACAAGGCCTACGGCAACTGGCAGGCACAACAGGCACAGCGGGGCGGAGCAGTACCGACAGCGGCCGCTCGCTCGGAGCCGAAGACGGTTGATCGTCTGCCGCCGGAGCAGGTTGAGGAGCACAGCCGCGGCATCCTTAAAGCGCTGGTCGCGGCGGCCAAAGCCGATGGCCACGTCGACGACCAGGAGCGGAAGATGATCGAAGCCGAGCTGACCCAGCTCACCGATGATCCCGAATTGCAGCGTTGGCTCGAGGCGGAGCTGAACAAGCCGCTGGATCCGGTTGATGTTGCCGCTGCCGCCACCACCCCGGAAATGGCTTCGGAAATGTATCTGGCCTCCGTGCTGATGGTGGATGAGGAGCAGTACATGGAGCGCGCTTATCTCGACGAGCTGGCCCGGCAACTGAAGCTCGATGCGCAGCTGAAAACCGAACTGGAAAGCCAGGTGCGTGGCGTTTCCGCCTGATGCCGTCGGGGTGGTGCCTTTGCCGCTCCGGCTGTCGTGCTCCCTGGTTGACGCTGCTTGACATAGGCGCTGCCGGCGGTCTCGCGTGGGCTGTCAGCGGCGGCCTGCTGCGCTATAATCGTCGGCTTTTCGCACCGTCCGATTGAGAGCTGCCTACCTATGGAAATCAACCCGATCCTCAACAGCATCAAGGACCTGTCCGACCGCACCCAGTCAATTCGGGGGTATCTTTGACTACGATCAGAAGCATGATCGTCTCGTCGAAGTAAACCGCGAACTCGAAGACCCGAACGTCTGGAACAAACCTGAGTACGCCCAGAACCTGGGCCGGGAGCGCGCCACCCTGGCGCAGATCGTCGAGACCATCGACGATCTCGAGGGCGGCCTGGCCGATTCCCGCGATCTGCTCGACATGGCAGTTGAAGAAGACGACCAGAGCGCCGTGGATGACGTGGCCGCCGAGCTGGACCGTCTGCGCGGCATCCTCGAAGGGCTGGAATTCCGCCGCATGTTCAGTGGCGAAATGGACCCCAACAACGCTTACCTCGACATCCAGGCCGGCTCCGGCGGCACCGAAGCCCAGGACTGGGCCAACATCCTGCTGCGCATGTACCTGCGCTGGGCCGATAAGCGCGGTTTCAGTGCCGAGATCGTCGAGCTGTCCGAAGGCGAAGTCGCCGGTATCAAGGGCGCCACCGTCCACATTAAGGGCGAATACGCCTTCGGCTGGTTGCGCACTGAGATCGGCGTGCACCGCCTGGTGCGCAAGAGTCCATTCGACTCTGGCGCCCGCCGCCACACCTCGTTCTCGGCAGTGTTCGTCTCACCGGAAATCGACGACAGGGTCGAGATCGACATCAATCCGGCGGATCTGCGCATCGACACCTACCGGTCCTCCGGTGCCGGTGGTCAGCACGTCAACACCACCGACTCTGCGGTACGTATCACCCACGTACCAACCAACACGGTGGTGGCCTGCCAGAACGAGCGTTCCCAGCACGCCAACAAGGACACCGCCATGAAAATGCTGCGGGCCCGGTTGTACGAGCAGGAAATGCAGAAGCGCAACGCGGCCTCCCAGGCGCTGGAAGACACCAAGTCCGATATCGGCTGGGGTCATCAGATTCGCTCCTATGTGCTCGACGACTCGCGCATCAAGGATTTGCGTACCGGCGTGGAGCGTAGCGACTGCCAGAAGGTGCTGGACGGCGACATCGACCAGTACCTCGAAGCCAGTCTGAAGCAAGGGCTTTAACGCTACTGAGCTTGGCCAGCGTGGGTGGGCTGAAGCGGAACGCCGCCCGGCCCACCCAACTCGAGTTCCAGTGTCCAGATGTAGGGTGGGCTTTAGCCCACCAAAATAGGGGCAGGCCATGGTGGGCTGAAGTGAAACGCCTTCCAACACACCCTCCCCGGGATTCATTCATTCGATCCAGGCATTTTTAAACCATGAGCGAACAACCGCTGAACCAGCACGCCATCCAAGAGGAAGAAAACAGCCTGATCCTTCAGCGCAAGGAGAAACTGGCCGCCGAGCGTGCCAAGGGCAACGTCTTCCCCAATGACTTCCGTCGCGACAGTTACTGCAACGATCTGCAGTTGAAATATGTCGACAAGACCAAGGAAGAGCTGGCAGAAGCGGCGATTCCGGTAAAGGTCGCCGGGCGCATCATGCTCAACCGGGGCGCGTTCATGGTCCTGCAGGACATGACCGGACGCATCCAGGTCTACGTCAACCGCAAGACGCTGCCGGCCGAGACGCTCGAAGCCATCAAGCATTGGGACCTGGGCGACATCATCGCCGCCGAAGGCACCCTGGCGCGTTCGGGTAAGGGCGACCTCTACGTCGAGATGACTGACGTGCGGCTGCTGACCAAGTCGCTGCGCCCACTGCCGGACAAGCATCACGGCCTGACCGACACTGAACAGCGCTACCGCCAGCGTTACGTCGACCTGATCGTCAACGAAGAAACCCGCCACACCTTCCGTGTGCGCTCACAAGTGATCGGCCATATCCGCAAGTTCCTCAACGAACGCGACTTCCTCGAAGTCGAGACGCCGATGCTGCAGACCATTCCAGGTGGCGCGGCGGCCAAGCCGTTCGAGACGCACCACAACGCGCTGGACCTGCCGATGTTCCTGCGCATCGCGCCGGAGTTGTACCTCAAGCGACTGGTGGTCGGTGGCTTCGAGCGGGTTTTCGAGATCAACCGCAACTTCCGTAACGAAGGCGTTTCGACCCGGCACAACCCCGAGTTCACCATGCTCGAGTTCTACCAGGCCTATGCCGATTACGAAGACAACATGGACCTGACCGAAGAGCTGTTCCGCGAGCTGGCGCAGCTGGTCCTGGGCAGCACCGACGTGCCGTACGGCGATAAGGTCTTCCACTTCGGCGAGCCCTTTGCCCGGCTGTCGGTGTTCGATTCGATCCTCAAGTACAACCCGGACATCAGCGCCGCCGACCTGCAGAACATCGACACCGCGCGCGCCATCGCTAAGAAAGCCGGCGCCAAGGTGCTTGGCTTCGAAGGGCTGGGCAAGTTGCAGGTGATGATTTTCGAGGAACTGGTCGAGCACCAACTGGAACAGCCGACCTTTATTACCCGTTATCCGTTCGAGGTATCGCCCCTGGCGCGTCGCAGCAATGACGACCCGAATGTCACCGACCGCTTCGAGCTGTTCATCGGCGGCCGCGAGATCGCCAACGCCTATTCCGAGTTGAACGATGCCGAAGATCAGGCCGAACGCTTCCATGCGCAGGTCCGCGACAAGGACGCCGGTGACGACGAGGCCATGCATTTCGACGCCGACTTCGTTCGCGCGCTGGAATACGGCATGCCGCCGACCGCGGGCGAGGGCATCGGTATCGACCGTCTGGTGATGCTGCTGACAAACTCGCCATCTATCCGCGACGTGATCCTGTTCCCGCATATGCGTCCCGAGGTCTGACCTCGGCCGAACGGCGCTCGGTGAGGCGTTGCCGAGCGGCTGCCGCACCGCTGCCATTTGCAGCGGGCCGTAGCGCCAGCAGCCGAATACGGCGCGGAGGTCTGCGCTCGCGCCTGGATCCAGCCGGTATTGTACGGCTCGAGGGATTCAGATCGGCCGCTGGCGGCCGACACCTTTATATGGTGGGCGCGGGGTGATCGTGAACCGGGCACGGAACACGCGGGCCTACTGATGTATAACCTCAACGCTACGGATCATCACTGACGAGGTACGGATGAATACCCGTAACAATCTCGATGAGTACCAGAGCACGGTGCGCGGCTTGTCTGACCGCATCGTCGAGGCGCAAACCCCAATGCGGGTGCTCGACGCGGTGAAGTGGGACGACAGCATCCGCCAAGGCTTCTTCGCCACGGGCGCTCGCGAGCTGCCCCAGGTCGATCGCGGGTATTACGAGGGCCGGCCGCTGGGCTTCGATTCCAGCGCAAAAAAGGAAGAATTCCAGAACATCGAGCGTGACATCACCCGCCAGCTGGGGCAGTTCAATCCGGTCGGGCAGATCATGCGGCGCATGTGCAAGGAGTACCGCATGGTCATCCGCATGCTCGAAGCACGTGGCACCGCTGACTTCGGCCTGATCTCGCAGGAGCTGTACGGCGCTGCCTCCGACGCTTTTCACGCGGGCGATCCAACACTGGCCGATCTCGGTCTGATGCTTTCCGATTATCTGAACAACATCGCCGATCGCGGTGATTTGAAGGACGAAGCCAAGACACTCAGTGCGCCGCAGGCCGTGGACATGCTGCAGCAGCGGCTCGATCTGGTGTTCGGTGAGGGCGAAGGCGTGATTCGCGTGTTCGAGTCCGACGGCATCCTTGCCGACGCCGCGGCGGGCGCCGACTACATCAAGATCCGCAGTGACGCGATGTTCAATGCCCGCGACGTGCGTGCCCTGGAAGTTCATGAGGGGCTGGTACATGTCGGCACCACGCTCAACGGCCAGAACCAGCCGATCTGCACCTTTCTCGCCAAGGGGCCGCCGTCTTCCACCGTGACCCAGGAAGGGTTGGCAATTCTGATGGAAGTGATTGCCTTCGCCTCGTATCCAACCCGCCTGCGCAAGCTCACCAATCGTACCCGCGCCATTCATATGGCCGAAGAGGGCGCTGATTTTCTCGATGTGTTCGGCTTTTTCCGCGGCCAGGGCTATACCGACGACGAGTGCTACAGCAATGCCAGCCGGGTCTTCCGCGGCTCGCTCCCAAATGGTCTGCCCTTCACCAAGGACCTGTCCTACCTGAAGGGTTTCATCATGATCTACAACTACATCCAGCTAGCGGTGCGCAAGGGCAAGCTGGAACATATCCCGCTGCTGTTCTGCGGCAAGACCACTCTTGAAGACATGCGCACGTTGCGCCAGTTAGTCGACGAGGGCATGGTGGTGCCGCCCAAATACCTGCCGCAGCAGTTCCAAGATCTGAACGCGCTTTCGGCCTGGATGTGCTTTTCCAACTTCCTTAATCACCTGAGCCTGGATCGGATCGAGGCGGACTACGCCAACATCATCTAAGTCGATATGCATCAAAAAAGCCGGAGTATTTGCTCCGGCTTTTTCGTTACGGCGGCCTTGATCAGAACAACGTGCGCGGCAAGTAAGTCGCGATCGCAGGGAACAGCATGATGATGCCCATGCCGATGATGTTGACGATCACGAAGGGAATCACCGACCAGTAAATGTCTTTCATGGTGATGCCGGGCGGAACGATGCCTTTGAGGTAGAACAGGTTAAACCCGAACGGCGGCGTCATGTAGCCGATCTCCATGTTGATCACGAACAGCACGCCGAACCAGATCGGATCGAAGCCGAGCGAGGCGATGATCGGCAGAAACACCGGTAGAGTGATCAGCATGATGCCGACCGGGTCGAGCAGCATGCCCATGACGAAGACGATGGCCATCATGAAGATGACGATGGCCCAGCGGCCACCCGGCAGATCCATCATCAGCCCCTCGATCAGCGACTGCGCGCCCATGCCCTGGTAGGCCGAGCTGAACGCGTGAGCGGCGAACAGAATCCAGGCGATCATGCCGGTGAGCTTGAAGGTGCGGATGGCGGCTTCCTGCAGAATCGGCCAGTTCAGCTTGCGATATACCGCGGCGGAAATCAGCGCGCCGAACACGCCCATGGCGGCGGCCTCGGTGGGCGTAGTCAAGCCACCGATGATCGATCCGAGCACCATGACCACGATGCCGATCGGCAGCAGCACGGCCCGCACCGCCCGCAGCTTGTCGCCCCAAGTGCCGCGCTCCTCCTTCGGCAGCGCCGGTGCGAGGTGTGGCTGCAGGTAGGAGCGCACGAGTACGTAGGTAACCGTCAGCGCGACCAGCAACAGGCCCGGTAGGACGCCCGCCGCGAACATCTTGCCGACCGACTGTCCGCTGATCATCGCGTAGAGAATCATCATGATGCTCGGCGGGATGAGAATCCCCCAGCCGCCGCCAGTGTTGATGCAGCCCAGCACCATACGCTTGTCGTAGCCGCGTTCTAGCATCGCTGGCAACGCGATGGTGCCCATTGCGACTACCGCGGCGCCGCTGATGCCGACCATCGCGCCGAAGACGGCGCAGATGCCCAGCGTGCCGATTGCCAGCCCGCCGCGCATGCCGCCGCACCACAGGTGCATCATTCGGTAGAGGTCGCGGGCCACGCCCGTGCGTTCGAGCAGCATGGCCATGAACACGAACAGCGGAATGGCGACCAGAGTGAAGCTTTCCATGGTGCCCCACATCTGCGAAGCGACCATGTAGAAGGCATCGACGCCCCAGGTGAAATACAGGAACAGCACCGAGACGCCGCCCAGCACGAAGGCCAGCGGCAGGCCGAGTACCAGAAAGAACACCAAGGTCAAAAAGAACAGTAGCGTGGTGACTTCGATACTCATTGCGCATCCTCCGCGTGCCTGGAGTCGCTGACCGGCGCGCGGCCCAGTGCGACGAGGATGTCCTGCAGCAATTTCGCGATGCCCTGCAACAGTAGCAGCAGCGTGCCGAGCGGAATCATCGCCTTGATCGGCCAGATCGGCGGGTTCCAGGCCGAGTAGGAAGTTTCCAGGCCCTGGATCGATTCCCAGCCCATGGAGCTGCCGAAGTACAGCAGCGCGGCCATGAACAGAAAAAACATGCTCGAGGTGAAAATGTCGATCCAAGCGCGGGTACGCGGACCGAATGAGGCATAGAGCAAATCAACATTGACGTGGTCGCGGTGCGCCATTACATAGCCGCCTGATAACACCACGTAGGCGCCAAACAGCATCTGCCCGAGTTCATTGGTCCAGGACGTCGGGCTCGAGAACAGATAGCGCAGGAATACTTCGAACAACAGCAGCCCGAAGATAAGGAAAATCAGGTAGGCCACCCAGCGGCCGATGAATTCATTGAGCCGGGTGATGCCATTGATGTAGGCATGGATCAGGCGCATGACAAGCCCCAGGACGAGGATTAAGCGGATCACCCGCCCGACGCGGTGACCGCGCCGGGCGAGATGTTAGGCGAGGGGGATTAGAGGTAGCCGAGTTCGCCGAGGAAGGATTTGAGCTTCTGCAGGGCTTCGGCGGCTTTATCGCTGCGCTGACCTTCTTCCTCCCAAGTCTTCTGCGCCACTTCAATCAGGCGCTTCTGTACGTCGTCAGGCAGCGTGTTGACCTGAACGCCCTGTTCTTTCATGGCTTTGCGCAGGGCGATCTGCTCCTGGTACAGGTACTCGTTGGTGCGATACCAGAACTGCTCGTCGAGGACCTGCTTGACGACTTCCTGATCGTGCTCGGACAGCTTGTCCAGAGCCTTCTGGCTGATGATGATCACGTCGGTACCGGCGATGTTCAGCGCGGGCCGGACATGCTGCTTCGCCACCTCGTAGAGGCTCATGCTTGCCGCGCCTTGCACCGCACCCCAGTGAGCGCCGTCGACCACGCCAGTATCGAGCGCGGGATAAAGCTCGCTGCCTGGCAGGAATGTGGTCGATGCACCGGCCTCGTTGAGAAACTTCTGGAGGGCGCCGGAGGAGCGGATCTTCAGTTTGGTGAAGTCTTCCCAGCTGTTGATCGGGTTCTTCACCACCATCTCGGTCGGATAGACCTTGTCGGTAGACCAGTACACACCGTATTGCGCAGCTTCTTCGCGAAGCATGTCCTCGAAGCCCATGTGCTTGTGGAAATAGGCGGCTTCCCACACATGCTGGAAGGCAAAGGGCAAGCCCGAGGCGATGCCGGCGAGGGTGATCTTGTCCTGGGCATAGCCGGGAGAAATAGTGCCCATCTGGATGATGCCGCGGCTGACCGCGTTGAAGGTCTCTTGCGGCTTGAATAGGGCGCCGGACTCGAACAGCTGCAACTGCAGGCGGCCCTCAGTGCGTTTTTCGATCTGATTCTTCAGACGAACAAGGCTGTCGTTGTAGGAGCTACTGGCGCTCGGCCAGTGAGACTGAACACGCCACTTGGTGACCTCTTGCGCGGCGGCCATCTGCGGTACAACCGCGGAGACGGCCAGGGCAACCAGGGTGGCTGGAACGAGCAGCTTCTTGAACATGGATTTCATAACGCGTCCTCTTCTTGTAATTGTCTGGCTACGACCATTTTTTGCGCTTGCTTCGTAATCTGTTTCGCACAGCAAAACTGATTTTTGCAAAGTTAACCGAAAGCTAACATAGCGTGGAGCTTTTTCAAGCACTAGCAGAACGCCATCGTCCCCATTCTAGTTTTCATGATGTGTCCAACCGCTTGGCTGGCTAACCCTATGGCACTTCGATATTGATCTTAGACGGTTATGTTTGTGGGTCATCATAATTCTGCCTGATGGAACTCGATTTCGAATTGACGCATCGTTTCAGCCGTGCCAGCTTCAAAAAGACGCGGACTCACCATAAAAACAATCGAGAGGACAGGCTATGCAACTCGACCTCGAACGCATCGAGATGGAATCGCCTCGCGCGAATCCGTCGCCATGAAGCGGCCAGACATAGATCGGCTGACCAGCGATGCACCGTCAGACAACTTGCCGATCAGCGGAGGCAAGGATCTGCCGGGCTTTCATCAGGTGCTTGGCTATCGCCAGGTTTCCTGGACGGAAGATGAGGCGGTAATCGAACTGGATGTCCAGGCCTGCCACCTGAACATGGCTGGCGTGCTCCATGGTGGTGTGCTGACGTCGCTTCTCGATGTAGTGCTGGCCGAAGCCGGTACCTATTGCCCGTACCCGGGACGGGTGCGCAAGGCCATCACGCTGGTGCTCAACACTACCTTCACCGGGCAATGCTCAGGCGGCGTCATCCGCGCCATTGGCAAGCGGCGTGCCGGGGGTACCCGAATATTCAACAGCTCTGGCGAAGTGCGTGACCGGGACGATCGCCTGCTGGCGATCGGCGAAGCGACTCTTCGCCTGCGCTCTGGCAGCGAGCATCCGCAAGGGGTGCCATTCACGTCCCTAGCGCAGGACAACAAGAAGGAAAACGGCGATGTATGAACTGACCGGCAAAGCACTACAGCTTCATGAACAGCTCACGGCATTCATGGAAGAGCATGTCTATCCCAACGAGCATCTTTTCCACGAGCAGACCGCCTCTGCCGAAAACCGCTGGGCACCGCCGCCGATCCTCGAAGAGCTAAAAATCAAGGCGAGGGCGCAGGGGTTGTGGAACCTGTTCCTTCCCGAGAGCGAGTTCGGCGCAGGGCTGACCAATTTCGAATACGCCCACCTGTGCGAAATCATGGGCCGCTCGCATGGCGCCGCTGAAATCTTCAACTGCTCGGCGCCTGACACCGGGAACATGGAAGTGCTGACGCGCTACGGCACGCCGGAACAGCAAGAGCAGTGGCTGAAGCCCTTGCTCAATGGTGAGATACGCTCCTGCTTTTCCATGACCGAGCCTGATGTGGCCTCTTCCGACGCCACCAATATCGCCTGCGAAATTCGCCGCGAAGGCGACGAATACGTGATCAACGGACACAAGTGGTGGTCGTCCGGCGCGATGGCAACCACCTGCAAGATTGCCATCGTCATGGGTAAGACCGATCCCGAGGCCGAGCGCCATCGGCAGCAGTCGATGATCCTCGTGCCGCTGGATACGCCCGGCGTGGAAATCACCCGCGCGCTGCACGTGTTCGGCTACGACCACGCGCCCCATGGCCATGCCGAGATCCATTACAACAACGTTCGCGTCCCGGCCAGCAATATCCTGCTTGGCGAGGGGCGTGGCTTCGAGATTGCTCAGGGTCGTCTCGGCCCAGGCCGGATCCACCACTGCATGCGCACCATCGGGGTGGCCGAACGTGCTTTGCAGGCCATGTGCGAGCGCGTTCATTCCCGGGAGGCGTTCGGCAAGCCCTTGGCGGACTTCGACTCGATCCGCAAGGACATCGCCCGCTCGCGCATCGAGATCGAACAGACCCGCCTGCTGACGCTCAAGGCAGCGCGCATGATGGACACGGTCGGCAATAAGGTGGCGCGGCAGGAGATCGCCATGATCAAGGCGGCTGCGCCGAGCATGGCGCTGCGGGTACTGGATCGTGCCATTCAGGTGCACGGCGCGAAGGGCGTCTGCCAGGACAGCTTTCTGGCAGCGGCCTGGGCTCATCAGCGGACCCTGCGGTTGGCGGACGGCCCGGACGAGGTGCATCTGGACACCATCGCCAAACTCGAACTGCAGAACTATTCCAAAAAGCGCTGAGCCTCCGACAAGACCTACAAGAAGGATGCAGTCATGAACAATCCATTATTCGATCTGACCGGGAAGGTGGCACTGATCACCGGTTCCACTCGCGGGATTGGCCGTTCCATTGCCGAAGAGATGGCCCGCTGCGGCGCGCGTGTCGTGATTTCCAGCCGCAAGGCTGATGTCTGTGACACCGTCGCCGCCGAGCTGAACGCCGCTGGCTTCGAGGCCATCGCGGTCCCGTGCCATGTTGGCCGCAAGGAGGATCTGCAGCGCTTGGTCGACACGACCTTGCAGACCTGGGGGCGCATCGACGTGCTGGTCTGCAACGCGGCCACCAACCCTGTGTATGGGCCAACCAGCGAGCTGACCGACGACGCCTGGGACAAGATCATGGACACCAACGTCAAGGGCACCTTTTGGCTATCCAACATGGTCCTGCCGCAGATGGCCGAGCGCGGCGAGGGCGCGGTGATCATGCTATCGAGCATTGCCGGGCTGCGGGGCAACACCGTGATCGGTACTTACGGGGTGTCCAAGGCGGCCGAAGCGGCACTGGCACGCAATCTGGCCGCCGAGTGGGGGCCCAAGGGCATCCGCGTCAATGCGATCGCGCCGGGGCTGGTGCGTACCGATTTCGCCAAGGCGCTGCTCGATGATCCGGAACGGGTACGCCGCGCGGCCGAAAAGACGCCACTGCGCCGTATCGGCGAGCCGGTGGATATCGCTGGCCTGGCGGTATTCCTGGCGACACCGGCCAGTGCCTATATCACCGGCCAAGTGATCGTCGCCGACGGCGGCGAAACCGCGTGCTGAGGGTTCGGCGATGAACGAACCCGAGCTGATTGAGGTTCTGCCGGCACATCGCTTCGATGAGGCAGCGCTGGCTCGGTATCTGCGCTTGCACGTGCCGGAGGTGAGTGAAGAACTGAGCATTCGTCAGTTCCAGGGTGGCCAGTCCAATCCTACCTATCTGCTGGAAAGCGCCGGGCGTCGTTACGTGCTGCGCAAAAAGCCGCCAGGCAAGGTGCTGCCGTCGGCGCATATGGTCGAACGCGAATATAAGGTGATCCGCGCGCTATCCGAGCACACCCGCGTGCCGGTCCCGCGTGTGCATCTGCTGTGTGAAGACGACAGCATCATCGGCACCGCCTTTTACCTGATGGATCACGTGACAGGCCGGATTTTCAGCCACCCGGCGCTGGATGGGGTGGCAAGCAACGAGCGACAACCGATTCACCTCGCCGCCGTCGATACGCTGGCCGAGCTTCATCAGGTCGATGTGGCAGCGGTCGGGCTTGGCGATTTTGGCAAGGCACAGGGCTACTTTGCGCGGCAGGTGAAGCGTTGGTCCGGCCAGTACCAGGCGTCCCGCACCGGCGACATGCCGTCAATGGAGCGTCTGATGCAGTGGTTGCCTGAGCAACTGCCGCAGTTCGATGAATGCGCTATCGCCCATGGCGATTACCGCCTCGGCAATCTGATCTTCGAGCCGGGCCAGGCGAAGGTAGCGGCGATTCTCGACTGGGAGCTGTCCACCATCGGCCATCCACTGGCCGATCTCGCGTATTTCTGCCTGCCCTATCACCTGCCAGCCGGTGTGGATGGCCTGCGTGGGCTGGTCGGCATTGACCTTCAGGCACAGGGCCTTCCGTCCGAACAGCAGGTGCTGGAACGCTACTGCCGGCAGAGCGGCCGGGGCGACGTGGCTGACTGGCATGTTTTCGTGGCGTTTTCGCTGTTCCGGCTTGCCGCGATTCTGCAAGGCGTTTACGCCCGCGCGCTGCAGGGCAATGCCAGCAATGCCGATGCGCTGCAGGTCGGTCAACGCGCCGGTCTGCTGGCTGACGCCGGCTGGCGCGTCGCCCAGGGCGGCGACAAGGGAGCACTGTCATGAGCGGTCCATTGCTGCGGCGTGTCCTGCTGACCAACGATGACGGCATCGCCGCGCCAGGGCTCGCACTGCTCGAGCTGATCGCTGCGCAACTGGCCGAAGAAGTCTGGGTCGTAGCACCCGAGCACGACCAAAGCGGCACTGGCCAGGGCATCTCGGTGCACTCGCCATTGCGGGTGTACCACCACGGCGAGCGGCGCTTCGCCGTTTCCGGTACGCCCTCTGATTGCGTGATGTTCGCCATGGCCGAATGGCTGCAGGATTCGCCACCCGACCTGGTGCTTTCCGGCATCAACAGCGGCGCGAATATCGGCGACTCGGTGCCATATTCAGGAACCTTAGGGGCGGTCCTCAGCGCCGACCTCCTGGGGCTGCCCGCCATCGGACTGAGCCAGGCGTTCCTCGACCGCACCCATATCGATTGGTCCTGTGTCGAAACTTATGCCGAAACCACGATCCGCGCGCTCTGGGCGCGTCGGGAGGAGGGTGGTTGCTGCTGGAACCTCAACTTTCCGGCCTGTCCGGCTGATGTGGTCAGCCACTTGCGGATGACCAAACAATCACGCGGCTCGATCGCCCGTCCGCGATTACAGGCGGGACGGGACGGTCGCGGCTTGCCGTACTGGTGGCTCGGCTTCGAGCACTCATCGGCGCACATCGTCGCGCCTGAAGCGGATGTCACCGCGCTGCGCGAGAAGCGCATCGCCATCACACCCTTGCGCGACACCCGGGGCTGGCTCGAGTGGGGCGAAGAGTGGGCCATGGCCGAACTGGCCCTTTAACAGGCCGCTGAAAAACTACCTGCGTTGGCAATACTGCGTTAAAACAGCCTCAGAATGCTCATTTAGAACACCTAAACTCGTACGCGAGCCCGGTCCGCTTCTTCGACTGTTTTTGCCTTGTCTTGCCTGCCTCGCCTACGTTTTTTCAACGGCCTTTAATAGCGATTCAGGAGTTCTGTAATGTTCACTCGTCATCATGAAGCCTGGCCCGAGGATTTGCCCAAGCACCTGACGGTGCCGGAAACCAGCCTGTTCGCCAATCTGGAAATCTCCGCGCGACGCTTTCCGGACAAGACGGCCATCGTCTATTACGACAGCCTGATCACATATCGCGAGCTGCTGCGTGAAGTGGAAGCGCTGGCCGGCTATCTGCAGCACCTGGGCGTGACCAAGGGCGACCGGGTGCTGCTGTATATGCAAAACTCCCCGCAATTCACCATTGCCTACTACGCGATCCTGCGTGCCGACGCCGTAGTGGTGCCGGTCAACCCGATGAACCACAGCGCCGAGCTGGAACACTACCTGCACGACACCGGTGCGGCAGTCTGTCTCTGCGGGCTAGAGCTGACCGGCTTTATTGCGCCGCTGGTAGGGGTTGCTCAGCTGCGTCAGGTAATCGTTGCGGCCTATTCTGAATATGTCAGGCAGTCCACGGATCTGGCGCTGCCGGCGGAAGTCCAGGCGGCGGCCGTCGCGCCGACTTTCTCCGGCGGTATCGCCTGGCGCGAGGCGCTTGAAGCCGGTTACGCACCCGGGCCGCATATGGTAGGGCCGGACGATCTCTGCGTGTTTCCCTACAGCTCTGGCACCACCGGCGCGCCGAAGGGCTGCATGCACACCCATCGTTCGGCCATGGCGACCATCATTCACCGCGTGGTCTGGACCAACAGCACCAGCGAATCGGTGATCCTCGCGACGCTGCCGTACTTCCACGTCACCGGCATGCAGGGCGCCATGAGCGGGCCGATCTACAACGGCGGCACGGCTGTAATCATGACCCGCTGGGACCGTAAAGTGGCGGCGCAGCTGATCGAGCGCCACCAGGTTACCGGCTGGGTCAATATCGCCACCATGGCCATCGACTTTCTCTCCGATCCGGATCTGGAGCGCTACAACCTGTCCAGCCTGGTCAGCGTCGGCGGCGGCGGGGCGGCGATGCCCAAAGCGGTAGAGGAGAAACTGCATCGGCTCACCGGCCTGCGCTATATCGAAGGCTATGGCCTGTCGGAAACCATCGCCGCCACCCATATCAACCCGGTGCCGCGGCCCAAGGCGCAGTGCCTTGGTATTCCCGTATTCGATGTCGACAGCCGGGTCATCGACCTGCAGAGCCAACGCGAGCTGGGCCCCAATGAAGTGGGCGAGATCATCAGCTACGGTCCACAGCTGTTCCAGGGCTACTGGAACCGGCCGGAGGAGACCGAACGCGCGTTCATCGAACTGGACGGCAAGCGTTTCTTCCGCACCGGCGACATGGGCTACTACGATGAAGAGGGCTATTTCTTCCTCGTCGACCGGGTCAAGCGCATGATCAATGCGTCCGGCTTCAAGGTCTGGCCGTCGGAAGTGGAAAGCCTGATGTACCGCCACCCGGCGATCCAGGAGTGCTGTGTCATCTCACGCCCCGACCCCAAGCGCGGCGAGACGGTCAAGGCCTGCGTGGTACTGCGTGACGGCCAGGCCGGGCAGGTCAGCGAGCAAGACATTATCGACTGGTGCAAGGCGGAGATGGCGGCCTACAAAGCGCCGGTCTATGTGGAGTTCGTCGCGTCGCTGCCGCGCTCCTCGACCGGCAAGTTGATGTGGCGCGCTTTGCAGGAAGAGGAAAATCGCAAGCACGCCGGCAACGCGCAGGAGGCCTGAGTACCACCCGCCGACTGCGGGTCATGCGCCATCTGGCGCTCTCGAAACCAACGGAGCAGAGCTATGCAAGAGTCAACCTCGACGAATCGCGAAGCCGAATGGCAGGTGCGCAAGGACCTGGCCGCAGCCTATCGGCTGGTGGCGCACTTCGGTTGGGACGACCTGGTCTTCACCCACCTGTCAGCGCGGGTTCCTGGCCCCGAGCACCATTTCCTGATCAACCCCTACGGCCTGCTGTTCCAGGAGATCACCGCCTCGTCGTTGGTCAAGGTCGACAGTGAGGGGCAAATCGTCCAGAGCGGCAGCCTGCATCGGGTCAATCCCGCCGGTTTCACCATTCACAGCGCGATTCACATGGGACGTGAAGACGCCGGAGCGGTCATGCACCTGCATGCGGCTGATGGCACGGCGGTCTCGGCGCATCGTGACGGTCTGCTGCCGCTGAGCCAGACGGCCATGCTTTGTCTGGATCACATCACCTATCACGAATACGAAGGCGTGGCGCTGGACCTCAGTGAGCGTGAGCGGCTGATAGCCGACCTCGGTAGCAAGCAAATGATGATTTTGCGCAACCATGGCGTGCTCACCGCCGGCGCAACCGTAGCCGAAGCTTTTACCTATCTCTATTTCCTGATGAAAGCGTGCGAAATTCAGGTACGTGCCCAGTCCTGCGGCCCGACCCACATGCCATCCGCCGCCGCCATCGAGACCACTCGCCAGCAATCGGCTGGGCTGGGCAGCGCCGCCAAGCTGACCTGGCCAGCCCTGTTGCGCCTGCTTGAAGCCAACGGTCACGTCTACGCCATTTAACGCTAGGCTGGCAGGCCGCATTTTTTTTTTAACCGAGCAGAAGCCGAGTGCCCATGAAAATCCTCTTCGTCGCCGCCGATCCCAAGCCCGAACGCTGGACCAATCTGATTCAGCAGCACCTGCCGGGGGCTGAGATCCAGGTCTGGCAGCCGGACATGCCGAGCTGGGGCGCCGATTACGCCATCGTCTGGCATCCGCCAGCGGCGCTATTTGACAAGGAGCCGCAGCTCAAGGCGATCTTCAACATGGGCGCTGGTATCGATGCGCTGGTACGGATGTCGAACTTGCCGCGCAATATTCCGGTGGTGCGCCTGGAAGATGCCGGCATGTCCGTGCAGATGGCCGAGTACGTCGCTTACCACGTGATCGGCATCAGTCGCGACATGGATGCCTACCGCGAGCAGCAGGCCGCCGGCCAATGGAAGCTGCGACGACCCATCGAGCGCAGCGAGTGGCCGGTTGGGGTGCTTGGGCTCGGTCAGATCGGCCAGCGAGTTGCGCGCACTTTCGCCGGGCTGGATTACCCGGTCTGCGGCTGGGCGCGCTCCAGCCACGCCATCGACGGCGTGCGCAGCTTTGCTGGCGAGGCGGAACTCGACCACTTTCTGGGTGAAACCCGGGTGCTGATCAACACGCTGCCGCTGACCGACAGCACCCGCGATCTGATCGATTACGAGGTGTTGTCGCGGCTCCGGCCCGACGCAGTGGTGATCAACGTCGGCCGCGGTGAACATCTGGTGGACGAGGATCTCTGTCGCGCCATCGAAGAGGGCCGCGTCTCCCGCGCAGTGCTTGATGTGTTCCGTGAAGAGCCACTGCCGACGACGCATCCGTTCTGGAGCATGCCGCAGGTGACCATTACACCCCACGTCTCGGCCCGCACCCTGCGCGAAGCGACCATCTCCCAGATCAGCGAGAAAATCCTCGCGCTGGAGCAGGGTCAGGCGATCAGCGGCGTGGTGGATGTCGAACGCGGCTACTGACAGCGCCCCGGCTGACCGTTGGAAGGACTAGGGCTGCTCGAGACAACGCATCGCCTGAGGGCTTTATCAGGTCTGAGCCCCAGAAAACAACCAGGCGCGCCCCGCCTGTTGGTGGCGAAAGCGGTGGCCCTGTCTTCAGTCCGCAGTGCCGTGCTCGGCCTGGTAGCGATCGCGCAGTTCGCGCTTGAGGACCTTGCCGATGGCGCTGCGCGGCAGTTCGTCGGTAAACGCCAGACGCGCGAGGCGCTGGGTCTTGCCCACGCGTCCGTTGAACCAGTCCAGCAGCGCTTCGGGTGTTTCCGTCGCGACGGCAGTGGGCACGACGAAAGCCACCGGCGTTTCTCCCCAGCGGGTGGATGGCACCCCGATAACGGCCACATCGGCAATCCCAGGATGCTCGCGCAGAATCGCTTCCAGATCGCTCGGGTAGAGGTTGAAACCGCCGGAGATAATCATGTCCTTTTTGCGGTCTAGCAGCGTAAGGAAGCCCTCGGCGTCGAAGCGGCCGACGTCGCCGGTACGGATGAAGCGTTTGCCGCTGGGATCGAACCATTCGGCCTCTGCGGTTTTCTCCGGCTTGTTCAGATAGCCGGTCATCATCGCCGGTGAGTGTCCGACTATCTCGCCGGTCGCGCCCTCGGGCAGTTCGTTGCCTTCGTCGTCGATAACGCGGATGTCGTGCCCCTCGGCGGGCTTGCCGACGGTATGCAGTTTTTCCGGGTAGTCATGGGCGGCAAGGATGCAGGTGCCGCCGCCTTCGGTCATGCCATAGGTGTCGACAAGCCCGCCTGGCCAGCGCGCCAGCACATCGGCTTTCAGCGCTGCATTGAACGGCGCGCTGGTGCAGAACTTGTAGCGAAAGCGGCTGAGGTCGTAGCGAGCGAAATCCTCGCGGGCCATGATTCGCTGGTATTGCACCGGCACCAGCATGGTATGGGTCACGCCATGCTGCTGCGCGAGCCGCAGGTACTCACCGGCCTCGAACTTGCCCATCAGCACCACGGTGCTGCCCAGGGCCACTGTCGGCAGAAAGGCGACCAATGTGGTGTTGGAATACAGCGGCGTGGAAATTAGCGTGGTGGCATCGTCGTAACCGTATGCGGCACTGCGGCGCACGTGGGCCCAGCGCATGGCATGGGACTGCACGATGCCCTTTGGCTCGCCGGTGGTGCCGGAGGAATAGATGATGTTGAACGCCCAGTCCGGTTGGATCGCCACGGGCGAGGTCGCCTCGTCGCCGAGCCATGCCGATAGCGCGTTCGTACTGGCCTGATCCAGGCTCAGGAGCGGGCAGGGCAGCCGCGCCATGACCGGGGACAGATGTTGGGCAGCTGACGCATCGACGAACAGCAAGCGGGGCGAGGCGTCGGCCAGCATGGTCAGCAGGCTCTCGGCGCTGGCCGAAGGAGCCAGAGGCGCCACCGCTACGCCGGCGCGCAATGCGCCGAGAAACACCACGGCATATTCGATGGAGTTGAAGGCGCAGATCGCGATGCTATTACCGGGTTTCATGCCATCGCGCTGCAAGGCCGCAGCGACACGGTTCATGCGCTCGTCCAGTTGGCCGAAGCTCAGCTGGCGGCCATCCTGGATCAACGCGGGGTGATCCGGCCGGTGTTTGGCCCAGTGCGCGATGAGCTCGGGCACAGCGGCGAAAGGCTGGTCGAGGCTGATGGTGTCGGGGCGGGCGGAAATATCCATGGCGGGCTCGTCCTGTCGTATGAAGTGTGGCGATGCCGTGGGGGCGCTGGCGCAGTCGCGCCGAATCTAAGCAACGATCAGCGTTAATCGCGCGCGGGTGAAGCGTTATTCGCGTCAGCGATGCCAGGCGATCAACACAGACTAGTCTGGCTGGCACGCTGCCAGCTGCGCTCGTGATCCGACAGTTCACACGTCATTGCTGGCGCGGAGGTGAAACGACGTAGCCTTCGCGCCGGGACTCGGTTTTTTGCGACAATGCCGCCTCTTTGATCAGGCGAATCCGTCCATGTCCGAACGCAATCCAATTCCGCTGATCCTCACCGCCATCGGCAGCGTCATCGGCACCGTTGCGGTGCTTTCCTACTATGGCTACGTGCATATCGCCAAGCCGGAAGACGCGCTGTTGCTGGCCGATTACACGATGCTCAAGACCGTTCCGGGGGAGGATTACCGCGTCTCGCTAAAGCCCGCACCGCAGATAGCCGACTGCATCGATGGCGTGCTGGTACTTTTCGACACCGAACAGAAGGGCTTGAGCGGCGTGCTGGTGGATAAGCAAAAGCGCGCGATTCGCTGCATGAGCCAGGGCGTTCCGACGGCGGCAGAGCCGGCAACCAAGCCCTGACATTTCGATTCGGCGAGGCCCGGCGTGAAACAAAAAGCCCGCCATGACGGCGGGCTTCGGCGGTTGATGTTGTCAACCGTCAGGCAGCGCGGCATTACCGCATCGACGAACGCGGTGCAACGCGTTGATTGTCGTTGGAGATGGTCACCTCGACACGGCGGTTCATCGCCCGACCTGAGTTCGAGTCGTTGCTCGCCACCGGATACTCTTCCCCGTAACCGACCGCCTGGATGCGCTGCGCATCGACCCCAGCATGGGTCAATGCACGCCGGACAGACTCGGCGCGCCGCTCGGACAGCTGCTGATTGTAGGAATCCGAGCCAGTGCTGTCGGTGTAGCCCTCGACCATCACCTTGCGCTCTGGATTTTCGTTCAGGAAGTCGGCGAGCTTCTGCACGCCGCGCATACCGGACGGCTTGAGGTCCGCCTTGTTGAGATCGAACAGGACATCACCGAAGGTGACCAGTGTGCCGCGCTCGGTCTGCTTGGCTTGCAGGTCCTGCTGGAGCTTGCGGATCTCGTCCTGCTGGCGCTTGAGTTGCTGCTCGCGTGATTCAAGTCGGGCTTCGGCGCGCTTGGCGGATGCCTTCTCGATGTCCTGCTCGGCAGTACGCAGGGCGATGGTCTGCTCGGCGAGCTCGATGCGGCGCTTGGCCAGATAGGCAAGCTGATCGACCTTTTCCTCGTCCGCGTCGTTCAGATAGGCCTGGTTGGCCTTTTCCAGCGACTTGCCGGCGTCTTCGGTTTCCAATGCGGCCAACTTGCTGGATCGGGCGTCGGCTTGCAGCTGAGAATACTGCCCACGCGCTTGCTCAAGGTTCTGGTTGGGCTGCGAAGAGCAGGCAGCCAGTCCGATGCTCATGGCCAGTACGGTAGGGAGCGTCAATAATTTATTCATAACGAATCATCCTGTGTTGAAGGCGAGAGTTGAGTGGGGTGATCACTGGACGCTGCGCATGCTTTCTTCGCGCAGCTCTTGAATACCCCGGTTGGCGTCCTCTACTGCCTTCTGCGCTTTGGCTGCCTGGGCCTTGCGCTCGGCGACGCGTGCATCCCACTCGGCCTGTTCGGCCAGCTTGCGCGCTTCGTCGTAGTTTTCTTTCTGCATGGCCAGTTCGGCCTGCTTCCATTTTTCCTGCGCGGCGCGCATTTCAACCGCGGCATATTCGGTACCGCCCGCACTGACCGCGCTGCGAACCGCGGATTCGGTCACGGCGAACTGTTCGTTCGGTGGATTGCCGGCACAACCAACCAGCAGTAAACCTCCCAATGCAACGGCTGCCAGCTTGGGTAACTGAAATCGCGATAGGGGGCTTTCGATGGTGTTCATTTTCATAGCCAGTCTCCAGTGGAAGATCGGAACGGTGCCCGTGAGCGTGTGTTTGGCCTCTACGGGAAGGCCCAGCAATCAGAGCGGGCATGTTTTTGTGAGGGCGTCAGGCCGCAATCGTTCCAGTTAAAAGACAAACGAAGCGCCTGGAGATGGCTTTTTAGAGCTGTCGAGGGAAAAGCGGGGCGGCTGCGTGAGGACGCCTCGCTGAGTTGAACGACTGGCTGGCAGGGGGCCAGCCATGCCCGCGGCGCCGTGTCAGGGCTGTTCCGACTGCTCTGCAAGCAGACGCTCGAGATGCTTGCGCGAAAGGGCGAGAAAGCGCGGCGTCGGGCCGACGTCTTCGTAGATCGGGTCGCCCTGTTCGTCGGTCGAAATCACCTTGGTGCCCCGTTGATAGGGGAGGCTGGTCTCGATGCCTTCGAGCGCGGCGCCGACCAGCTCCCCCAACAATTCCTCGGTACTGCGCTTGGGATACATCTCCGCCAGCGCGGCCAGCCGTGCGGCGCTTTCGACATCCAGTGGAATGGTGTATCGAGTGGCGCTCATGCGCCCGGTGGCGCTGCTTTCCCATTCACGGACCAGTTCTGAAATCTTCATCTAGCTCCATCCTTAGCCCGCCGTGGCGAGCGATATTGGCGTGTAATGCGAGCGACCGTCGAACAGACTTGCTTCGCGATGTCTTGTCTTCGACGAACACGCTGGGCACTCTGTTTGGAGGGTTCTTACAGCGTAGCCGTTCAGCATCGGTTGCAAATCGGTTGCGCGCCTTCGATGGCGCAGCCTGGGAGACAGGAACATGGCGAAGATCGACGCGCGGTTGCGCGAGAACGTTCATCTGCTTGGCGAATTGCTGGGCAACACCATTCGCGAGCAACACGGCGTTGCTTTCCTCGACAAGATCGAACGCGTCCGCAAGGGTGCCAAGGGCGCACGTCGTGGTTCGGCCGAGGGGGCCAGACTGTTGCAGGAAACCCTCGACGGACTGGCCGACGACGAGCTGCTGCCAATGACTCGCGCCTTCAACCAGTTCCTCAACCTGGCTAATATCGCCGAGCAGTATCACCAAGTGCGCAGGCGGCGGCCCGGCGAGCCGGCTCCGTCCGAAATCGGCGTGCTGGGTGGCTTGCTCGAGCGGCTCAAGGGCGAGAGTTTCGGTCAGGAATTCCTGGCGCGGCAGGTGGGGCGGCTGGAGATCGAGCTGGTGTTGACGGCGCACCCGACCGAGGTGTCAAGACGCACGCTGATCCAGAAATACGATGCCATCGCCGCGCAGTTGGCGGCACGCGACCATACCGATCTCGGCACGGCGGAGCTGGCGCGGATCGAATTGCGTCTGCAGCGGCTGATCGCAGAGGCCTGGCACACCGAGGAAATCCGTCGCAGCCGACCGACGCCGGTGGAGGAGGCGAAGTGGGGCTTCGCAGTCATCGAGAATTCGCTCTGGCAGGCGCTGCCCAATACGCTGCGGCAGACCGACCAGGCGCTCTACCGCAGTACCGGTCTGCACTTGCCGTTGGATGCGGCGCCGATCCGCTTCGCATCCTGGATGGGCGGAGATCGCGATGGCAACCCCAACGTCACGGCCAAGGTGAGCCGCGAGGTGCTTCTGCTGGCGCGCTGGGTGGCGGCCGACCTGTTCCTGCGCGATGTCGAGGGGCTGATCACCGCGCTGTCGATGCAAACCGCGAGCGACGAACTGCTGCGCCACACGGGCGAATCGGCCGAACCTTACCGGGCTTTGCTCAAGAATCTGCGTGAGCGGCTTCAGGCCACGCGGGACTGGGCCAGCGCTGCGGTAGAACGAGATCAGCCGGCGCCACCCATGGTCCTGCAAGACAACTGCGAGCTGCGTGAACCGCTGGAGCTCTGCTACCACTCGCTGCACGCCTGCGGCATGGGCGTGATCGCCGATGGCGCGTTGCTCGATAGCTTGCGTCGGGTTGCCGCGTTCGGCCTGTTTCTTGTGCGCCTCGATATCCGCCAGGACTCGACCCGGCATGTCGCAGCGATGGCGGAGATTACTGATTACTTGGGGATTGGCCAGTATGACCAGTGGGACGAGCCGCGGCGCTTGGAGTTTCTCCAGCGCGAGCTGAACAACCGTCGCCCACTGTTGCCGTCGCATTTCCAGCCGTCTGCCGATACCGCGGAAGTGCTGGCAACCTGCCGCGTGGTAGCACAGGCACCCGGTGCATCGCTCGGCTCCTATGTCATCTCCATGGCCCGCGGCGCGTCGGATGTATTGGCGGTGCAGTTGCTATTGAAAGAGGCGGGCCTGCAACGACCGATGCGCGTCGTGCCATTGTTCGAGACACTCGACGACCTGAACAATGCGGGCCCCACCATCGACCAGCTGCTGGGATTGCCCGGCTATCGCCAACGCCTGCACGGCCCGCAGGAAGTGATGATCGGCTATTCGGACTCGGCCAAGGACGCCGGCACCACAGCTGCCGCCTGGGCGCAGTACCGCGCGCAGGAAAGCCTCGTCGAGATCTGCCGTGAACATCAGGTCGAACTGCTGTTGTTCCATGGCCGTGGTGGCACCGTCGGGCGCGGCGGCGGGCCCGCTCATGCGGCGATCCTTTCACAGCCGCCGGGATCGGTGGCGGGGCGCTTCCGTACCACCGAGCAGGGCGAAATGATCCGCTTCAAGTTCGGGCTGCCGGACATCGCCGAACAAAACCTCAGCCTGTATTTGGCTGCGGTTCTGGAGGCGACGCTGTTGCCGCCGCCGATGCCGGAGCCGGATTGGCGCGAAATCATGGAGCAACTGGCTGGCGCAGGTGTCAAGGTTTACCGCAGTGTGGTGCGTGATCACCCGCAATTCGTCGAGTACTTTCGGCAGGCCACGCCCGAGCAAGAACTCGGCCGCCTGCCGTTGGGCAGCCGTCCGTCGAAACGCCGTGAGGGCGGCGTCGAGAGTTTGCGGGCGATTCCCTGGATATTCGCCTGGACCCAGACGCGGCTGATGTTGCCCGCCTGGCTGGGCTGGGATCAGGCGTTGCAGGCCGCGCTGGAGCGCGGCGAAGGTGATCGGCTGAAACAGATGCGGCAGCGCTGGCCGTTCTTCAGTACCCGTATCGATATGCTCGAGATGGTATTGGCCAAGGCGGATGGCGACATTGCCAAGCGCTACGACGAGCGCCTGGTCACTGTGCAATTGCAGTCCCTGGGTCACGATTTGCGTGACAGATTGTCGCAGGCGGTAGCGGCGGTGCTCGATCTGACCGGACAGTCCGAGCTGCTGGCACACAGCGCCGAGACCCTTGAGGCGTTCAGCCTACGCAATACCTATCTCGACCCGCTGCATCTGATGCAGACCGAACTGTTGGCCCGTTCACGGCAACAACGGAGCCCGGCGGAAAGCCCTCTGGAGCAAGCCTTGCTGGTCAGTGTCGCGGGTATTGCAGCCGGGCTGCGCAACACCGGCTGAGGCCGTGAAAGAGTGCTCGTGACGCGTCGGATAAACGTCGTCACGACCGTGCGGCGACGTTTTCCCGCCTTCATGTTTGGCGGCAGGCTCGCCGCACATGAGGCCATGAGGGTCGCTTGTCTGCTTTCTGTGCGCTGTGTATCGTGTTCAACCTTTTGTCGCATGGCGGCAAACCCGATTTTTTGATTCGCCAGAGGTATTCCATCGACCTGGCGGCACCCTTTGCAAAACTTGAGGACTCACTCCATGCGCGTAATTCTGCTGGGAGCGCCCGGTGCCGGGAAAGGCACACAGGCACGCTTCATCACCGAGAAGTTCGCCATTCCGCAAATTTCTACAGGCGACATGTTGCGTGCAGCGGTCAAGGCCGGCTCGCCGCTGGGCCTGCAGGTCAAGGATGTCATGGACAGCGGTGGCCTGGTTTCCGACGAAATCATCATCGCGCTGATTCAGGAGCGTTTGCAGCAGCCCGATTGCGCCAATGGTTTCCTGTTCGATGGCTTCCCACGCACTATCCCGCAAGCCGAAGCGCTGCGTGATGCCGGCGTGAAGTTGGACCACGTGCTGGAAATCGCTGTGGATGACGAAGAGATCGTCGGTCGCCTGTCCGGCCGTCGCGTGCATCCTGCGTCTGGTCGCGTCTACCACACCGAGCACAACCCGCCGAAGGTCGCTGGTGTCGATGACCTGACTGGTGAGGAGCTGATTCAGCGCAAGGACGATCTGGAAGAAACCGTTCGCCATCGCCTGGGCGTCTATCATTCGCAGACCAAGCCGCTGGTGGCCTTCTATCAGAACCTCGAAGCTACCGAAGGCACGCCCAAGTGCAATCGCGTCGAAGGCGTCGGCTCGGTGGAAGAGATCACCGCCAAGGTGATGGCTGCGCTCAGCTAAACGGTAATTTTGCTGTCGCTAACGGCCCGCTTTTGCGGGCCGTTGTCGTTTTAAGGCGGATAGGTAATCGAGGGTCGCTCTTGAAGCCGCACCTGTCTACGGTGCGCAAGCGCTAATCATCTGGCCGCTACCATGAGAACTATCTAGAGGTGGGTGCTCGGGTTGGCTATGAGCGTCGCGGCCCTGAGCGCTTTAGCCGCTACCGAGTTACAGCATTGGCTCAGCTAGGTGGCAATGCAAATCGAAAAAATGATCGCTGCCAATGCCAACAAGGATACCGATGCGGTGTGCGATATGGATAACACGTCCGGCCTTGTCCGCTAAGGCCTACGACACTGTAACCCGTCGTTCGTCGGGCCGCAGCGCTGGCAAAAAAAAACCTAAACCGTTTTAATGCCCGCCCACTCGGCCACCTGCATAAATCATCATGACTACTCTGCTGGCGCTGGACACTGCGACCGAAGCCTGCTCCGTTGCATTGCTGCATGACGGCAAGGTAATCAGCCACTACGAAGTGATACCGCGGCTGCATGCGCAACGGTTGCTGCCGATGATCAAGGACCTGCTGGCCGAGGCGGGCATCGCTCTCTCGGCGGTCGATGCACTGGCCTTCGGCCGCGGCCCTGGTGCCTTCACTGGTGTGCGTATCGCTGTCGGAGTGGTGCAGGGCCTGGCGTTCGCGCTGGAGCGCCCAGTACTGCCGGTCTCGACGCTAGCGACCATTGCCCAGCGGGCCTATCGCGAGCATGACGCGGCGCAGGTGGCGGTGGCCATCGATGCGCGCATGGATGAGGTCTACTGGGGCTGCTATCGCATGCATGAGGGCGAGATGCAGCTGGCCGGGATCGAAGCCGTGTTGCCGCCGGAACAGGTCAGTCTGCCGCGCGATAGCGCCGGAGACTGGTTCGCTGCCGGCACGGGCTGGCGCTATGGCGAGCGGCTTTCGGTGCAGCCTTCCGCGGCCGATGCGACACTGCTGCCGCATGCCGAGGACCTGTTATGTCTAGCGACCTATGGCTGGCAACGGGGGGAAGCGGTGGAGGCGGATCAGGCCCAGCCTATCTATCTGCGCGACAACGTCGCGACGCCGAAGGCGGTGCGCTGACGGACGGCATTGCCAATTTGAAGGCAGCCCGATAGAGTCGGTTCCACTTCGAAAGGTGAATGATGCGTCTTAACGGTCTCGCTCCCTCAGCCTATCCCATCGAACGCGCTCCCCTGCGGGAAAGCGCGCCGGTACCTTATCGCGAAAGCGAAAAGGCTGCGGAGCAGGCGCGCGAGTCAATCGTCACTCCGTCGAGCCAGACCGACGCTACCTACGAACACCTGTCCCGGCAAAACCGTAGCGAGTCCATTGACTATGGCTCGGTCATTTCCGGTGACTTCATGCCGGCGCGCTTCGAAGCCATGATGGAGCGGCCGTTGAACAACCGTGCGGCGCAGGCGCTACATAGCTATGGCACTACCGCCAGCTTCAGCGCCAATCTCGATGCCCATGAAGTGCTCGGTCTGGATCTCTACGCCTAGGCGTACTAACCGCGTTTGAATCTTCCTTATTTTCTCGGCTGCCCATCCTGGAACGACGCCGCTTGGCGTGGGTCGCTCTATTCGCCAGGATTGCCCGCAACCGATTTCCTTTCCCGCTATTGCTCTGTCTTCAACACCGTCGAGGGCAATACGACGCTCTACGCTTGGCCATCGGTGCAGAAGATCGAACGCTGGACGGCCTTGATGCCAGAAGGGTTTCGCTTTTGCGCCAAGCTGCCACGGGAGATCAGTCAGGCGCCGGATCTTCGCGACGTGTTGGAGCTGGTTCTATCGTTCCGCTCGTTGCTGGCGCCGCTGGGATCGCGAGTCAGCCCGTTCTGGCTGCAATTGCCCGCCAACTTTGGCCCGGCTCGTCTCGGTGAGCTGGCGCAACTGATCGAGACCCTGAACCGACCGCTCGCCGTAGAAGTAAGGCACAGCGCGTTCTTCGCTAAAGGAGAGGAGGAGCGGTCGCTGAATCGATTGCTGCTTGAGCGGGGCGTGGAGCGCATCTGCATGGACACCCGCGCGCTGTTCAGTTGCCAGACGCGTGATACTGCCGTGCTCCATGCGCAAAGCAAAAAGCCGCGGCTGCCGGTGCGTCCGGCGGCGTTTAGCCAGTCGCCGCAGCTACGCTTCGTCGGGCATCCCGAGCTCGCGGCGAACGACCGCTTCCTCGCGCCCTGGCTGGACAAGGTGGCGGGCTGGATCGAGGCGGGCATGCGTCCGCATGTCTATCTGCATACGCCTGACAACCGGCTGTCGCCCGATCTGGCCATGCGATTCCATGAGCGACTCGGCGAGCTATTGCCAGGTCTGCCGCCGCTTGCCGTGGCGCCGATGCAGAGCGAGTCGCAGCTGTCGCTCCTGAGTAGCGAACGTCGCTCGTGATGTACCGGTAGCCGGCATCGCTGCAACCTTGGCGTGCCGGTGTTGCCAAAATCGACATGACTTTTGGCCGTTTCTTTCTGTTGCTGCTGCTCGCGTTGGGCGGGTTCGTCTACGCGGTATGGCGTGGTCACGTCGACGTCCCGCCGAAGTGGAACCCCTGGGCGCCGCTGAATATCCGCGAGGCGCCAAACCTGCTGACGTCTTTCAAACTGAGGCGTCTGCAGGAGGATCGGGGGTTGTGCGAACAGGCGCTGGCGACCTCGGATCTGAAATACGTAGCCGTGCCGGACAGCACGCCTCAGCCTGGCTGTCCGGTCGAGAACGCCGTGCGCGTGACCGGCTCGGCCGTGCGCTTCAACAACGCCTTTCTCGCGACTTGTCCACTGGCGGCGGCGTACGCGCTGTTCGAACGCCACGGCTTGCAACCTGCGGCGCAACAGGTGTTCGGTCAGCCGGTAGTGCGCGTCGATCACTTTGGCAGCTTCGCCTGCCGCAACATCGCGCGCAGCAATCGGCGCAGCCAGCATGCCTCGGCCAATGCGCTGGACCTGGCCGGGTTCAGATTGCAGGACGGCACGCGCATCACCGTCGCACGCGACTGGAAAGGCGATGACGACAAGGCGCGCTTCCTTCGCCAGGTCAAGGCGGCTGCCTGCGAGGCGTTCAGGATCACCCTGAGCCCCGAGTACAACGCTGCTCACCACGATCATTTCCATGTGGATATGGGTGGTTTCGGCCTGTGTCGCTGAGGCATGCCGGCGCTCGCTCTGGCAAAATGCGGCGTTTCCCGCCACCGAGCTGCGTATGACTGCCTCATCTCCTTTGGTTCGTGTCGAAGCCCTTGCGCCTCAGTTCGCCGAGCAGGCCGGTGTCTGGGCGTCGCGGCTGGGCTTACCTTTACAAGCGGATGAGGCAGATTTCGCCCTGCAGCTGGGCGAAAGCGGGTTGCAGCTGCAGTTCCTCGGCCCCCAGGCGCCGGGCGCGGTCCGGGTGGATTTTGTCGAGGGTGGCGCCGCACATCGTCGTCAATTCGGCGGAGGCAGCGGACAGATGATCGCTAAGGCGGTCGGCATCCAGTCTGGGATTCGCCCCAGCGTGCTGGACGCAACAGCCGGGCTCGGCCGCGATGCTTTCGTGATGGCAACATTGGGCTGCGACTTGGTGCTGTTCGAGCGTCAGCCGCTGATTGCCGCGTTGCTGGAGGACGGTCTGAGGCGTGCGTGCGAAGACACCGATGTGCGAGCGATCGTCGAACGCATGCGCCTTCGGCACGGTAATGCCATCGAGCTGATGGCGCAGTGGCAGGGAGATCCGCCTCAGGTGATTTATCTCGATCCAATGTTCCCGCACCGTGAAAAGAGCGCGTTGGTGAAAAAGGAGATGCGCCTGTTCAGGCCCTTCGTTGGGGACGACCTGGACGCGGGTATCCTGCTCGAGCGGGCGCTGGCGCTGGCCAGCCATCGCGTGGTGGTGAAACGGCCGCGTAAAGCGCCGACCATCGACGGCCCCAAGCCGGGCTATTGCTTGGAGGGCAAATCCAGCCGCTACGACATTTACCCGAAGAAGAAGCTATCCGCCGGCCAATGATCACTGGCTGACGATGATCCGATTCGGCGGTGGGAACAGGGCACCCTGATGAGTCTTTGCAATCTTCTGTAACCAAGCGGCTGGAGGCCTTGTGTGCTGGTGCTCGGCTGTGGCCGCACGGAAGGCGGGTTCGATTGCCCGGCCTTCGTCGTGCTCGCGGCGTTGCGTTGGCCTTGCTTAATGTCGCCAACAATGGCATTTCTAGCCCGTGCTCCCGTTGCTTCGCAAGCGGTGTAACTGCGTCTGTCGCCGCGCACCGTGCGGCCACCAACGAACCGGGGGCACGTTCTGGATCAGGCCGTTTGTGGGCTGAACGGTGGTTACCTAGATCGCGTAGAAGGAAGAGCATATGCAGATCCAAGTACATAGCGATAACCACATCGAAGGAAGCGCCCGTCTCGTAGACTGGGTAAGCGGCAATGTAGCCGACAAGCTCGACCGGTTCGACGATGAAGTCACCCGCGTCGTGGTGCATCTGAACGACGAGAACGGCGTCAAGGCCGGCGCCCACGACAAACGATGCCAGATCGAGGCCCGCCCGAAGGGGCAGCAACCGGTCTCTGTTACGCATAAGGCGGCCTCCTTGGAACTGGCCGTGGATGGTGCCATCGACAAGCTCAATAATGCCCTTAAGCACCAATTCGGCAAACTGCGCAGCAAGCGCGTGTCGGCACCGACGCCGATCGAAGGTGAGACCCTTGAAGTCGAAGACCGGGACGCCTTGTTGGAAGCAGATTTCCTCGCTGACGAGCAATTGCGCACCTCCTGAAGTTGGCTATCCATCGTTCTTCCGGGACGTAGCCTGATGGCTGCGTCTGCCACTCATTTCCCATCCGAGCCGGCAGGCATCGCTCCGCGGTGCCTGCGCCTCGTTCGCAAGTCTGCCAGCCAAAGCCTGCCCGACCACAACCTCCTCCCGAGCGACCACCGGACCTGTCGCACCCCAGCGCTTGTGCTATACCCAATCCAGGTACTGCGCGAGGAGCGTCGGCTAACGGCGCGCTCGGCTCGTGGCGGACCGTGACGAGAGGGGGGCAATCGGCCGTGTGTGCGTTGTTCAGGAACTGCCCACGGCTATCAGCAGCGAGGTGACAACATGACCATGATGCAATGCGAATATCGCGATCACGTCATTACTGCCGAAGTAATGGAACATCCCGGTACCCCGACTCCTTGGGCCGGCGGTTGCCGAATCAGCAATCCGCAGGGACAGGTCACTCGGCGTATGGCGCTTCCGGTCGGACACGCCTTCATGGCGGAGCTTGAGCAAGCGCAGCGGGCATCCATCGCCCACGGCAAGTGGCTGGTGGATCAATGCCTGGATCAAGGCAGGCAACTGTTCGACAAGGCAGCCTGAATTTCTTGCGGGCCGCGCCCATGGGTGATGCCCGCTTCTTTCTTTCGGCCAATGTTGATCCGCGTGGCAGAGCGTTCCGTTGAACTGTTGGCCGTGCTGAAGCCTCTACTGGGAGTATCGCCTGCCTCTGAGCAGCGCCAAATCGACCTGGATGAGGAGCCGTTCGATGGAACTTCCCAACAAAGACATGAGCACATTATTCGAGCAGCTGGGCCTGCCTTCAGATCCAGACAGCATTGACGATTTCATCGCCGACCATGCGCCGCTGCCCAACCACGTCAAGCTTGCCGAAGCGCCGTTCTGGAGCGATGCGCAGCGTGCTTTCCTGGCCGATGAGTGGATAGAGGACGCCGAATGGGTGCCGATCGTCGATGAACTCAACGCCCGCCTTCACGAGGAGCAAGCGCAGCCCTGACCGGTCAGGCGTGGCAAGCTCTGCGCACAACATTCCAATGTGGAGCGCCAGCCGGACGCGCTGTGTGGCGAAGGCTGACGAGGCGGGCGTTTGCCTGCCAGTAATGATTCACTAGAATTCGCCGCTACCGCGCGACGCTGCGCTTCGTTGTCGACCCGTGCAAGAAGGACAACCATGAATTCCGACCCATCGGCCGCCAGTTCTCTCGATATCGCAGCCCGCTACGCATGCGCCAAAGCCCTCTCGCTAGAGGCGGCGCAGCTGGGCATGGACTACTACCGCAAGCGCGATGTGCTGACGGTGGAGCACAAGGGTGACGATCTGCAGGACGTGGTGAGCATTGCCGACAAGCAGATCGAAGATTTTATTCGTGCCCGATTGGCTGAGCGCTTTCCCGAGGATGGCTTCCTCGGCGAGGAAAGTGGTTCCGCCGATCTCGGCGCTCGCTGCGTGTGGGTGATCGATCCCATCGACGGCACGGCCTGCTTTGTCAATGGGCTACATAACTGGTGCGTCTCGATTGGCTTGCTGATCGACGGCGAGCCGTATCTAGGCGCCATCGCCGATCCCAATCACAACGAACTGTTCCATGGCTGCCTGGGGCAGGGCGCGTTCGTCAACGACACGCCCTTGAAGGTGAGCGACGCCTCTCATGTAGGGCAGGGCGTGACCGCCACTGGCACCTTTCACCCACGTGGCAAAGAGCACTTCATTCCCTTTCTCGAAAAACTGTTGGCCGAAGGCGGAATGTTCTTTCGCAACGGCTCCGGCGCGCTGATGACTGCCTACGTAGCGGCTGGGCGATTACTTGGTTATTACGAGACCGAGCTGAAGAGCTGGGACTGCATGGCCGGGCTGGTCATGGTGAAGGAGGCGGGTGGCTGCATGAACGATTTCTTCCGCAATGACGGGCTGCTACGTGGCAATCCCTATCTGGTTGCCTGCCCGGGCGTCTATTCGCAGCTGGCGGAAATGATCGGTCCTTCGCTGGACGGTTGAGGTCGCAGCGGACGTCGAAGCGCCCGCAGCTGCGTTCGCACGGCCGCGTGCGAACGGACCCTGGCTCGGTATCAGGTACGCAGCTCGGGCGGAACCGTACCGCCGTGTTCGGCGAGTTTGTGCATGACGGTGCGGTGCAGCCAAATGTTCATCTGCGCCGAGTCGGCCATCTTGTCTGGCGGGCAACCCAGCTCAGTGGCGAGCTCTTTACGCGATTCAAGGCTGCTATCTAGACCTAGCAGTTTGAGCAGATCGACGATGGAGGTGCGCCAGTTCAGCTTTTCCGGGAAATTTGCGGCCATGCCGTCGAGTTTCGCCGGCACGTCGACCGCGCTGGTGGTACCCCCCGCCGTACCAACTGTACCGACGCTCGCTCCACTGGCGCTTGATGGAGCGGTGGTCGCGTTGTTGGCCGCAGTGGGCCGCTCGGAATCGACCACCGTATCGGTGGCGTGCTGATTGATGCCCGAGTCCGGCGCAGCAGGTTTGTGCGCCTCGTTGCTAACGTCACCCATGCCAAGCGCATCTTTGATTTTATCGAACAGGCCCATTGCATATTCCTCGGTTGATGTAGGTCTCCGTTGGACCTTAGCTGCGCTCAAGTCATTCACCGCCGCAGGTCGGAAGCCGGTGGGTGGCGTCGCTCAGCGGGCGTTCCATGCGAACCTGTACCTCGGCTGCTCAGCCCTTCGGCGCGTGCAGCACCAAATGTTGCTTCGCCTGATCGGGCAGTCCTACTCCGGCGGCTCGCAGGGCGGCGACCAGCCCTTTGCGAACCTCGGATGCAGTGATGACGAAGTCCGATCGGCGCGAATCGCACCAGAACTCAACTTCAAACACCAGCTCGGACGTGCCGAGGTCGTTGAGCCGTACAGAGGCGGATGGTGTCGCCAGCACGCCTGGCGTGTCCTGTGCGGCCTGGCGCATGATCTGCGCCGTTGCATCGATGTCCACGTCGTAGCCGAGCGCACAGACGACCTTGCCGCGCCGGATCGGTGCGGCGGTATTGTTGGTTACTCGGGAAGTGAAGGTCTCGGCATTCGGCACCAGTACGCGGCGGCCGTCATAGGTGCGAATCTGCGTCGCGCGCAGTTCGATGCGCTCCACGCTGCCCTCGGTTTCACCAATGATGATCTGGTCGCCTAGTTTGAAGGGCCGCAGTGTCAGGATCAGCAGCCCGCTGACGAAGTTGGAGAGGATGTCCTTCAACGCGAAACCCAGCGCCAGGCTGGTCAGCCCCAAGCCGGTGGCGAGCGTGCCTGGCTCCAGGCCGAAAGCGCTCGCCGCTACGATCAGGCCCAGTAACCATACCGTGTAATAGCTGACCTGACGGACCAGATTTTCCACAGTTCGATCATCACTCAAGCGCCTGAAAATCATGCGCATCAGCGCTCGCACGCCGGCGGCCAGGCCCCAGAACAACAGCAATACCAGCAGCGAGGCGAGAATCCGTGGAATGATATCGATCGCCGATTCGAGCAGGCGGGCAAAGGCCGTCTCGACGCTTGCCTGGACCGAAGTGATGAAGCGCCCGCGCTCAGAGTCGCGTCGCTGGACCGCCGTGGCCAGCGCGCCGTCGATTAGCGCGGCCCATTGCCGGGCAAGTGGGTCGATCGCTGCGCCATTGGCTTCTGCATCCATTGAGGTGACTTCAACCAGTTGGCGGCCGGCGACGCTGATCTGTCGGTTCTCACCGTCTTCGCCGGCCTTTTCGATGCGCGCACGAGAGATACCCTGGGGCGTTTCCAGCACGGCGGCCAACTGTTTTTCGATCTGCCGAGCGCGTGGTCTGGCTTCCAGTTCGTCATTGGCGCCAATACGAAACAGCGTACGACCGTCGAGGCGCACTGTGGCAACGCCCTCCTGTGCCACCAAGGGTGCCGGCAGCAGCGCCTGACAAACAAGGATCAGTAAGGCGAGCCAGATGAAGGGCAAGCGCTGCGAGTTGGCTAGATGCTTTTGCATGAAGGGATGTGGGTTCCGCAATGGCTGGGCCGCCGGCAGATACAAGCAGGCCGCCGATACCGCGGCGGCCTAGCGTGTGTGCGTCGACTCGGCTGATCCCCTGGCCGTTGCGCTGCCCGTCTGGAGGATGTCAGAACACCAGCATGAACAAGCCGATTACTACCAACAGACCGATGAGAAAAATGATGCCAATGGTGCTGCCCAGAAACTTCAGCATGAAGATGACTCCTGTTGCAGTGGGTTCATTATTCCGACTGGAACGGGCGGAGATCGTTCAGACAGCAGCAAGTGAGCAGCGCAAGCGTCGCGTCAGAAATGCTTCCAGATCAGTTGCAAACCGGCGAGCAACATGCCGATCCGGGCGATTCGGTAGAACCATGCGTGATCGATGCGTTTGTGCAGCCAGAGCCCGGTCCAGACGCCGAAGGGCACGATGGGCGCGAGCATCAGGCTAAGCAGGAGGTTCTCGCGGCTGAACTGGCCGAGAGCCGCGTAAGGCACCAGCTTGATCACGTTGGTCATCAGGAAGAACAGATTAATGGTCGCCACGTAGCGCAGCTTGTCCAGCTGTTGCGGCAGCAGGTGCATCATGATCGGCGGGCCACCGGCATGGGCGACAAAGCTGGTAAAACCGGCAATCGACGAGAGCAGCGTGCCGCGCCCTCGCTGTAGCGGCCGTGGTTTGTCGTTATTGGTGAACAGCCCGAGCACCACGAAACCCACCGCGATGCCGCCCATCATCAGGCCGATCATGCGCTCGTCGAGCACGCCGAACGTGAGCGAACCCAGAGCAATGCCGATCAGCGCACCGGGAAGCATGACCTTGAGATTAGCGATATCCCATTTACCGAAATAAGCCTTCAGACCCACCACGTCCGCCAGGCAGAGAATCGGTAGCATCACCGCAGCGGCCTGTTTGGGTGAAATGGCCAGCGCCAGTAAGGGCACGGCGATGCCACCCAGGGCTCCGCCGAAGCCGCCCTTGGAAAGCCCGGTGAGAAAGATTGCAGGCAGCGCGAACAGCAGAAAATCGGCAAGGGTCATGACGGGTGGTGGCGCTCGGCAGAAAGGGATTGCAGATAGTCGTTTCGGCGACCGATCAATCATCGCATTTTTATTGGCCGATCAGCTTGTCGGATGAAGTGGCTGGCCCAGGTACGCTCGGTGGTCGTATCGGATGAAAACCATGGTTCGGGATCGGTCACGCCTGTATGTGGTCAGCATGGAATGGCGGGTGCGCCTCATCGACCTGTCTGCCCGCTCAACCGAGGTACCGGATGGACTTACGCAACCTTGCTTTTTGGTCAATCACCGCCCGGACGCCGTTGCGCCGCGTTATGGTCGGTTCAACAGTGCTGGCAGCCATGCTCGCTAACGGCGCGAACGCGGATGAAACAGACGAGCTGGTGAGTCTGGTCAACGAGTTCCGCGCCTCGGGCGAGGGCTGTGGCGGCGGCAAGGGGGAACAGGTCGGCCCCCTTGCACCCGCTGCTGCATTGGCGTCGATACCTGCCGGTGCTGGTGCACAGATTCAGCAGGCGGTACGGGATTCGGGCTATCAGGCGGCCAGCCTGCAGGCCATGGCGGTCACTGGGCCTGGAGATGCAAACACCGTGATGCGCGTCTTCAAGCAACGTTACTGCAGTGCATTGGTGAACGACGAATTCGCTGAGATCGGCGTCTCGCACGAGGGCAATACCTGGCAGGTGATCTTGGCGAAACCGCTGCTGTCCGCTGACCTTGGCGACTGGCAGCAGGCCGGCAAGGCAGTGCTCGAACAGGTCAATCGAGCACGCGCCGAGCCGCGTCGCTGTGGTAGTCAGCGGTTCGACGCCGCACCCCCCTTGACTTGGAACCAGCAACTGGGCGAAACCTCGCTGGCTCACAGCCAGGACATGGCCAAGAGGGACTACTTCAGTCACCAAGGGCATGACCAGAGCCTGGCCGGTGACCGTGCCCGCCGTCAGGGCTACCACTGGCAGCGCATCGGTGAAAACATCGCGGCCGGTCATGGTTCTGCCGAGCAGGCGGTGTCGGGCTGGCTGGCCAGTCCAGGCCACTGCCAGAACATCATGAACCCGGGTTTCACCGAAATGGGCGCCGCCTATGCGACTAATCCACAGAGCGCAGCCACCATCTACTGGACGCAGGTGTTCGGTACGCCGCGTTAGCCTGTCGCGCTACAGCGCGCCTTCCAGCCAGTCGTGCGCTTCGGTTGACTGATGCTGATCGAAGGCTCGTACCGTCAGGCCGGGAATAAGCGCCCCTTCGATTTCGCTGGCTTTCCTCACCCATTCCTTGGCGCAAACGACTGCGCAGCGGTCGAAGCGGCGCATGAAGCGGAACATCTGCGGAATTCGCGACAGCTCGACGCCGACCGCGCCGAGCGTGGGCATGTCGAAGTCTCCGACTCGGAAGAGCATTTGCCCATGGGTAATGCCTTCGGACTTTCTCATCAACTCATCAAGCGCGAAGCGCATTTCGTTGCTGTCGAGCTTGCCGGAAAAATCCACGTCGATACGCTTGTCACCTATGCGCGTTACATGAAACATCACGTCGCTCCCTTAGAAGGGTGAATGAGTTCGGTCTCGTTTCCTTGACCATAGCCCCCGGTGGCGCGTTCGCTCGAGAAAAGCGCATCGCTGACCGTGTCATTGACGTTCGTCAATGCCCAGAGACGACCATTTCAAGGTGGCGTTAAACGGCTCATACAGTCGTCTGGATCGGATGTTTCGCGGCATGCGAGGCGGCAGGTGAGGCGGACGGAGAGTGCGTGTGGATGGCCGGGTAGGCTGAGGGAAGTCGAGCGAGGCGGCTCGATCGATCGGATGTGGGGAAGCGTGAAAAGCGTTCGAGGTGACGGCAGGCAGCCCCCGCGCGTTGACGCGGGGGCACAGGATCAATCCTGGCGGCTGGTCACTTCCAGCAAGTGGTAACCGAACTGCGTCTTCACCGGGCCCTGCACGACGTTGATCGGCGCGCTGAACACCACGGTGTCGAACTCTTTGACCATCTGACCCGGGCCGAACGAACCCAGATCACCGCCCTGGCGGCTGGAGGGGCAGGTGGAGTTGTCTTTGGCAACCTGGGCGAAATCAGCGCCGCCTTCGATGGCAGCTTTCAGCTCGTTGCATTTTTCTTCGGTGGGAACCAGGATGTGGCGGGCAGTGGCTCGGGCCATGGGGTGTACTCCAGTGAGAAAGTTGCGAGCCTACCGGATTTGCCCTGTGATTCAAACGCTGCCTCCATCCAAGTATGTTCGCACGCCCGCTATCGGCGCCGAGGAGGCGCCGGTCATGATCTCGTCACTGCTGTTCACTAGCGTGAGTCCGAGCCACCAAACCTGGCTTTTGTCTCACGCTTAACGGAAGCCGACCATGACCGATGATCTGCGCAATTCGCTCCAGATATACGAGCACCTGTTGCACGAGTTTCAGGATAGCCTCGACGAAGAATTTGAAATGGAGCTGGACGATGCGCGCATGGATGCGTTGATAAGGCGCGAAGGCATGCCGCATCCGTCGGATGGTGGATTGTCCCGGCGGGTCTATTTCTCCGAACTGCTGCGTCTGCAAGGTGAACTGGTCAAGCTGCAGGACTGGATGGTGCATCACAAGCTACGCGTGGTGGTGCTCTTCGAGGGACGGGACGCGGCGGGCAAGGGAGGGGTCATTAAGCGCGTTACCCAGCGGCTCAATCCGCGCATCTGCCGAGTTGCTGCCTTGCCCGCACCCAACGACCGCGAGCGCACCCAGTGGTATTTCCAGCGGTACGTCTCGCACCTTCCCGCCGCGGGCGAAATGGTTCTGTTCGACCGCAGCTGGTACAACCGCGCCGGTGTCGAAAAGGTGATGGGCTTCTGCAGCGACGACGAGTACGAGGAGTTCTTCCGCTCGGTCCCGGAGTTCGAGCGGATGCTGGTGCGCTCGGGCATCATCCTGATCAAGTACTGGTTTTCCATCTCGGATGATGAGCAGAACCGCCGATTCCTGGCGCGCATCCATGATCCGCTGAAGCAATGGAAATTGAGCCCCATGGATCTCGAATCCCGGCGTCGTTGGGAAGCCTATACGCGGGCCAAGGAAATCATGCTCGAACGTACCCACATCAGCGATGCGCCCTGGTGGATCGTCGAAGCGGACGACAAGAAACGTGCACGCCTGAACTGCATCAGCCACCTGCTGAGCCAGTTGCCTTATGGAGAGGTGGAGCGCACCCCGGTGAAGTTGCCCGAGCGCGTCTACAACCCGGACTATTTGCGCAATCCGGTGCCGGACAACTGGTCCTGCCGACGCTCTATTGAGCGCCGGTTCGGTTTGCGTCGGTCGTGCTCGGTTCCTGCGCTTGCTGCAGAGCTGCAAGGCTGCGCGCATAGCGCTCGGCCTTGAGTGGCATGTAGCCGGTAAAATGGATCCAGCTGGGCAAGCCGTCCAGGTAGTGTTCAACGAATGCCTGGGTGATGGGCTTGCGCTGAAGGCTCTGTTCGTTCAAGTACAGGAACAGTGGGCGTGTCAGCGGCCTGTAGCGGTCCTCGCTGACCGTTTCGAGCGTTGGAAAGATCGGACCGCTGCCATTGTCCACGGCGAGCAGCTTCAAATCCTCCCAGTGCCGATGGTAGGCGCCGATGCCGAAGAAGCCGAGCGCGTTGGGCTCTGCAGCGATGCCCGCGGCCAACTGTTCTTCATCTTCGCTGGCGGTGTAGTCCTGGCGGCTGCGATGGGTGATTCCCACGATCTCCTGAGTGAAAACATCATAGGTACCTGAATCCTGTCCTCGCCCAAACAGCTTCACTGGGCGATCCGGCCAATCCGGGCGGATCTGGTTCCAGCGCATGACATGCTCTTCTGCAGCAGGTGCCCACAACGTCTTCAGTTCATCCACCGTGATGTCGTTTGCCCAGCGGTTGCTCGGATGTACTACCACGGCGATGGAATCCATAGCCAGCGGAACCTGGCGATAGCGGATGCCATTCTCGGCGCAATGCGCTTGCTCTTCAGCGTTCATCTCGCGCGAAGCGTCGTTGATGTCCGTTTCGCCGGCGCAGAAGCGGCGAAAGCCGGCAGTGGTTCCGGAGAACTTGACCTCTATGGGATGGCCGGGCCGGGCGCGTTGAAAGCGTCGTGCCGCTTCCCTCGTCAGTGGGTAAACGGTGCTGGATCCATCGACGAGCAGCCCGTCGGACACCGGCTCAACGGCATGTGAGGACGGGACGAGCACCGTGTGCAGACTCAGCGTGAGGCTGATCAGCAGCAGAGGGCCTGGTTTGACGCGCATGTGTCGTTCCTCTACGGGTGTCAGGATTTCGCTTTCAGCCATTCGGCCTTGAGGGTGGTCCAGAACAGCTGAAGGCTGTTGAAACGGGTATCCACAGCATTTATGTACTCGTCCAGGTGCTCGATTTCACGGTGCTGCGCACGTTGCTCCTGAGCATCGATGCGTTCCAGCTGGGCTTCGAGCTCATTGAGTGATTCGCGCAATTCGCGGATGCGGTTTTCGGTCTGGATGCGGCGTTCGCTTTGCATGATTGGGCTCCAGGCTGGGTCAGAGTTGGCTGCCGCCGATCAGCAGCAAGGGCAGGCCGAAGAACACGCCGCCGATATACGCCCCGACATACAGCTTGCTGCGTTGCGCCAGATCCGCGAGGTAGTTGGCAATGGCCGGAGGCACGCCACGCAGGAAGGGCAGCACATAGATGATCGAGATACCGAGCAGATTGAACAGCAGGTGTACCAAGGCGATCTGCATCGCGAGTTCTGCCGTTGGTCCAGCAATGGCCGTGGCGGCCAGCAGGGCAGTGACGCAGGTTCCGATATTGGTGCCCAGCGTGAAGGGGTAGACCTGCTTGAGGGTAAACACACCGGTGCCCGCCAGCGGCACGATGAGCGCTGTTGTCGTCGAGGAGGACTGCACCAGCATTGTGATCAACGTGCCCGAAGCGATGCCCGACAGCGGGCCGCGCCCGACACTGGCGTGCATGATGTCCTTGGCGCGCCCGACCATCACCTTGCGCAGCACTTTGCCGATGGCCTGCACCACGAAAAGGATCAGGACGACCCCGATGGCGATCAGCGCGATCCCGGCCCATACTTGGTTCGGCAGCCAGGAGACGCTGGCTTCGAGCAGGTCGCTAGCCGGAGCTAGCAGCGTTTTCATGAAGTTCATGCTCTTCATGTCGACCCCGGCGCTGTCGTGTACGAGCAGGCCCGCCAGCACCTCGGACATGCGCTGCAGAGGATGGAAAAGCAACTCCAGCGGTAGCAGAATCGTCACGGCGGTAATGTTGAACGCATCGTGCACGGTCGCCGCCGAGAAGGCTCGATGAAATTCCGGCCCGCTGCGGATGTGGCCCAGACTGACGATGGTGCTGGTCAGCGAGGTGCCGATGTTGGCGCCCATGATCAGCGGAATCGCAATCGGGATCGGCAGCCCGCCGGCGACCATGCCAACGATAATCGAAGTTACCGTGCTGGAGCTTTGGATCAGCGCCGTGGCCGCCAGGCCGATCATCAGGCCGACAAAGGGGTTGGTGGCAAAGGCAAACAGCTCCTTGGCGTTATCGCCAGTGGCAGCTTTGAAACCATCGCCGATCGCGCCCACTGCAGCCAGCAAGAGGTAAATAAGCGTGATGACCAGAAGCCAGGACAGCCATTGGCGCGAGATCGGGGAGGAGGGGGTTTCCGCCAAGGCACCGATATTCGTCGTCATCAAGCAACTCCCGTAAGCGTGTAGGTCGCTTAACGGTGCCGCGCTGGTGTGAACGCTTGATGACCGCAGCGGACTGCGGGGATGAAGGGTAGGTTGAGCGCGTTTCGATTCGCCAGGAGGGCAGCTTATGCGTAAGCGATACGTTATCGCGAACACTTCCCGAACAGTTGCAGGCTACCCGTCGAGCTAACGTCGGGCGTGCTATGGGCACGCTCGATCGAATCAGGCGGCGTCGCTGCTGCGCGCGGAACTCTCATTGGGCTGCTCGAGCAGATAGCGTTGCAGGCGCGCCTTCTGCGGCTCGCTGAAGGCCAGACCGAGTTTGGTGCGACGCCAGAGAAAGTCGTCTACTTCGCTCGCCCACTCCTCGCGGCGAAGATAGTCGACCTCTTGCGCGTAAAGTTGCTGGCCCAGGTCCTCACCCAGCGCGTCGACCGAGCGCGCATCGCCCAGCATGTGCCAAATGCGATTGCCGTAAAGCGTTGCCCAGCGCTTGGCCAACGCAAAGTCGATGCCCTGCACCTTGCTCATCAGTGCTTCGATGAGTGCTTCGACGGTGCTCATCTCTTCGCCGCCGGGTAGCGGGGCGCTGGCCGTCCAGCTCGGCTCCATGTTCGGGAAGTACGGTTTGAGCTGCGCCATCGCCGATTCGGCCAGCTTACGGTAGGTGGTGAGCTTGCCGCCAAACACCGACAGCAGCGGGGCCTGCTTGTGCTCGGCAGCCAGCGATAGCGTGTAGTCCCGGGTGACGGCCGAGGGGTTGTCGGATTCGTCGTCACACAGCGGCCGCACGCCAGCGAAGGTGTGCAGAATGTCCTTGGGCTCTAACTGCGTGCGGAAATGCGTGTTGGCTATACCCAGCAAATAGACGATCTCTTGCTCGGTAATGCTGACCGTAGCCGGATCGCCATGGTATTCGCGATCGGTGGTGCCGATCATGGTGTAGCGGTCCAGGTAGGGAATGGCGAAGACGATACGCCGATCCTCGTTCTGCATGATGTAGGCCTGTTCGCCTTCGTACAGCCTGGGCACGATGATATGGCTGCCCTGGATGAGGCGGATGCCGTAAGGCGAGCGCTGCTGCAGGTTCTCTCCGATGAACTGCGCCACCCAGGGGCCGGCCGCGTTGACCAGCGCTTTGGCCCGCAAAGAGAAGCGGCTACCATCCTGACGTTGCATTTCGACGTGCCAGATGGCACCGGCGCGCTTGGCGCTCAGGCACTGGGTGCGGGTATGGATGTGCGCGCCTTTTTCGCGAGCGGCCATGGCGTTGAGTACGACCAGCCGCGCATCGTCGACCCAGCAATCGGAATATTCGAAACCGCGGCGGATGGCCGGCTTCAGTGGGCTGTCGTTGCCGAAGCGCAAGCTACGCGAAGCCGGCAGCTTCTCGCGCTTGCCGAGGTGGTCGTAGAGGAACAGGCCAGCACGGATCATCCATGCGGGGCGCAGGTGAGGGCGATGCGGCAATACGAAGCGCATCGGCTTGACGATATGCGGCGCCTTGGCCAGTAGCACTTCGCGCTCAGCCAGCGCTTCGCGCACAAGACGGAACTCGTAGTGCTCCAGATAGCGCAAGCCACCGTGGATCAGTTTGCTACTGGCCGAAGACGTATGGCTGGCCAAATCGTCACGCTCGCACAGAAATACTGACAGGCCGCGTCCGGCTGCATCGGCAGCGATACCAACACCATTGATGCCGCCGCCAATGACGGCGATGTCGTACAGCTCGGAGACGGTCTCGGTCACGGAATTCTCCTCAGGAATGAACATCTATGTTCGAATGTGAACATCCTAGCGCAGAAGCGAACACCTCTCTAGAGGTGATGTTCATTTTTTATATCAAAAGAAAATAATCGAACCGATATGAACTAACAATTGGTGCTGAATAGCGCTGTGGAAGACCCCTGGCATTGGGAAGAAGATAAGAGCGGTTTGTGACATTGAGATGGCGCTTGCTTGCTCCGGCGTTTCACCGGGCACGCGGCCTGGTCGTTGATCAGCAGAGCGTCCTTGTAAGAGCGAGGGGACGCCTTGCTGGCGCCGCCGGGTGATCACCATCGCACCGTGCGGTGATGGATCGCGAGCAAGCTCGCGCCTACGAAAAGCGGCCCGTGAGGTGCGGCGATTGAAGGAATACGGACTCAACTTGGTAGGGTGGGCTGGACATGGCCTTGCGGCATGGGCGACCAGCTTCACCTTGTGAGGGACTCAGTCCCGTAGGGTGGGCTTCAGCCAACAGAGATACCGGCTTCGCTTAAAGCCCACCCGCTACAGACGATGCAGACCCTCAACCGCACCCGAGTAGCGGGCTGGAGCGAGCGAACGCTAAACCGCTACGAAACTTGGAAACCTCTTCACCTAAATACGTGCATTCACCAAGTTCAATCGGTGATTTCGAGTTTCACTTTGTGCTGCGTCAGCAACTCAATGAACGCTTCCGGTGGCCGGGCTTCGGTGAACAGCATGTCGATCTGCTCCAGCGAGCCGAGTCGGGTCATGGCGCTGCGGCCGAACTTGCTCGAATCCGCCGCGAGAAAGATCTTGCGCGCGTTGCTAATGATGGCTTGGGAGACGCGTACTTCTTGATAATCGAAGTCCAGCAGCGTGCCGTCTTCGTCGATCCCGCTGATACCGATCAGGGCGAAATCCACCTTGAACTGACCAATAAAATCCGCCGTGGCCTGACCGACCACGCCACCATCGCTGCGCACGTTGCCACCGGCAATCAGCACGTCGAAATCTTCCTTGGGGCTGAGAATGCTCGCCACGTGCAGGTTGTTAGTGATCACCTTGAGGTCGCGGTGATTGAGCAGGGCGTGGGCAATGGCTTCGGTGGTGGTGCCGATGTTGATGAACAGCGAGGCCTGATCGGGAATGTGTGCCGCCATGGCGTCGGCGATGCGGCGTTTCTCGTCTCGCATCTGCCGGGCACGCTGGGTGTAGGCGGTGTTCTGCACGCTGGAATCGTGGGCGGCGCCACCGTGGTAGCGGCGGAGTAGGCCGGCTTCGCCCAGCTGATTGATGTCACGGCGGATGGTCTGGGGCGTCACCGAGAACTGTTGCGCCAGCTCTTCAATGCTGACATAGCCGCGTTCGCGCACCAATTCGAGAATGCTCTGCTGTCGTGGGGCCAGACTCATGAAGGCTTCCTTCTTATCAATATGCCGGGAAGCATGCCGCAGTCTGGTCTGTGATTAAAGAATTGTTCGTTTTCGAATAGACGCGCCCGGCGCGGAATCAGATCCGGGCCGGGCGCGATGTGGATGCCAATTGCGGAGTCGGGGCTATTCCTCTGCCCAGTCGCGAGTGCGGCCCACCGCCTTCTTCCAACCCTGGTAGAGCGCTTCGCGCTTCTCGTCATCGCAGGCCGGTTCGAAGATGCGCTCGATGGTGGCCTTGCTGCGCAACTCGTCAAGGCTGCTCCAGAAACCGGTCGCCAGGCCTGCCAGGTAGGCGGCGCCGAGGGCGGTGGTTTCCTTCATCTGCGGACGTTCCACATGCGTGCCGAGCAGGTCGGCCTGGAATTGCATGAGGAAATTGTTGGCCACTGCGCCGCCGTCCACCCGCAGTGAGCGCAGGCGCTCGCCGGCGTCCTGCTGCATGGCGTCAAGTACGTCGCGGGTCTGGTAGGCGATCGATTCCAGCGCGGCGCGGATAATGTGGTCGACCTTCACCCCACGGGTCAGGCCGAATAGCGCACCGCGGGCGCGAGGATCCCAATAGGGCGCGCCAAGGCCGGTAAACGCCGGTACCAGGTAAACGCCATTGCTGTCCTGAACCTTGGTCGCGAAGTACTCCGAGTCCAGCGAATCGTTGATCACCTTCAGCTCGTCGCGCAGCCACTGCACCGTGGAGCCACCGTTGAAGATGGCGCCTTCCAGGGCATAGTTGACCTCGCCCTTCGGCCCGCAGGCGATGGTGGTGAGCAAGCCGTGCTTGGACTGAACGGCCTTGGTTCCGGTGTTCATCAACAGGAAGCAGCCGGTGCCGTAAGTGTTCTTGGCCTGGCCCGGCTCGACGCACATCTGCCCGAACAGCGCGGCCTGCTGATCACCCGCGATACCTGCGATCGGAATGCCGGTACTCTGCCCCGAGCCCAGATAGGCGTGGCCGTAGACTTCGGATGAGGAGCGCACCTCCGGCAGCATCTCGCGCGGAATATCCAGCGCCTCCAGCATCACCGGATCCCATTCCAATTTATGAATGTCGTAGAGCATGGTGCGTGAGGCGTTGGTGTAATCGGTGACGTGAGCCTTGCCCTGGGTCATTTTCCAGATCAGCCAGCAATCGACGGTGCCGAACAGCAGCTCCCCGCGCCGGGCACGTTCGCGACTGCCCTCGACGTGATCGAGAATCCACTTGATCTTGGTGCCGGAGAAATAGGGGTCGATGACCAGGCCAGTAGTGCTGCGGATGTGCTCTTCCATGCCGTCACGCTTGAGCTGATCGCAAATCGGCGTGCTCTGGCGGCTTTGCCAGACGATGGCGTTGTAGATCGGCCGGCCGGTGTTCTTGTCCCAGACGATGGTCGTTTCGCGCTGGTTGGTGATGCCAATGGCGGCGACCTGCTCGTTGGTGATGCCGGCCTGTGCCAGGGCTTCGACGAACACGCCGCTCTGGGTGGCCCAGATTTCCATGGGGTCGTGCTCGACCCAGCTCGGTTGCGGATAGATCTGCGCGAATTCGCGCTGAGCAATGGTGACCACGTTGGCGTTGCGGTCGAGCACGATGGCACGGGAGCTGGTAGTGCCCTGATCGAGGGCGACGATGAATTGCTTGTTGTTTTGAGTGCTCATGGTGACGATTCCTTAACGAGCTTCTTGGGCAGTGACATCGTGTGCGGTGTAGCGCTCGGCCTCGTGGTCCGGCTTGGCGGAGCAAGCGCCTCCATCCAGATTTGGCAGATGCTTGCAGATCAGCACCTTGTAGCCTGCGGCGCCGATGCAGGCGCCCAGCACCGGGGCGATCAATGGAACCAGAAAGTAGGGGATCTCCCGGCCACCGGTAAAGGCCACCTCACCCCAACCAGCGAAATACGTCATCAGCTTCGGTCCGAAATCACTTGCCGGGTTCATCGCGAAGCCGGTCAGAGGGCCCATCGCGCCGCCGATCACCGCGATCAGCAGGCCGATCAGCAAGGGTGCTAGTGGGCCGCGAGGCAGGCCGTTGCCGTCATCGGTCAGGGCCATGATCATCCCCAGCAGGATAGCGGTAATCACTACTTCTACCAGAAAGGCCTGGCCAATCGAGAGCGACGGGTGTGGGTAGGTGGAGAACACCGATGCGAGCTCGAGGCTGGCGACGCTGCCTCGGGTCATGTGCTGTGCCTGTTCGAAATCGAAAAACAGGCTGCTGTAAAGACCATAAACCAACGCAGCGGCGCAGAAGGCGCCCGCTGTCTGAGCGAGGATGTAGGCAGGGACCTTGTTGCGCTCGAACGTGCCGAACAGCCAAAGCGCGATGGACACGGCGGGATTCAGATGAGCGCCAGAAACACCGGCGGCAAGGTAGACCCCCATGCTGACCCCGATACCCCAAATAACGCTTATCTCCCAAAGACCTAGCTCAGCACCGCCAATCTTTAACGCGGCCACGCAGCCTGTGCCGAAGAAGATAAGCAGGGCGGTGCCGAGGAATTCGGCAATGCATTGCCCCCGTAGCGTCGGGGTGGACGGGTTGCTCATGCGCAGGACCTCTTCTGAGTCTGTTGTTTTTATAATCCGAATGTCGCGTCGGTTCGGAAATGTTCGGAATCGAAAACTTAAAGACAAACTATCAGGCTGTCAAAGTAAAAAATTGAACATTTCAACGGAAAAATGACGAAAGGCGACTGTGCCTACTGTTGATGGCGGTTTTCTGGCATGGGGGTTATTGGCCGTACAGGTCGGTTCGATGCCTAACAATGACTGCGTGCTACGGGCCAGGCGGAACATGCAAGGCGGATCGCGCCGGGGATCAGCGGCGATCCGCTGCGGCATGGCTTAGCTGATCAGCGGTTCCTCGACTTGTGCGGCGCCGCGCTCAGTCTTCTGCGGCATGGCTTCGAAGCTGTCTGCCTGAGCCATGCTCCAGATCCTGGCGAAGAATTCGCTATCGATATGTTTTTCCAGCAACGCACCTGGTTGGACGAAATAGTACAGCTGCGAGAACAGCTTGATTTCAGTCGAGCTGATGCGGCGGATCAGGTGGTGTGGCCCCAGCTCGGCCGGGTGCGACAGACCGGCCGCCGCGAGCAGTTCAGCCAGTGCATGCACGGTGTTGCGGTGGAAACTGAAGACCCGGTCGGCCTTGTCCGGCACCACCAACGCGCGTTGGCGCAACGGATCCTGGGTGGCAACGCCGGTGGGGCATCGGTTGGTGTGGCAGTGCTGGGACTGGATGCAGCCGATGGCAAACATGAAACCGCGCGCCGAATTCACCCAGTCTGCGCCCATGGCCAATACGCTGGCGATATCGAAGGCACTGACGATTTTGCCGCTCGCGCCGATGCGGATGTGTTCGCGCAGGTTGCAGCCGACCAGCACGTTATGCACGAACAAGAGACTTTCACGCAGGGGCATGCCGATGTGGTTGGTGAACTCCACCGGGGCTGCGCCGGTTCCGCCTTCCTTGCCATCGACCACGATGAAGTCTGGATAGACACCGCTCTGCAGCATGGCCTTGACGATGCCGACGAACTCCCATGGATGCCCGATGCAAAGCTTGAAGCCGACCGGCTTGCCACCCGACAGTTCGCGCAGTTGCGCGATGAATGCCATCAGTTCAAGCGGCGTGGCGAAGGCGCTGTGGCTCGCTGGCGAGATGCAGTCCACGCCTTCCGGTACACCGCGGGTGGTGGCGATTTCGGCGTTGACCTTGCGCCCTGGGAGGATTCCGCCGTGCCCGGGTTTGGCGCCCTGGCTCAGCTTGATCTCGATCATCTTTATCTGCGGGTCACGCGCCTGTGCAGCAAAGCGGTCGGGGTCGAATCCGCCGTTTTCAGAGCGACAGCCGAAATAACCGCTACCCAGCTCCCAGACCAGATCCCCGCCGTGTTCGCGATGGTAGCGGCTGATACTGCCTTCACCGGTGTCATGGTAAAAGCCACCGAGCTTGGCGCCACGGTTCAGCGCCAGGATCGCATTGCCGCTGAGCGAGCCGAAACTCATCGCCGAAATATTGAACACCGAAGCGGAATACGGCTGCGGGCACTGCGGGCCGCCAATCGACACGCGGAAGGTTTCGGGATCGCTGACCGCTGCGGTACGGATCGAATGGCCGATGCACTCGTAGCCAGGCTCGTAGACGTCGATCAGGGTTCCGAAGGGCTTGTCGTCCACCTCGTTTTTAGCCCGGGCATAAACCAGCGACCGCTGCGCACGGGAGAACGGCACGCGGTCCTGATCGCTTTCCAGGAGGTACTGACGGATTTCCGGGCGGATGCCTTCGACCAGGTAACGGATGTTGCCAAGGATCGGATAGTTGCGCCGTACCGCGTGTTCGCACTGGCGCAGATCACGAATGCCCACGAGCGTCAGCAGCGCGGTGAGAAGGAATAACGGCCATACCCAGGAATGATGCAGAAACGGCAGGCAGAGCAGGGTGGTCAGGGCGCAGAAGACAAAAAATGCGTAGCGGCTGAACAGCGAGATATTCATCTGGAGACCTGTCGGTGAGGGGCGGCGGGGCCTGCCTGGTAGCTGGAAGCCTAACGCAGATGCCTCGACCCGCCTATCGACCGTCGGGCGCAGTCCCGTTACCGATCCAGGCGCGACAGTGTCGCCGTGTCGGGCCGGGCTGCGTAGAAGGCGTCCAACACTGCCTGGAACACGGTACGCTCGGGCGCGACGGTGGCGAACAGAGTCATGCTCGAATGCAACTTCATGTCGTCCGGCGAGCCCAGAATCCGCCGCGCTGGGCGCCCGGCATGTTCCAGCAAGGCTTGCGCACATTCTTCGAGGCGAGGCCCGAGGAGTGAATGCTCCAGATAGGCCTTAGCCTCTTCCGCGCCGCTGATCGCGTAGCGCCGGGCCATGTCGCTGTGGCCCAACCCGGCGATCTGCGGAAAGACGAACCACATCCAGTGGCTTTGCTTCAGCCCGGCTTTCAACTCAGCCAGTGCGCGTTCATAGACGGTTGCCTGCGCCTCGACGAATCGTTGCAGATCGTGTGGGTCGTTCATGGTGGCTCCTGGAGCTGATTGCAGGTGTTCTGTTGAGAACGACCCGGTGGGTCATTGATTCCCTTCCCGTCTTGCAAAGCCCGGTCGGAGTGCCGGCTGTTTACCGCTTGTTTACACCCTGCTGACCTCAGCTGACGAAGCGGTGGGGTTAGATGGATGCAGGGAGAACGACTCCCGTCCGCTGAGGAGAAACGCCATGTTCAATCGAATACTCAAAGTCGCCTTGCTTGCGGGTTGTCTGGTCGCCGCCGGAACCGCGTCAGCTGCGGATCGCAACGTTGTGGTACCGGTGCTGGCCGGAGCGGCGGTTGGTGCCGTGGTGGGGGCGGTGCTGGCGAACGCCTCCAATGATGACCATCGACACCAGCCGCCTCGCCATGCCTATCAGCCGCCGAGACCGGTGGTCCGCTATGCCCGCCAGGCGCCGCGGCGCGTCGTGAGATATCAGCCGAAGCGGGTGGAGTACGTCGTGGTTGAACGCAGGGACTGGAAGAGAGGGCACCGCTAGCCGCAACAAAACAGAAAGGCTCCTCGGAGCCTTTCTGTTTTGGTGGGCTCCTGCTGCTTCGAGCGCCGATCGTGAGCGCTGAGTGGTTCGAGGTCAGCTGCCGCTGTCCAGCCCGCCGAGCCGGGCGGAGGCGATATAGAAAAGCTCGCCACCGCGAACGAGTGTGTCGTTGGCCGGATTGATCGATGGCTGGGTCTGGCCGTCAGCGCGGTAGCCGATCAAGGTTGCGTTGTGCTTGTCCTTCAGTTGCTTGTACAGCGTGCCGACTGTGCTTTCGAAGCTATCGGGCAGTTGCAGGCGGTACTGCGTCGCGCCCTGACCGACGCTGAGCAGCTCGTTGATGATCACCGACGAACCCGGGTCTTGGGACGATCGCACCAGCATTTCAATGGCCATACTCGAGGTGCATTCCAGTTTCGGCGCGTAGCTGCGAGCCAGCCGGGCGGTTTCGCTGCTGCTGAAATGCGCGACCACGTGGCCGACGGGATCGAGCTGGTTGATCGTCAGCACCACGGCGAGGGTCAGATCGTCCGAGCCGGTGCGCACCAGTGTGCGTTCGGCGCCTTTCACCCCGGCGCGCTGCAGCAGTGCCATGGAGGACAGGCTCTCGCCGCGGATGAATTCGGCCTTGCCCGGCATCGGGTTTTCTTCGAGCACCGTATCGCAGATGACAATCAGGTGGTCGTTGGAGGTTTCGTCCTCGTGCAGCAGTTCGACGACGCGTTCGCTGATGGCGCCTTCCCAGCCCACCACGACGGTATGGCCCGTGCAGGTAGCGAACGTCCCTTTGCCTTTCATGCCTTTTCTCCAGACTTCGATGATGGAATTGGTGGTCTTGCCGATGATGGCTGTCAGCAGTGCGATGCCGCCCATCATCAACCAGGTGGAGACGAAGATCCGGCCGCCGGCGGTCTGCGGTGAGAAGTCGCCGTAGCCGACGGTCAGCGCGGTGGTGAAGTAGAAATAGATGAAGGTTTTAAACTCGGTGAGCGGTATTTCCCCGAACAGGCGCAGGCCGGCATAGGACACGCCCGCATGCACGCACAGCGCGAGTATCAATGCGGCCCAGCCGAATTTGCTGGTGATCGCGGCCAGTTGCTGACGCAACTGAATAATGATCGACATTGGCCCTGACTCCTTGGCAAGCAGCGGTGTCGCGGCAGGGCTTGGAAAGGTCCTGCCATTGGATAAACCTGCCGCATCCTAAGGGCCAGCTCAGTAGCTGGCCAGTCTTAAACCTTCGTGCGTTAGGCGATGCCGCCGCACAACGTTGCCTGGAATCGCGCTCAACGCTGCTCGCGGAAACAGCTCTGGCATAGACGAAACTTGCGCGCCGCCATCGGCATCTCCTTGCCGCATTGCTTGCAGTTCCGGTTGTCCCTCGACATCTGGCGTCGATCCGAACTGCGGGGCTTGCGCTGACGCGACAACTCACGGGTGATAGCGCCGTTGAGCAGGCTACGGTGCTGCTCAGCCTGCTCCAGCGCCGGGAAATGCGCCGGCAGCGTGCGGGCCAGATGCAAGTAGGTTTCGATGACGTGCAGCGAGCTTTCCAGCGTCGCCAGGTCCGCGTCGATGATCAGCCTTGGCAGCGAAATTTCCTTGTCCTGCGCGACTTTCTTCAGCCATTGTTGGGCGAATTGGCTGGCCGGGCTGTCCAGCCCGCCGCGGATCGGCGTGCAGGCGAAGATCCAGCGCAGCGGCAAGTCGATGGTCGGGTCGTCGATCAGCTTGATCCACTCAGCCAACTCATCGGGCAGGATCGAGATGAATTCATCGCCGTAGTTGATGTTGCGGTTGAAGGTCAGCCAGGCGCGTAGCAGGCTGGGCTCGTTCATCAGCTCGGAGATGGCTTGCAGGTGTTCGATGGAGGGCCGTACCTGAAACTGAGACAGGTCCACCGGCTGGTCTTCGCTATGGAACAAGCGCTTGATCGATTGCAGCGTCTGCCCATCGAGTGCGGTGATGAGGCCACTGTCGTGGTGTCCGAAGCGCCCGGCGCGCCCGCCGATCTGCTTGACCTCCTGCACCTTGAGCTGACGATTCTGGATGCCGTCGTACTTCTCGTCGGTATAGAAACACAGGGTGTGCGCTGGCATGTTCAACCCCATGCCCACGGCATCGGTCGCGACCATGATGTCCGCCTCGCCTTCACGGAACCGACGTGCCTGCTCGCGGCGCACCTCCGGGGACAGCGCACCGTAGACCACCGAGACGCTCTTGCCGGTCATCTCCAGCATCGCTTTGAGTTCGAGCACCGTCTTGCGGCTGAAGGCAACCAGCATGGAGCCGGCATCCAGCGCCTTGATCGAGGTTGAGCGACGCGCCACGTCCACCGGCGACAGGCGCTTGGTGCGCTTGACCACCAGCGTGTCCTCGCACAGGTCGCAAAGCGTTTTCAGCGATGGTCGGATCAGCTCCGGGCCGGTCATGATCAGGTCCTGTGTGTAGGCGCTGACCAGCGCATCGACCCAGGCCCAGCCGCGTTGCGAGTCGGCCATCATCTGCACTTCATCGATTACCACCACATCCCAGGATTCGTGACGGAAACGGGCGAATTCCTCGACCGTGCAGCAATAGTGCGTGGCGCCCTCACGGATGATTTCTTCCTCACCGGTAACCAGCGAGCAGGGCACGCCCATGGACTCGATGCGCTCCTGGTTTTCCAGTGCCATCAGGCGCAGGGGTGACAGATAGATGGCGTGCTCGACGCCGGTCATGGCCTCGATGGCCTGGTGCGTTTTGCCGCTGTTGGTCGGGCCGAGCAGGGCCGTCCAGGTGCGGGTCAGGCGCCGTGCGGCATAGAGCTTGTGGTAGTGAACGAAGCGCGGGTTGTTCTCCAGCAGCACCGCAAACGCCATCTTTTCACGGTTGTCCTCGCGGGCGAAGCGGATGGTTCGACGCAGCTTCTTCGGCTCCATCATGAAGATTTCGGTCAGGCGCTTCTCGCCGAGCAGCTGAAGATCGAAGTCCTGCGCTTCCTCGACCATCATCTCGAACTTGGCGACCATCGCCTGTCGGTCGTCCTCCTTGAGCGCCGCCACTTCGCGTTCGCTGAGCACATGGCCCTGGCCACCTGGAATGCGCCGCTGCATGTCCAGCGCCAGCTCGCCGTGGCGCAGCTCCACCACGTAGCGCAGCTCATGCTTGACCTCATTGACGATGTCCACGGCGCGGGCGGCAAAATCATCGAGGCGTGACAGCTTGGCAGGCAGGCGACCCAGGCACAGCGCCTTTTGCTCGTCGGTCATGTCCTCGAAGGGCTTTTCCAGCACATGCAAACGGTCACGGACCAGCGCTTGCACCGCGTCGCTCACGTTGCGCTCGAACTGCTCGGCGCTCGTGCTATCGGCGATGCGCAGGGCGAATTCCGGCTCTAGAAGAGTCTGCACGGGCCCGCAATCGAGGGTTTTTTCGATGCGGAAGATGTCGACCGTGCAGCTGAAATCATTCACGTCCCGATTCATCAGGCGGCCGAGCAGGCTTGTCGAATCAGCAGGCTCCAAGTTTGCCGCGACGGCGTGCTCATCCAACCCCAGCCAGAACAGCCGCGCTGCGCGACCAATCTCCGGTGGCTGATGACCGAGGTAGGTGCTGAACCATTTTTCCTGGTGATTTTTCTTCGGTGTGAAATCCGGGTGATGATCGGTGGTCCAGCTCAGGAAGCGCTGTAGTCGTTCAAGCTTGGTGGTGTGGCGGTGTTTGGCTTCGGCCTTGCGCATGATCGACGCCTCTCTGATCAGGTGTGCTCCAGAGTTTGGACAATCGGTTGTCGTAATACGAGCCTTACGCCCGGCTGCCATGCGTCGGGCGTTGCGATCAACACCCACTTTTGAAGGCCAACCGCAGAAACCTGGGGCTGGATCGCAGGTGCGCCAACGGTCTTCGGCGCGCCGTCAGGCGCGTAGAGAAGACTCATGCGGCTGCGATCGCACACGGGTCACTGGCTTTAGTGATCACCGCCTGATGGCGCGCCTTTTGCGGCGAATGGGGGTTTGGCCATCCAGATGATCAGCACCAGACCGACGAATATCCAGCCCATCAGGGTGAAGTAGTCCACCGTCGAGAGCATGTAGGCCTGGGCTTCCACTACCCGGTCGATCTGCGCGTAGGCCTGCTGTGATGGTCCACCGAGTTGGTCGAGGTAGTGCTGAGTGGTCGGGTTATAGGCCGTCACGTGTTCGGTTAGTTGGGCATGGTGGAAGATCTCCCGACGGTGCCATAGCCAGGTCGTCAGCGACGAGGCGAAGCTGCCACCGAGTACCCGCAGGAACGTGGCCAGGCCCGAGCCGTCGGCGATGTCTTTCGGCGGCAGGCTGGAGAGCAGGATGCTGGTGGTCGGCATGAAGAACAGCGCGATACCCAGCCCCATGAATACCTGGATTTCGGCAATGTGGCGGTAATCCACTTCGGTGTTGAAGGTCGCGCGGACGAAGCAGGAAGCGCCGATCACCAGAAAGGAGCCGCCGGCCAGCAGGCGGAGGTCGACCTTGTGGGCATATTTGCCTACGAGGGGGGAAAGAAACACCGGCAGGATGCCGATCGGCGCTGCGGCCAGGCCCGCCCAGACCGGGGTGTAGCCCAGCTGCGTCTGCAACCATTGCGGCAACAACAGGTTGATGCCGAAGAAACCGGAATAGCCAAGTACCAGTGCCAGGGTTCCGAAGGTGAAATTGCGGTACTTGAACAGCCGCAGATTTATGATCGGATGCTTGTCGGTCAGCTCCCAAATCACCAGCGCCACCAAGGCCACCACGGAAATCGCCGTGCTGATGCAGATGAAGTTCGACTCGAACCAGTCCAGGTCGTTGCCTTTGTCCAGCACCACCTGGAGCAGGCCGACGCCGAGCACCAGCAGCGCCAGGCCGATGTAGTCGATCGGCTGGTGGACGATGCGCTCGGGCTTGTTGCGCAGCTGCGCCCAGACCACCAGCGTCGCGAAAATGCCGATCGGCACGTTGATGAAGAATATCCACGGCCAGCTGTAGCTATCGGTGATCCAGCCACCGGCGATGGGGCCGATAATCGGCGCCACTACCGTGACCATGGCCAGCAGCGCAAGCGCCATCCCGCGTTTGGCGGAAGGGAAGATGGCCAGCAGCAGGGTCTGCGCCATGGGATAAAGCGGCCCGGCGAAGAAACCCTGCAGCGCACGGAACACCACCAGCTCGGGCATCGAGCGTGCAATACCACAAAGAAATGAGGTAAGCACGAAGAGCACCACGGCAGCGAGGAACAGCTTTACCTCGCCGAATCGTCGCGCCATCCAGCCGGTCAGGGGCAGGGCGATGGCGTTGCACACCGCGAATGAGGTGATCACCCAGGTGCCCTGTTCGGAACTGACCCCGAGGTTGCCCGAAATGGTCGGCAACGCCACGTTGGCGATCGTGGTGTCGAGCACCTGCATGAAAGTCGCAAGCGACAGGCCGACCACGGCGAGCAGCATGCTCGCCGGGCGAAAGGTGTTATCGCTCATGGATGCTCCGCGCTCAGCGCTTGGCCAGATCGGCGGCCGCTGGGCCGTTGTCGTGGATGGTGCGTTCGATCAGGGCATTGGCTTCGCCCAGCTGATCGTCGAAGACGGCGGTGGAAAAGCGCGGCTGCTGCGCGCTGCGCTGTGACAGCTGGGGGCCGTCCTGATCGTGCAGGTCCACGGTGACGTCGGTGGACAGGCCGATGCGCAGCGGGTGCTTTTGCAGGTTGTCCGGCTCCAGGCGGATGCGTACGGGCAACCGCTGAACGATCTTGATCCAGTTGCCGGTCGCGTTCTGCGCCGGCAGCAGCGAGAAGGCACTACCAGTGCCCACACCCAGGCTCTCGACGGTGCCGCGGTAGTGCACATCGTCCCCATAAAGGTCGGCGCTGATTTCCACCGGTTGGCCGATGCGCATGCTGCTGAGCTGGGTTTCCTTGAAGTTGGCGTCGATCCAGATCTGATCCAGCGGCACCACTGCCATCAGTGCCGCACCGGGCTGAATGCGACCGCCGACCTGCACGGCACGCTGTGCCACGTAGCCGCTGACCGGTGCCACCAGGGTGCTGCGCCTATGGTTGAGGAACGCTTGGCGCAGCTGGGCCGCAGCGGTCTTCACGTCAGGATGCGAGGCGATGATGGTGTCATCGACCAGGGCGCGGTTGGTGTCGAGCTGTTGCTGGGCAGAGGTCAGGGCATTTTCTGCGCTCGTCAGGGCGTCCTGGGCGTGCGCCAGCTCTTCGCGGGAAATCGCGCCGCTCTTGGCCAGCTTGCTGCGCCGCTCGAAGTCGGCCTTGGCGCGCTGCACCTCGACCTTGCGCGAGGCGACCTGCGCCTTGTAGCTGTCGACATTGCTGAACAGGCCACGGACCTGGCGCACCGTACGGGCCAGGTTGGCCTCGGCGCTCTGCAGGGCGACTTCGGTGTCCGAAGGGTCGAGCCAGACCAGTGGCTGACCGGCTTCGACATAGTCGCCGTCGTCCACCGCGATGCGGATGACGGTTCCGGTGATCTGCGGGGTGATCTGCACCAGGTTGCCGTTCACGTAGGCATCGTCGGTGTTTTCGTAAAAGCGGCCGTAGAGCGTGTGATAGAGGTACACGCCAGCGACGCCGAGCACGACCACGACGGCCAGGATCAGCAGGTAGAGCTTGCGCTTGCCAGACGCCTTGGGCGTTTCGGGCTGGGCGTTTGCAGTGTTTGCGGTGGCTTCTGACATGATCGGTACTCAGCGTTGAATAACGTTATCGTTGGAGGCGGGCAGCGGCGTCGAGGGTTCGAAGCCGCCACCGAGGGCCTGCATCAACAGCACGGAGCTGTCGACGCGCTCGGCATGCAGCGCTGCCAACTGGCGGTCGGCTTGCAGCAGTTGCTGCTCGACGCTGAGGGCGTCCAGGTAACTGCCAATGCCGTTGGCATAGCGCTCAAGCGCCAGGTCGTAGGAGTGCTTGGCGATGTCGCGGGCTCTTTGCTGTTGCGTGATCTGCTGATCGAGCGAACGCAGACGGCTGACGCGTTCCCCGATGTCGCCCAGCGCACCCGTCAGGATCTGGTTGTATTGCGCTACCGCTAGGTCGTAGTCGGCATCACGACCAGCCAGGTCGGCGCGCAGCCGTCCGCCATCGAAGATCGGCAGCGACAGGGCCGGGCCGACGCTGAAGAAGCGGCTCGCCGAGCCGAACATCGCATCACCCAGCAGGGATTTTGTACCGGCGGCCGCGCTCAGGTTGAGGTTGGGATAGAAGTTGGCCTTGCTCGCCGCGATCTGTTTGTTTGCCGCCTCCACCCGCCAGCGCGCTGCGACCAGATCGGGACGCCGACCGAGCAGTTCGGCTGGCAGCTGCGCGGGCAACTCGACGGCGCTCGGCGCGATCAGCTTGGGTTGCGGTAGCGATTCGCCGCGGTCCGGCCCCTTGCCCAGCAGGACGGCCAGCCGGATACGCGCGCTTTCGACCTGTTGCTGGGCATCGGTCAGGGCTGCTTCGGCAGCGGCTTCCAGACTCTGGGTCTGTTGCAGCTGGTAGTCGCTGTCGATGCCCGCATCCACTCGGCCTTGGGACATTTTAAGGATGTCCCGACTGCGCTTGAGATCCTGTTCGGCGATGGCCTGAGTGGCATACGCCAGGCCCAGTGTGTTGTAGGCCCGGGCTACCTCGGACGCCAGGCTCAGGCGCGCGTCCTGACGGTCCACTTCACTGGCGCGGGCCTGACCGACCGCCGCTTCCCAGGCGGCGCGCTGGCCGCCCCAGAGATCGAAGGTATAGCCGGCCTCCAGCGAAAGGCTGCGCAGTGTGCTGTAGCGCTCGCCCTGGCCCAACGGGTCGTCGACACGGGCCAGCCGCGAACGGGTGGCGCTGGCGTTGGCATCGAGCCGTGGCTGACGTGCCGCGTCGGCAGCCAGCACTGCGGCGCTGGCTTGCCTGGCGCGGGCATCGGCGACCTGCAGGTTGGGGCTGGACTGCAATGCTTCCTGAATCAAGCTGTCGAGCTGGCTATCGCCGAGGCGGTTCCACCAATCCTGGCGGGGCCAGGCAGCCGGCGAAAGCGAGGCGCCCAGGGTGCGATCGGCTTCGAGCGAGGCCGGGTCGATCAACTTGCCTTCGCTGTGCAGCCCTTCGAAGGATGCGCAGCCGGCTAGCGCCAAGGCCGCCGCCAGCAGGCTCAAGGGGCGAAAAAGACTGTTCACGTTAGGCATCTCCACGGGGGTGCGGCAGCGCGTCGACCGCCACGAGCATCTTTTTCAGTACGCGCTCAAATTCGCTGACCTCGGCACCGCTAAGGCACTCGGTGAGCTCGTTCATGGCGTCGGCTGCGATTGCAGGTATCTGTTCACTCAATGTCGTTCCGCGCTCGGTGAGCACCAGCTGTACCTGGCGGCGATCGTTGTCGCAGCGCTCGCGACGCAGCAGGTCCTTGCCTTCCAGGCGGTCGAGCATGCGAGTCATGGCGCCGCTGTCGATACTCAGGATGCGGCTGAGCTCAGCAGGGGTGGACGCGGAGCGGTGGCCCATCAACAGCACCACTTTAAATTGCGCGGCCGTAAGGTCGTGGTCGGCCAGCTTCCGCTCGAGAATGCGATCCTTCAGCTGGTTGATCAGCGCGATGAGGTGGCCGAGGGAGTTCTCGACGGAATAGTTATTGCGATCGAAATGCGGCATGAAATAGCTGCCTAGGCAAGTAATTCGTGAAAGGTTACTGCCTAGGCAGCTAAATGCCAAGAAACAATTTGAAATAACCAGCGAGAAAGGACCCGGTTAGGCAATTGATTCAGGGCCTGAGGCGGACGGTTTGCAGTTCACTTGCGCCCGAAGGAGGCAACGGTGGCGCAGCAGCCACTCCAGACAAGGCGCGCATGTGCGCTCCTCATACGAATGGAAACTGGATCATTTAGCCGCGCAGAGTGGTCATCTGATGTAGCCCATCGCCTGCGAGGATTTTGTTGATGTCGACCACACCTGTATTGCTCGGCACGGCGGGCTGGAGTCTCCCGCGTGAGCAGTGGCCAGAGTTCGCGGCCGAGGGGACCCATCTGCAGCGCTACGCCAGTCGTTTATCGGCGGTGGAGATCAACAGCGCGTTCTACCGCCCACATCGACCGGCAACCTATGCAAAATGGGCCGATTCCGTGCCGGAAGCGTTTCGTTTCTGCGTGAAGGTGCCCAAGCAAATTACCCATGAACGGCGGCTAGTGGATGGTGAAGAGTTGCTAGAGCGCTTCCTCGACGAGTGCGGACATCTGGGCGTGAAACTGGGCTGCCTGCTGGTGCAGTTGCCACCGTCGTTGTCTTACGATCTGGCGAGCGCCGCAGCCTTCATCGAGGCGCTGAGAGATCGCTATGAGGGGCCAGTTGCCATCGAGCCGCGCCATGCCAGCTGGTTGGATGCCGAGGCATTACTGCAACGAGAGAAGGTCGCTCGCGTTGCCGCGGATCCGGCTCCCTTTCCTGAAGCGGCAGAACCAGGAGGCTGGGCGGGCTTTCGTTATTACCGGCTGCATGGCTCGCCACGCATCTACTTCTCTTCCTATGGCGAGCAGTGGTTGAAGTCGTTGGCCGAACGCATGAGGGGCCGATCCGAGGGCGTGACCAACTGGTGCATCTTCGATAACACCGCCAGTGGGGCGGCAACGGCCAATGCGCTTGCGCTGCAGCGGCAAATCGTGGCCCGGTCCAATTGATCTGCCGAGCCCGATGCCTGACGGCGCATAGGGCGCCTTCGAAGCTTATCGCGGGATGATCCGTACCCGACCGGCAGTGTTGTCGCGGCGAGCCACTTTCTCGTTTTCGGCCCGGCCGGGAATCGAGCCGTCATCGGCGCCGCGATCCGGTGTGGCCATCCCGTTGAGCTTGCGCTCGTCCTCGCTGATCGACGAAGCGTCAGGGTAGCCAGTGGTCAGGGTTTCAGTGCTGGCGGTGACCGGCGTTGCGTCGTCGGTACCCCAAGTGGCGCTGCGCTCGTCGATGTCGATCGCGCCGTTGCGCTCCATCAGCTGTTCGACGACAGCGACCTGGCCTTCATCTTCAAGCGTGACAGTAACGACCGTTGAGCCGCGACGGGCGGCCTCCGGATAGCGGCCGGCGTGCTTGCTCGAATCGTCACCGAATACCTTGCTGAAGAAACTGCCAATCTTTTCGGCAACCGAGGCATCGTCGTCCGGCTCCTCGCCGATCACCTCGACGCGGCTGCTATCGACGTTATCCGGATTGAAGGAAGCCGAGATCTGGATCGCGTCGCTCGGTACTCCCTGGCCAAGGAGTTCGGTTTTGACTTGTTCGGCTTCGGCGTAGCGGTCGAAGGCCGCGATGAGAATCTGGGTCATGACTTCACCTTGTTATGAGCAGCCTGGCTGCGGTTGTGTACGTGGTGAGCGTCTCGCCTGATCAGGTCAACGCGCACCGTCCTGACTGTTTGGCGAGGGACGAGGAGGGATGGTTCCGTGCGCCTCATTACGCGATGCTTCGGCACGGGCGGGCAGAAACGAAAACCGCGCCTGGGCCACGGCGCGGTTTCGACGTCAGGCGTGGCGGATCAGCCGTTCACGACTTTGCCGCCGTTGATGTGTATCGTCTGGCCGCTGACGTATGACGAATCCTCGCAGGCCAGGTAGACATAAGCCGGGCCCAGTTCCGATGGCTGGCCGCAGCGCCCCATGGGCATCTGGCTGCCGAAGTCTTCCAGCAGCTGCGGGTCGTGCTTGCCGAGAGACGGCGGTTGCAAGGGCGTCCAGATGGGACCCGGCGCGATCTGGTTAACACGTATTTCACGCTCGATCAGCTGCTGCGACAAGGCGCGGGTGAATCCGTCGATGGCGCCTTTGGTCGCGGTGTAATCGACCAGCATCGGATTGCCGATGAACGAATTGATCGAGGTCGTGTTGATGATCGACGCGCCGGCTTTCAGGTGGGCCAGGGCCGCACGGGTCAGATAGAAATAGCCGTGGATGTTGGTGGCGAAAGTCTTTTCCCACTGCTCATCGGTGATGTCTTCGAGTCGCGTCTGCACTTCCTGGCGTCCGGCGTTGTTGACCAGGACGTCCAACCGACCAAAAGCCTTCACGGTTTGCTCGACCGCATCGTTGCAATGGCTGCTGTCGCGGATATCTCCGGGAAGCAGGAGGCAGCGCTGCCCTTCGGCTTCGATCATGCGCTTGGCATCTTCGGCGTCCTCGTGCTCATCGAGGTACATGATGGCGACATCGGCTCCTTCACGTGCGAAGTGCACTGCCGCTCCGCGACCGATGCCGCTGTCACCGCCGCTGACCAATGCCACCTTGCCGGCCAGCTTGCCGCTGCCTTTGTAGCCTTCACGAATGAATTCAGCAGGCGGGTCCATTTCGCGTTCCCGGCCGGGTAAACGGTCCTGCTTTTGCGCGTGAATTTTGGGGTAGGTCATGCGTCCTCCAGAGTTGGTTGGGATCTGTAAGTACGGCTGGCACTCAGCGGGAAAGTTTCGGCAGAACGCCGAGCGGTCGTGGCTGACCGGTGATCGGAAAAGGATACTTCGGCGATGGTGGCGCTTGGCCACGAATCCTTCGTGCCCTATAGTGCCGCCCGCCAAGGACGGACGACGACTCCCAACGTAGGGGTCAGTTCAGCGCTGTCCACGTCTACCACGTCACTGCAAGGGAATGAACGAAATGAAGGCCAAGCAACTCCTGGCGCTGCCGCTGATCGCCGCGCTGCTGTCTGCCTGTACAGCTACCACATCGCTGCGCGCCAGTGATCCGAACCTGGCTGTCAAGATCAATGACGATGCGCCGCTGATTTTGAAAAACCCGGTCAGCAAGACCTACAAAGCTACCAGCTTCGGTCAGTATCGTTTCCGCGCCACGCAGGACGGCATGGAGCCGATGTACGGGATCGTCCCGCTCAAGTTCAACGGTGGCTATCTCGTCGCCGACATCCTCTTCTTTGCGCCGGCTGCCTTTTACAACCTGCGCGAGGTCTACCCCTTCTATGAGTTTGATGTGGCACAGGGCGTCGTGCGCTACAAGAAAAACGAGGCGGACCAGTGGATCAGCTACAAGCCGACCGCTGCAGAAGCCGAGCGGGCGCAGGCGTATTTCGCCAAGTAACCGTTTGTTGACTTACTGCCTACGCTACCCACGCGTGTGCCGGATGCCGACAGCCAGTCGGCATAATCCTATGGCTGCCGTTGCGGCCGCTCGTCGCAGATCGCTTTCGCGGCCTGACATCGGCATGGTGCGGGCGTAGAATCCGCGCCGCTCCGGCTTCCCGTTTCGAACCTCTCATCGCTCCCGCTGCTATCCCGCGCTTTCTCGAAGCCTCGGGCCGCGTGCGTTGTGGCGGCCGAACAGGGTCGGCTACTTCTTACACCCTCATTCGTCACACTGCGGTGCGCCTTTCTGGCGCGCTGCGATTGCCGAGTGGAGCGCATCCAGACATCACCTACATGAACGAATCGAATACCCGCGACGGGAGCTGGATCAGCGTCGTCGCGCTGGCCTTGGCGGCCTTCATCTTCAATACCACCGAGTTCATCCCGGTGGCCTTGCTCAGCGACATTGGCCGCTCTTTCAACATGCCGCCGTCCCAGGTCGGCCTCATGTTGACCATCTACGCCTGGGTGGTAGCACTGATGTCGCTGCCGATGATGCTGCTGACCCGCAACATCGAGCGCCGCACCTTGCTGATCTTCGTCTTCGTGGTGTTCATCGGTAGCCACCTGGTGTCGAGTGTGGCCTCGAGCTTCGGTATGTTGATGCTCAGCCGCATCGGCATCGCGCTGGCGCATGCGGTGTTCTGGTCGATCACCGCATCGCTGGCCGTACGCGTCGCACCGCAAGGCAAGCAGGCACAGGCGTTGGGCCTGCTTGCCACCGGCAGCGCCTTGGCCATGGTGCTGGGCATTCCACTGGGCCGGGTAGTTGGTGGGCTGCTGGACTGGCGCACGACTTTCCTGGCGATTGCCGTAATCGCCGCACTGGTCGTGGTCGTTCTGGCGCGCGCGCTGCCGCTGCTGCCGAGCCAGAATTCCGGTTCACTGCGCAGCTTGCCGATGCTGTTCAGGCGGCCCGCACTGGTCGCGGCCTATGTGCTGACAGCGCTGGTGATCAGCGCGCAATTCACGGCCTACACCTATATCGAGCCCTTCGCGCAGGCTATCGCGCACCTAAGCGGTGACATGACGACCGTATTGCTGTTGTTGTTCGGCGGTGCCGGGATTCTCGGCTCGTTCCTGTTCAGTCGCTACAGCGGGCGCTATCCGCGAGGCTTCATGATCGCGGCGATTTCGACCATGGCGCTGTGCCTGCTGCTGTTGCTCCCCGCGGCGCGCGATCCGTCGATGCTCGGTGCGCTGGTGATGGTCTGGGGGATCGCCGGGATGTGCTTCGGCCTGGCGTCGCAGTCCCGCGTGCTGAACCTGGCATCCGATGCGACCGACGTCGCCATGGCGATGTTTTCCGGCATCTACAACATCGGTATTGGTGGCGGGGCGCTGTTGGGTAGCCTGGTTACCCAGCAGCTGGGTCTGAGCAATGTGGGCATCGTAGGAGGGTTGTTGGCATTAAGCGGCGTGCTGCTGTGTTGCTTTTCCACCTACCGCTTTGCTCGTCCGGTGGGGTCAACGGTGAGCTGAGGCTGGCGGTAATCGCTTCTCTGGCAATGTTTGCCAGGCGCGAAATTGATGGAAGCGCTGCAGCCGTCGGCTGATGTTCAGAGCGGCGAAAACAGCGACACCTTTACCGATCCGTTGCCGAGGATCGGATAGCAAACGCAAGGTTGGGATGCGAGACCCGATCACTCGCCTCCCGGCCTGTTAAGCGGTTACTTCAACTCGTTGGCAAAGCGGCCCACGGCGCTGACGACCTGCTTGGCACCGTCCTGAATTTCGACAATCACGGCGCCGGCCTGGTTGGCTAGCGACAAGCCTTGGGCTGCCTGCTCACGGCTGTTGGCCATCTCCTGCACCGCTTCGTCGACCAATGCCTGATTCTTTTGCACCACGCTAACGATTTCCTCGGTGGCAGCGCTGGTTCGACCAGCCAACTGGCGTACTTCATCCGCGACCACGGCGAAACCGCGGCCTTGCTCACCCGCGCGTGCCGCTTCGATGGCAGCGTTGAGTGCGAGCAGGTTGGTCTGTGCAGCGATGCCGCCGATGGTCTGCACGATGGAGCTGATCAGATGGGATTGCTGGCCCAGCGCCTCGATGCCATGGGTGGCCGATTCAACCTCTTTGGCAATGCGTTGCATCGTCGCGACCGTATCTTTGATCACGACGGCACCACGCTCGGCGCTGGTGTCAGTTTGCCTGGAGACGTCAAAGGCAATGGTTGCGGCTTCGCGCACCTCTTGTTCACGAGCGACCTGTTCACTGATCACGCTGGCGAACTTGACCACCTTGAAAAGTTTGCCCTCGGTGTCGTGTACTGGGTTGTAGCTTGCCTCTAGCCAAACGTCTCGTCCCTGGCTGTCGATACGTTTGAAGCGATCGGCGACGAATTCGCCACGATTGAGCGTTTGCCAGAACGTTTTGTATTGCTGAGACGAGACCTCCGCCGAGGTGCAGAACATGCTGTGATGCTTACCGACGATCTGCTTGAGCGAGTAGCCCATGCCTTGAAGGAACCGTTCATTGGCAGTAACGACCGTGCCGTCGAGATTGAACTGAATGACAGCGGTGGAGCGAAGCAGGGCATTGATGAAGGCTTCGTTTTCCTTCGCTTGCTGCAACTCTTTGCTCACTTCACGGGCGAGGCCGCGAATATGCAACAGGCTGCCTTGCTCATTCTTGATGGGGTACCAGTCGATGTGCAGCCAGGCGAGGCTGCCGTCTGTATGTAGAAACCGGTAGTTGTCGCTGATTGAAGCCAATCTGGACATGGCGGAGCGAAAGTTCTGGAAGCAAGGCAAGGTTTTCACGTAGGCCGGCACGATGTCCGACATGGCGCGACCCTTCAACTGCTCAGCGCTGTAACCAAGCGTCTGTGCAAACTTATGGTTCACGCTGATCATCCGAAACTCGGGATCGAGCATGATGCATAGCTTGGTATCGCTCATCTGGTCGCGCAGCTGTCGTAACAGGGACAGCTCCGCTGATTGTTCTTCAAGTTGCTTTTTGAGATGACCGTTGAACATGGAAGCACCAAGTGCTGAGGGGATATGGCTATCTATCGGCACATTGTTCCCTTACTTGATGCTATCTAGTGCTAGAAGGTGTTCACGTCAGTCGACCTTTTCCAGGCGCACCCGAAGAACTCCGGAGCGGATATTGCCGATGCTCTGGAACGCTGCTTTCGACAGATCGATGATGCGCCCCCGCACGAACGGTCCGCGGTCATTGATACGCACGACCACGCTATTGCCGTTGCGGGTATTGATGACGCGGACCTTTGTGCCGAAGGGCAGGGTGCGATGGGCTGCGGACAGTGAGGTTTGATCGAAGCGTTCGCCGCTGGCGGTCAGCTTGTTGTGATGCTGGCTGCCGTAATACGAAGCCTTGCCCGAACCGATGACGTCCCCCTGCTCGGTCGAAGGCTGGGGTTTGGCGCCTGGTAGTGGCTCCTTGGGCGGAGGTGTCGAGCAACCGAAAAGCGTCGCGATCAGCGACAACGCGACGATCCAGCGAATTGACCCATTGAGCATGTTCGTTCCTTGTTTTGCCATGAGAAACCGCGCTATTCGTCATTTGACGAGATCGAGAAGTTTGCGCCGGCTCCCCTCGAGCCTGGATGGTTATAAGAATTATTCTTAAATGCGAGCCATATTCGTTTGCTGGTGTTAAATTGCGGCCCCTTATCAGTCGGCTCGGGATTCGTTCGTGCATTTTTTGCTTTCAAGTCGCAACGGCAAACGCGTTTCGCGTTGCCTGCTGCTGTCTTTTACCATTAGCCCGTCAGCGCTTGCGGTTGCTGACGAACAGCAGACAACGGTATTGCCTGAAGTTCAGATTGTCGATGCGCCTGTCGAGTCGGACCAGGGCTATGGGGCGCGGCAAGTCAGCAGTGCAAGCAAGGGCAGCGTGCCGATCCGTGAAGAGGCACAATCGGTTAATGTGGTGACGCCCCAGATCATCGACGACTTTGCCGTGCAATCGCTGGACGACGCGATGAAGTTCGTCAGCGGAGTCAGTCAGAGCAATACCCTCGGTAATACCAAGGATGCGTTCATCAAGCGTGGCTTTGGCACCAATGCGGACGGGTCATTCCTGCGCGACGGCATCCGCTCAAGTCTCTCGCGCAATTTCAGCGCCACCACCGAGCGTGTCGAGGTGCTCAAGGGACCTGCTTCGCTGCTCTACGGCGCGCTTGATCCGGGCGGCCTGATCAATGTGATCAGCAAACAGCCGCTGTACAGCCAGAGCACCACGCTCGGTGGTTCGCTGTACAGCGAGGGCGGCGGTAGCACCTTTCTCGACACCACCGGCCCGCTGGGCGACAGTGGGTTCGCTTATCGGCTGATCGCCGAGCGTCAGCACGAGGATTACTGGCGCAACTACGGTGTTGACGAGCACACCCTGGTCGCGCCCTCGCTGAGCTGGGTCGGCGAGCGTGCCAGCCTGAACCTGGCCTATGAATACAACGACTACGCCACCCCCTTCGATCGCGGCACGGTGTTCGTCGACGGCCGTCCTGCTGATGTGGACTACGACAAGCGCCTGGATGAAACCTGGGCGAAAGCGGTGGGAATCAGCGAGACCGCCACGGCGCGCTTCGAGTACGAGCTCAGCGACCGCTGGAAGACGCGCCTCAGCTACGGCTGGAACAACGACCGCTACGGTCTTTCCATCGCCCAGCCAATCTCCTTGTCAGCTTCCGGCCAGTTGACCCGTGCGGCCAACGGCGCGCACTACGACTATGAAACACGCTACGCCAGCTGGGACTTCATCGGCCAGTCCGAACTGTTCGGCCAGCGTCACGACGTGCTGGTCGGCGTCGACAATGAAGTGTCGGACCAATACCGCGGCAAGACCTACCGCAACCCCAACGCGACCCGCCGCGCCATCGATATCTACGACCCGGTGCTAGGCGAGCTGGCTGCGCCAAGCGTGGTCAGTTCGACGCAGAGCAATCAGCGCAGCGAGCTGGAGTCGACATCGCTGTACTTCAAGGACAACTGGCATCTGGATGACCGCTGGATAGTGGTGCTGGGTGGGCGCTACCAGGCCTACGAGCAATATTCCGCCCAGGGGCTGGGTGCCGATCACGTGGTCAACCTCGACGAGCGCGATCACACCTTTGTGCCCTTCGCCGGGTTGGTCTATGAGGTCAACGATGCGCTTTCGCTGTATGGCAATTACAGCCGCTCGTTCGTACCCAACACCAGCCTGGACGATGCCGGTAACACCTTCGAGCCAGAGCAGGGGCGCAGTTACGAGCTGGGTGCCAAGTACGCGATCATGCCGGGGCTGAGCGCGAATCTCGCGCTGTTCGACATAAAGAAGGACAACGTAGTAACCACCACGACCGTCGCCGGCGTGAGCATCAGCGATGCCGCCGGAACCGTCGGTTCGCGGGGGCTGGAGCTGGATATCAGCGGTCGTATCGCTGACCGCTGGGACCTCATCGGCACCTACGCGTACACCCGCACCGAAATCCTCGATGACCCGCAGGACGAAGGCAATCGCCTGACCCAGGCGCCAGAACATACCGCCAGCCTGTACCTGACTCACCACCTGCGTGTACCGACCGAGCTGGGCGAGTGGCATGCCGGTGGCGGCGCGCGCTACGTGGGCGAACGCGCTCGCAACAACGCCAACGATTACTGGATGAGCAGCTATACCGTGGCCGACGCCTTTCTGCGTTGGGAATATCCGCTGCTGGGCCAGAAGACCCGGCTGCAGTTCAACGTCGACAACCTGTTCGACAAACAGTACTACCCGTCGAGCACGGGCAGCGAGCTGCAGGTCAACGTGGGTGAGCCGAGAACCGCACGCTTGAGCGCCAGTGTGACCTTCTAGCGGTGCGGCTCGGTCAGGTTCGAGTCGTCACTCGCCGGGTTTTGCCAGCCACTTGTCGGCGATGCGCTGGTATTCGCCGGTGGCTTTGCTCAGGTGCAACCACTGATCGACGTAAGCCTTGAATGCCACATCGTCACGTGGCAACAGGAAAGCCTTTTCACTGTATTGCAGTGGCTTGTCGGGGTTCACCGCGCACAGCGTCTGGTAGTTGCGTTGCTGATACTGCGCCTCGGATGAGTCTGTGATCATCACGTCGGCCTTGTTGTCGGCGACGGATTTGAAGATCACGGTGTTGTCATGGAACAACTCCAGCTGCGCCTTGGGCAATTCGCGATGTACGAAGGCCTCGTTGGTGCCGCCCGACGGCTCGATCAGGCGGACCGAAGGCTGATTGAGCTGTTCGATGGTCTGGTACTTCTCGACCTCGTCGCAGCGGACGAAGGGAATCTTGCCGTCCACCGCAATCGGATCGCTGAAGAAGGCCTTCTTCTGCCGCTCGAGCGATATGGAAACACCGCCGACTGCCATGTCGCACTGTTCCAGGAAGTCCGGCATCAGCGTCTTCCAGGTCGTCGGAATCCACTCAACCTTCACGCCCAGCGATTTGGCGAGCGACTCGGTAAGGGCGATGTCGATGCCCTCGTACTGCTTGTCGTCGCGCAGGAAGGTGTAGGGCTTGTAATCGCCCGTCGTGCAGACCTTGAGTGTGCCACGCTGCTGGACGTCATCGAGCAGCGAAGAAGAGGGCGCGGCGAAACTCGCGCCACTGGCCAGCAAGACGCCAGCTGCAATCAGAGATCTCATGGTGTTTCCTTGCAAGGGCGTGCCAGGGAAGGCAGCGGTTATTGTTCTGGCCCGCCAGTTACGCGGGCATGTCGAACGTACCGGACGGCGGCCTCGAATCACAAGGTTTTTACGGAGCGGAACCGCAGGCGCCTGAGGGTGGACGCCGTAACGGTGCCCGCCTGTTGCTCAGGCGTGCGGCTTGCTACGGATGGTCTTCATCAGGTCGGCCGGCGTGATGTGGCCGACCACGCTGGCCGCACTGCCCGGCTGTGGCAGGTTGAGGATGTTGCCCTTGATCTTGCCGATCACGTGCATCTAGGTCGATACCTGGCGACAAGCACTACTACCCGTCGAGCGCCAACAGCGAACTGCAGGTTTAATGTTGGCGAGCCGAGAACCGCACGGTTGAATGCCCGCGCGACATTCTGAGCTGCTAGCCGTGCCAGTCGCAGAGCGGTTGTCAGTTGGACCAGGCCGTGGTTCCCCCTCTTGGGGTCAAGCTCCGCGTGCGGGCAAAATCGCAAGTCGCTGTTTCAATGCATCTAGCACCGGCGCGCCGCGCCGCAACACCGCCAACATCGTCTCCCAAGCGGAGCCGTCCTGCGTGGCGCTGGTATCTCGTAGGTTGCGGATGGCGGTATCAGTAACCTGTCAGTCGGTGGGCTGACGCGGCGAGTCGGTACTGTCGAGTAGAGCCATCATGTCGTCTCTGCGCGCACGGACCAGGGATTCCAAGAGGACATCTTTTCCACGCAATCCACAGCGCTGCCCAAGCGTAAGATCAGCGCCTGCTTTCAGCATTTTTGCGAAGGATGCAAGACTGACGCGCCGTGTTTCATCGTCATGGCTGCGCTCAGATTGCGATGCATTGGCTAAAAGTTGGATTGGGCTGTAGGCGGTATCCATGTTCTTGCAATGCAGGCGACCATCAAATAGCTGGTTGGGCTGTGCGCCAGCGTCCAAAAGCATGTCGGCAGCCTTGAAGTTGCCCGCGGTTAGTGCGCGCTGCATAGCATTGTTGCCGTCCTTGTTTCGATGGTCGACGTTCTGCCGATGGCGCAACAGCTCCTCCAACACTCGCAGGTCGCGGGGATTACTTGCGTATTGCATGAGTAAAGTCTGATCGTTCAGCTCTGGCTCTTCGAACGGTGCGCCTGCAGCTGCCAGGAACCTAAAGCGTGTCGGGCGGGCGAGTTCGGGATCTTCCTTCAAATCCAATGCGAGCGCTTGTGCAAGCTGCGTTCGGTAGGGATAGAGCCCAGTTAGTCGGGCACCGGCTGCAACCAGACGTTGGGCTATTTCTAGGTTGGGCTTATGCAGTGCCAGCATCAACGCACTTTGACCATCGTCGCCCACGACATGACCGGAAACGCCTTGGTCAAGAAGACGTTGAACCAGAGATAGATCGTCTGCTCTGACCGCGTTTAGCAGCGGCCAATGTGGACGACATGCCTGTTCGCTGGCTTCGCTCAGCTGGAGACGCTCCAATACCCGCTTCGGAATAGAAAGTTGGCGGGTTAAGCGCAGACCGCAATAGATTCGGTAGCGTTCCAACGCACGGGCTTCATAAAGGCCGAGGTTAGGGTTCAGCCGATAAAGCTGCCAGTCGATGTCGGCCAGATTAAGTTGCACGGCGATACGATCTGGCTCCCGCTGTAGAACTTCCTCAAGCAGTGGCCGGGCGGCCTCGGGGTCTCCGGCAGCGGCTAGCCAGAATGCAATATCGTTTAGCAGGCGAGGTACATCTCGTATGCCAACACCTAACTGCCGATAGTCGTGCTTGGTCAGGAAATCACGGAGGGGTTCCAGGGTTTCTGCGTTGCCTTTGTGGGCGAATGCGTTCGTATGCAGGCGACGTAGCTTCCTGAGGGCTTGTTCACCGTCTTCGGAAGGCATGGTTTGGTCGAGCATGAAATAGGTCGGCGCGCTTGGTAATGAATAATGTCGCGCGCCCGAATCCCCGTTGAGGCGCTTTAGCCACTGTTCTCCGAGTCCTTCGGGCATAGGCTGCAGAGGCGTCAGGCTAATCTGCTCGGCAGTGGTGGGGCGGCCAATCGCCAGTAACGGCGTGCCTGGGGTTCTCGTATCGAGCAGAATGAAACGATCGTCCTGCCAGTGGCGATAGTCGGCACAACTTACGCTGTAACCAAGCAGGAGCAAGCCCTCCGAGGGGCTGAACTCACCGGCCCAGTTATCCGCGTCGAAGCGCCGGCCGTCTCGGATACAGTGCTGCAACTCTGATCGTTCAAAAAGTGGCAACGGCCCGAATTTGTACGCCCGCTCGCGGTAATCAGGATCGCGGTAAATATTCAGGTAGAGCAGCTGCTGATGTGCGCTCAGCAGTGTTTTATGAGGCCTGGGTTCGGTGTCTTCCGTTTCCGCAAATAGTAGGCTGCCTGAGCTGGCACTGACAGGCGTCTCGGGGGCATCTAGCTGGACACGTGAAGTTAAACGTATCCAGCCGATGTCGATACTGTGTGCCTCTGCTGGCATGCATGCTAGCCAGAGCGTTGCGAGCCCGATTTGAAACTGTGTTCGCATGAGCATAGGTCCTTCCTTGGATCGAGCGGGTGCGAATCATAGTGAGAAAAACGGCAAGCGAATGCGAACTGGGTTGTGCCGGAAGGCACGCGGCTTCTCTCCACCAAATTCAGCGTGCTTATCTATCGCTTGGGTATGGGGCCAAACAAACGCTGGCAACGAAGAAAATGCTGATCCGGCTCTTCGTCAGTGAGCGGTTCGCATGCGAGAGGCCGAGACTTTGCTGAAGCCCGATGTGTTAGCAGAAAGCTGATTTGTTCTGGTGAGGCCCAGTTCCATCGCTGTAGATCACGTACCTGTTCGGCTATCCAGCTGGGGTGACCTTCTTTTTTGAAGATGTCTTCTCTAAGCGCACTCGGCCGATGGGCGATCCATCTGCCAACTTCCGACTTGATTTGGTTCAGTTGGTGTCGGTCATGCGAGGCGGGCCCGAACAACTTCTTGCAGCGCGCGAAGTGCGTCTCGGACGCCTCACCAGGTAAGGGATTCCAGGCTGGTTCATCTATGGTGTCTTGGGCATACAGGTAGGTGCGCACCAGTAGCTCCATCTGATCCTGGTGTTGCCACTTCCAGCGGTAGAGCTTGTTTGAAATATCGCTTACCCAATCCTAAGCGTTTGCTCTTTCGAAGATTGCCGGCGTGTCTGGGCCTGAGTGCGCCCAGTAGGTGTTGGTCACCTTTGCATGTAGCACGGCAAGGGCCATGACTTTTGACGGTTCGATGCCATGCTCGCAGGCGGGGTGGCTATTGCAACTAAGCCCATCGCGACGGATTTCCACGAGTTCAACTCGGGCCATGCCTGGCCGTTCGTGAACCAGCTTATAAGGGATGTGCTGACCACCGATCCTGACCCAGCGCCCTAGGTAGCCCGGTTCCGCTGGGAGCTCCAGGCGTACGTGCAGAGGGGCGAGCCGGGAGGGGCTACTAACATGCTTTACCGACCAGCCTATGTCCGTCTGCTCATGTGGCCAGCACCATGTCTCTTGTTCCACGCTGTTCGACTTGCCCAACGACCGCACGTGATTGCAGTTCAGGCGCACCTGGTGGGCGGGCGCTGCCCGGCTTGCGGGGCGAAAGTCCAACCGGGCCAGCTTTATCGGTTCACCACCATGGGTTGGTGTGGTTTCTATTTCAAGTCGCTGCAGGTACTGCGTACAGAGCCCTCTGTGAACTCTATCGGGGATCTTGAACTGCACAGGGCCGGTACTCGGCGATTCTAAACGACGTTCCTTTTCATGCATGTATATCCAGCGGCCCATGCCGATGCTGTAGCTTGCCCGGCAGCGATCGGACGTTTGATTGTGGTACACAACGTAAGCGGTGGCCCGATAGCCCTCGGGTTGTTCAATGGTCACCTGTTGCGTACTGGCGCAACCAGTTAGAGAAAGCGCCGCGAAAGCGGCGCAATGGTATGTGGATTTCTTCATATCACTTCCTTGTGAGTCGGAGCGGCAGTGTCAGCGTGCCGGCTTGCTACGGATGGTCTTCATCAGGTCGGCCGGCGTGATGTGGCCGACCACGCTGTTGGCGCTGCCTGGCTGCGGCAGATTGAGGATGTTGCCCTTGATCTTGCCGATCACGTGCATCTCGCAAGGCTTGCAGTCGAACTTCAGGGTCAGCACCTCGTCGCCGTGTACAAGCTGCATCGGGGCGACCTTGGTGCGTACGCCCGTCACGCCCTTGGCCTGCTTCGGGCACAAGTTGAAGGAGAATCGCAGGCAGTGCTTGGTGATCATCACCGGCACTTCGCCGGTCTCTTCGTGGGCCTCGAAGGCCGCATCGATCAGCTCGACACCGTAACGCTGGTAGAAGGTGCGCGCCTTTTCGTTGTAGACGTTGGCGAGGAAGGTCAGGTGCGACTCGGGATACACCGGCGGCGGCACACTGACAGCCTTGCGGCTGCCCAGCGGACGGATGGCTTCGCGGGCCTCGGTGAGTGCTTCGATGGCCTCGCGGCGCAGGGCCTTGAGTTGCGAGTTGGGGATGAAGAACGCCTGGGGCGCGTCGACGTCTACTTCTTCGGCGTGGTAGATGGTTGTGCCCAGCTGGCTCAGCAGGTCTGCGATCTGGGCGGGTACTTGTTCAGGCTTCTTGGCTTCGCCGAAGGGGCCGGCCAGCGAGACAGTAGCGTAGGCGCCTTCCTCGCTAGTGACATGCAGCTCAAGCTCGTCTGCCTGCAGTTTGGCCAACCAGCGGACCCCAACGCGGCGCTCGGCAGAGGTCTTCAGCAGTGCGTTCTGCCAGTTGTGATCCAGGTTGCGGTTCAGCGGATGGTTCGGACGCAGCTGGCGCAGGGCCGCCGGCATCTCGTTAGGCTCGACGCGGTACTGCATGAGCGACTGGCCATCCTCTTCGGTCTGTCCCAGCGGCTCGACCACGCTGGCGCGAAAACCCACCACCTCGCGTTTGACCAGCACGTTCAGACCGTCACCGTTGGACAGTGGCTCGCGGGTCTGCACGGTGAGGTCGTGCTTGCCGACCTTGAGCACTTCGCCCACGGCCAGACCGGTGAAGGTCGGCGAATCGAAGGCGCCGATGTCGATCTTGCGGTCGGTGACGAAGTAGTCGGTGCTGCCGCGGTGGAAGGTCTTGTCCGGGTCCGGCACGAAGAAGTGATCGGTCCGACCGCTGGAAGCGCGGGTCAGGTCGGTGCGGTCTTCGAGAATCTCGTCCAGGCGCTGGCGGTAGTAAGCGGTGATGTTCTTCACGTAGCTCACATCCTTGTAACGTCCTTCGATCTTGAACGAGCGTACGCCTGCATCCACCAGCGCGCGCAGGTTGGCGCTCTGGTTGTTGTCTTTCATCGACAACAGGTGCTTGTCGAAAGCGACGACGCGGCCCTGGTCGTCCTTGAGCGTGTAGGGCAGGCGGCAGGCCTGGGAGCAGTCACCGCGGTTGGCGCTGCGGCCGTTTTGCGCATGGGAGATGTTGCACTGGCCGGAGAACGCCACGCAGAGGGCGCCGTGAATGAAGAACTCGATGGCTGCATCGGTAGCATCGCTGATCGCGCGGATTTCCTGCAGGTTCAGTTCGCGGGCCAGCACCAGCTGCGAAAAACCGGCCTTGTCGAGAAACTTGGCGCGCTCCAGGGTGCGGATGTCGGTCTGGGTGCTGGCGTGCAGCTCGATCGGCGGAATGTCCATTTCCATCACGCCCATGTCCTGGACGATCAGCGCATCCACACCGATCTCATACAGCTGCCAAATCAGCGCGCGCGCAGGCTCTAGCTCGTCGTCATGGAGGATGGTGTTGATGGTGACGAAGACCCGCGCATGGAACAGATGCGCAAAGGTCACCAGCTCGGCAATGTCCGCCACGCTGTTCTCGGCGTTGTGCCGCGCACCGAAACTCGGCCCGCCGATGTACACCGCATCGGCGCCATGCAGGATGGCTTCCTTGGCGATGGAAACATCACGCGCAGGGCTGAGCAGTTCGAGTTGGTGCTGGGGTAGGGACATGAGCGCGGACCGGGTGCGAGTCGAAAGTCGCGCATTGTAATGGCTTGCGTGCGGTTTGAGGGTGGCCGCTGGGCATGTGGAGAAATCGCGCCTGCGGACGATCCAGGCTAGTCGATCAATGCGAGCTTATGCCGAGATACGGTGTTCAGGTGGTGTCGGGGTCCGTTCTGTCCCTGTGCGAAGGCGAGCGTCATTCAAAAGTTCTTTTGTAAATGATTACATATCTCATTGGCGATTGATTACTATCCGCTGCTTGGAGATTTTGTAACAAATTTCATAACCCGCCTTTTTAGCAAACACACACACCGACGAGGACCTGAAGAATGACTGGTAGCAAAGCCGGACTTGGGAAAGCACAGACACCGTGGCGACGTACCACCACTGCCTTCTTGTGTTGCGCTCCGCTGGTTGGCCTCCCCATGAGCGGCAACGCACAGGAGACGAGCACAAAAGCGGACAAAGAGGCGTATCGGCTTGCTCCCATCATCGTCAACGCCAGCGCATCTGCAGGAGACGACGCAAGCACGGTCGTTGCCCAGGAACTGTGGGTCGGCGGTAAAGTGGCCACCAGCATCCTCGACACACCGGCCTCGGTATCAGTGGTGACCGAGAAGGAAATCGAACAACGCAGTGCCAGCACGACCGAAGAGGTTCTGCAATACACCCCCGGCGTTCTCACCGACTTCTACGGGACCGATGACCGCAACGACTACTTTAAAATTCGCGGGTTTGACGCCACGACCTACCGTGACGGACTGACCCTGGGCTCGATGCGCGGTATTCGCGAAGAGCCTTTCGCCTTTGAGCGCGTCGAAGTGCTCCGCGGAGCCAACTCCACGCTGTTCGGCCCCGCAGACCCAGGCGGCTCGGTCAACTTCGTGAGCAAGCAGCCGCGCTTCGAACGCTTCGGCCAAGGCTTCGTGACCTACGGCTCCTTCGATCACAAGGAAGCGGGCATTGATGTTGGTGACGCCCTTAACTCGGAGGAAACCCTCGCATATCGCCTCACTGGTAAGTTCCAGGACAGCGAGCGCGAATACGACAACTCCGAGGATGACGACGAGTTCGTGATGGGCGGCCTGACCTGGGAGCCGACGGCATTCACTTCGGCAACCGTCATCGTTGATTACCTGAACCGTGACAGCACGCCCAACAGCGGTGGCTACCCGCTCGATCGCGAGTACGACCGCAGCGACTTCTACGGTGAGCCCAGCTTCAACTACCAGAATGTCGAGCGCAGTAACGTGACAGGCACCGTCACTCACGACTTCGACAATGGCTTCACGTTGCGCAGCAACCTGCGTTACAGCGAGTCGACCGACGACTTCGGCTACGTCTACATCACCGACTCCGCCGCCCGGACCGGCACAGTGGTAGATCGCGATTACTTCGGCACCGACAGCGAAGCTCAGGAATTCATCGGTAACGTGATGCTGCAATACGATGCTCGTTTCGAGCGCATCGACAGCAGCACCTTGGTGGGCGTCGAGTACCGTGATGCATCGACTGAAGAGTCGTCTTTCTACGGTGACGCTGCTTCGATTGACCTCGCCAATCCGGTTTACAGCGGTGCGCCGACTAGCCTGAACGTCTACGCTCGCTATGACCGCGACTTCAAGACCAAATCGGCTTTCGTGCAGCAGAATTTCTCCATCGACCGGTTCATCGTCACCGCAGGTGTGCGCAACGATCGTCTGGATTTGTCCGAAACGGACATCACTGGGGCCACCGCCACCTCCGACTTCTCGGAAACCTCCCTTCGCGGCTCGCTGACCTACAAGGTCACCGACGAGATCTCCACCTATGTCAGCATGGTGGAATCTGTTGCACCGCCTGATATAGGTGTCAACCCTGAGCACGGCAAGCAGTATGAGGTCGGCGTGAAGTACGCGCCCGCTGGCACGAGTTCGCTGTATTCAGCAGCCATCTACGACCTCAACCAGGAGGACGTGAGCATTGCCGTCGTTCAGCCCAATGGCACCATTGAGCGCGAAACAGTCGGCGAATCGCGTGTGCGCGGTCTTGATCTGGAAGCCAAAACAGAGTTGACCGCCAACCTGAGTCTAATCGGGGGCTATTCCTACATGGAATCCGAAGTGACACGCGGAACTCTCAGCAGTGGCACGTCCATCAAAGGAAACGAGTTCAGTGTTGCACCGAACCATACGGCGTCGCTCTGGGGCTACTACACCTTGCCAGGTACGGAGATGAGCGTTGGCCTGGGCGCACGTTACACCAGCGCCTACTACTTTGACGCTGAAAATACCTCCGAGAGCGACGCGGCCACGCTGTTCGATGCCGCTTTCAACTACCGGATTGCCAGAGGCACCGACCTAGCGGTCAACGTTAGCAATCTCCTGGACGAACAGCATGTGGTCGGCTCGGCCACTGCGGATTACTACAACCCCGGCCGCGAGATTACTGCGAAAGTGAGCTACAACTGGTAATCAGCAGCGCTGTTTGGCCTCGCTGCTCGCCGGGCTTGTCAGCCTTCAGCGATGACGCAACGGTTTCGACCCACGAGCTCTTCCTTGAACTCGTAACTGGACGCTGGAGCGTCCTGGGTGGCGTTCCCACGCGGGAGCATGGGAACGCCAGCCGTGACGCTCTGCGTCACCTGGTGCAGACTCGCGTCCAATGCGTGATATCGAGCAGACCTGGCTGGCTTGCATAGTTGCGTGCGCTCGAATAGCGCCAATGTTCAGCGAGATCCACGCTACCCGCGTCGTACGGGGTTGTGGTGGGTATAGTCCAGCGTTGGCGCATCACCGCTTCGCTGCATACCATCGGGCAGGTTTTTCGGATCGCGTTTCGCAAATGACACACTGCAAGCGTCGCCGTTCAGCTATCGAGGCGGCTGACCTCCAAACCTGTACCCACCGGCAGCAGCACGCTGCTCAGCCCCGGCGTTTGCGCGATGGCGGCGCGGTATTTGGCGGCTTGCTCGCCGCCTGGGCGGATCATGTTGTCGGCGACGATGGTCGCGCCGGGATTGAGTTTCGGATAGAAACGCTCGAGGCAAGGCACGTACAAATCCTTCCAGAGATCGAGTAATACGAAGTCGATGCGCTCTGGCATGGCGTCGATCAGTTCCAGCGCATCGCCCACCTTGAAATCGATGACGCTGGCCAGGCCCGCTTGTTCGGCCATGTCGCGAGCGAAGTCGGACTTGTGCTGATGCAGCTCCATGGTCACGACACGACCCCCGCTGGCTTGCGCTGCCTCGGCGAGCCAGAGCGTCGAGTAGCCGAAGGAAGTGCCCAGCTCGAGGATAGTAGGCGCATCCAGGCTGCGGACCAGCGTATTGATCAGCTGCCCGGTATTCGGGCCGACCGCGAGAAACGCGTGGGTGCGCCAATCGGCGTTCGCAGCCTGTCCAGCCTGGCGTTGTTCACGCTCTTTCAGCAGATGTGCATGATAAGTGTCGAATACGGCTTTGACGCGATCGTCCATCGAATCCTCCAGAACAGGGATGCGCCAGTCGCTCCGGTGCAGCGATTGGCTGGGTGAACAGGTTAGGTGACTTTATCAACAGAAAGTTTGCAGGCCCAAGGGCCCGGTGGGCGTTTCGCAGGACAGCGCGTCGTATCTGTCGCCGATCAGAGCCGCTACCCATGTCGGATCAAAAGCCTTGCATATTTGTACAGTCAACGCTTTAAGGCCGGAGCGGTTGCCGGTTACAAGGTCAGCAGCACCCGATGAGTCCGTCCGTCCAATGCCAGTCGGACCTGGCCCTGGTGGCAATCATGGGGGGCGTCGTCCAGTTGCGCATGCTTGATGTCGCGATTGGCCTGGTCGGGATTTTCCACGCGGATGCTGTAGTGCGTTTCACCCAGCGTGATGCTGGCTTCGAACGCCGGCCAATCGCTGCTGATGCAAGGATCGACGTACAGCCAGTCACCTTCACGACGAATCCCGAGAATACCTTCGACGCCGGCGCGGTACATCCATCCGGCTGCGCCGGTGTACCACGTCCAGCCGCCGCGACCGTTATGGGGCGCGACGCCGTAGACATCCGCGGCCACCACGTAGGGCTCGACCTTATAGCGCTGGCTCTGCTCGGAAGTGCGCGCATGGTTGATGGGGTTCAACAGGGTGAACATCCTGCACGCCGCATTGCCGTCGCCGAGCTTGGCAAAGGCGAACATCGCCCACATCGCGGCGTGGCTGTACTGCCCGCCATTCTCCCGCAGCCCTGCCGGGTATCCCTTGATGTAGCCGGGCTCCTTCTGCGTCTTGTCGAACGGAGGAATGAACAGCAGGGCCAGGGCGTCGTCTTCGCGGATCAGGTGTTGCTGCACCGAGGTCATGGCCCGCCGTCCGCGGCTCGGGTCGGCTGCGCCGGAGAGCACGGCCCAGGACTGGGCAATGGAGTCGATGCGGCACTCGTCACTGTCCTTCGAACCGAGCCAGGTGCCGTCGTCGAAGGTTGCGCGGCGATACCATTCGCCATCCCAGGCCTTTTCTTCAAGAGCTGCGGTAAGCGCCTGAGCATGTTCGCGCCAGCGTTCGGCCCGTTGAGCGTCGTCAATGTTGCCTCGACTGTCCGCCAGCGGCGCAAAGAGCTCGATGGTGCGCAGCAGCAACCAGCCGAGCCAGACGCTCTCGCCTTTACCGTCTTCGCCGACGCGGTTCATGCCGTCGTTCCAATCGCCACCGCCAATCAGCGGAAAACCCAGCTCGCCGGTCAGCTCGAGACACTGATCGAGCCCGCGGGCGCAATGTTCGAACAGCGAGGCGGTGTCTGCAGCCACCATTGGCTGGTAGAACGCATCGTGCTCGCCGGGCTTGAGCAACGGGCCTTCGAGAAAGGTGACCGGTTCGTCGAGGATCGCGGCGTCACCGGAAACCTGGATGTAGGTCGCGGTGGCGAAGGATAGCCAGACGCGGTCATCGGAGATGCGCGTACGGACGCCCTGACCGGAATGCGGCAACCACCAGTGCTGAACGTCGCCCTCGGGAAACTGGCGACTGGCGGCGCGCAGGATGTGGCTGCGGGTCGCCTCGGGTTGGGAAAAGGTCAGCGCCATGCCGTCCTGCAACTGGTCGCGGAAGCCGTAGGCGCCACTGGCCTGATAAAAGGCCGAGCGCGCCCAGATGCGGCAGGCGAGGGTCTGATAGAGCAGCCAGCCGTTGAGCATGATGTCCATCGCACGGTCCGGCGTTTTTACCTGCACCGAGCCCAGCGCGGTGCGCCAGTGCTCCGTGACTTCCTGTAGCACGGCGTCCAGATCGATCTGGCGATAACGCTCGACCAGCGCGAGCGCTTCATCGGGCGAGGCGCACTGGCCGAGGAAGGCGACAACTTCGATGCTCTCTCCAGGCGCCAACTCGACGATGCACTGCAGCGCAGCGCACGGGTCCATGCCAGCGCCGATTGTGCCGGACAGCTGTGTAGCGCCCAGCAACGCGGCCGGTGTTGCCGGGCCACTGTTGCGGCCGAGGAATTCACGCCGATCGGCCGTCCAGGCGGTTTGCCGCCCGCCGAGGTCGGCAAAGGACACGCGTCCTGGAAAGGCGCTGCTCCAGGGGTTGCGGGCCGTCAGCAGGCCAGTGCTGTCGTCACGCTGGGTGATAATGAAGGGTGTCGAAGCACCTCGCGAGGTGCCGAGTACCCATTCGTTGAAGCTGGTAACAGACAACCGGCGTGGTACCGATGACAGGTTGCGCAGCGTCAGGCGAGAAATCTTGATCGGATCGCCAAGGGCCACGTATTGCAGCAGGTCCAGGCCGATCCCTTGTGTCTGGTGTTCGAAGCGGCTGTAGCCATGGCCGTGGCGCGCAACATAGAGGCCGTTGTCGCGGATCGGCTGGGCGGTAGGCGTGAACAGCGCGCCGCTTTCCTCGTCGCGGACGTAGAAGGCTTCGCCGCATGGATCGGTGACCGGATCGTTGGACCAGGGCGTCAGCTGGTTTTCCCGGCTGTTTTCCGCCCAGGTGTAACCGCTGCCCTGTGTCGAGACTTGAAAGCCAAAGCGCGGATTGGCGATCACGTTGATCCAGGGCGCCGGCGTATTGCGGCCTGGTTCGAGCAGCGTCACGTATTCGCGACCGTCCTTGTCGAAGCCGCCCAGCCCGTTGAAGAATTCCAGGTTCTGCGCCAGTTCTCGGGCCAAATCAGACGCGGAGGATACCGGTATGAGACTGCTCGGTTGCGCCGCCAGGAACGGCTTGGCCAGTGGCTCGGCAGGACTCAGCTGATTGGCCAGCTGGTTGGCGATCGGCCCGCGGCGGGCGATCAGCGACACGCGAGCGACGCTGCGCAGCAGGGCGCGCGCCTCGGTGCTCAGCAGATCGGCACGCAGCATGTACACCGAACCCTGGGCGAGCTCGGCACCGAAACGCGGACGCGACTGGCTGCTGCGAACGGCGGTTTCGATGGCGATCTGCAAATCCTGCAGGTAGGAGCTGGCGTGCTCATTGAGAATCACCAGATCCACCGCCAGGCGCTTCATTCGCCAGTATTCGTGGGCACGTAGCAGCTGGCGTACCTGGGCGATGTCCTGGATGTCATCGATGCGCAGCAGGACGATGGGCAGGTCACCCGAAATCGCGTGCGGCCATAGGCCGGACTGGGCGCCGGCGCCCTGGATGATCGCGGTCGATGGCGCGCGAAAATGGGGGTCGGCGTAAAGGATCGGTGCCGCCAGTCGCTGAAAGTCAGCGGCTTCGGCCGGCTTGATGTCCAGGTGGCGCAGCTGCACCTGAGCCTGGGTCCAGGCCAGGGTCTTGGCGCGGTCATAGGCGCTGCGGTCATGATGCTTCTCGATCAGGCTCAGCAGTTCGTCCCGCGAGCCGGCCACCAGTGTCCAGAAAGCCACGCGAGCGACCTTGCCCGGCGCCACCCTGATCCGGTACTTGAGCGAGAAGATCGGGTCGAGCACCGTTCCGACGCTGTTCGACAGCGCTGCCCCTTCGGCGACGACCGCCGCCTCCGCGACGCTCGGGCGTTGGCCGATGAAACGAGCCCGATCGGTTTCGTACTGCGGATCGGCCACGATCTCGCCCTCTACCACCGCAAAGTGCGCGGCCCAAACCGGGTTTTCACCCTGGCTGCGCAGGCGACGGGTGGCCGTCAAGGCGCCATATTCCGGCAGGTAGCCGGTGACTACGAACAGCTTGGCGAACGCCGGGTGTGCGTTATCAGTGGACGGCGTGGTGAGCACCACTTCGCTGTAGGAGGTCAGCTCGATTTCCCGCGCATCGCGTCCGCTGTTGGCGAGCGAGACGCGGCGCACTTCACTGTCGTCCTCACCGGACACCAGGACGTCCAGCGTGGTGGTCAGGTCCGGATCGTGGCGAATGAATTCGGCATGATCCTCCCCGAAAATCACTTCGTGGCTGAGGGCGGTGCTGCCCAGCGGCTGACCGCAGGCCGGCCAGACACGGCCGTCCGCGGTATCGCGCAGGAAGACGAACGAGCCGTAGTTGTCACGGCTGACGTCTTCGCGCCAGCGGCTGACCGCAATGTCGCGCCAGCGGCTGTAGCCCGAGCCAGCGGCCGTAAGCATTACGGCATAGCGGCCATTGCTGAGCAGATGGGTGATAGGTGCGACCCCAGCGGCCGAGCCCTTGAGCCGGCGCAGCGACTGGGGATCACTGCCGCCTTCGGCAGCGCGGGTCTTCACTTCCTCGGCACGCGGATGGGCAATAGCGACATCGCGCGGCATGCGTTCCTGCAGCAACAGCTCGCAGGCCTGGATTATCGGTTCTCGGTGGAAGCGTGCCCGCATCAGGCCGGTCTGCAGCGTATTGGCGATGGCGACGATGGTCATGCCCTGATGGTGCGCCATGTAGTTGCGCACGATCACGAATGACTGGCCGTCCGGGATACGGGCCGGGGTGAAGTCCAGCGCCTCGAAAAAGCCGTAGCGCCCCAGTGCACCCATTCCTTCCATCCGGCGGAAGTTGGCTTGCGCACCGGGAGCGTCGATCATGGTCGCCAAGCCTGTGGCGTAGGGTGCGATCACCAGGTTTTCCGCCAGCCCGCGCTTGAGGCCCAGGCCGGGCACGCCGAAGTTGGAGTATTGATAGGTGAATTCCATGTCGCGGGCGTTGTAAGCCGATTCCGAGACGCCCCAGGGCGCGTTGCGTCCGTTGGCATATTCCTGCTGGCGCTGCACTACCAGGCGGTTGGTCTGCTCCAGCAGACTGCCGGCCGGCGCGCGCATGACCAGTGACGGCATCAGGTATTCGAACATCGAGCCCGACCAGGAAATCAAGGCTGAGGCGTTGCCCAGCGGGGTCGCCGTGCGGCCGAGGCGGAACCAGTGGCGGGTAGTCACGTCGCCCTTGGCGATGGCGAACAGGCTGGCCAGCCGCGCCTCGGACGCCAGCAGGTCATAGCAGCTCGGGTCAAGGCTGTTGTCGCTGAGCCCGTAGCCAATCGACAGCAGCTTGCGCTCGGGGTCGAGCAGAAAGGCGAAGTCCATATCCATCGCCATTTGTCGTACCGAAGCGGCGAGACGGTGCAGGCGGGCCTGCATTTGCGTCAGCGATTCGCCTGACTGCTGTCGGTCCCGGCCATGCTCGGCCAGGGTCTGGCCGAGTGAACCGAGCCAGAAGTGAAGGTCTTCCGAGCCGTTATCCGAACTTGCCGGGCAGATTTCCTGCGCCAATCGAGCGGCTTTTTCCGTCAACTGGCGGAGCGTCGCGGAAAGGGTGTCGAGTGCCTTGGGATCGGCCAGTTGCGTGCCGATTTCATCGAGCAGGTCCATCAGTGGTCGGCCCCGTTCGCCATTGGCTGCGGGCAGGTCTGTGACGGTCTGGCGGATCAGGCGCAAGGTGTCCTGCAAGCCCGGTCGGGCATTGGGCGCCAGAGGTGCGTCGAGCCATTCTTCACAGGCGTTGGCGGTGGCGATCAAATGGCCGGCGAGATTGCCGCTGTCCACGGCCGACACGTAGGCCGGCTCGAGCGCGCGCATGTCCTCGGTGGCGTACCAGTTGAAGAAGTGGCCACGATGACGCTGCAGGCGGCTCATGCTGTCCAGCGTCGCTTCCAGACGATCGAGCGTCTGCAGCGTGCCGGCCCAGCCGAAGTCGCGGGCGGCAACCGAGGAGAGCAGGTACAGGCCCATATTGGTGGGCGAGGTGCGCCGCGCGATGACCGGCTTGGGGTCTTCCTGGAAATTGTCCGGTGGCAGCATGTTGTCGGCGGGCGTGACGAAAGTTTCGAAGAACCGCCAGGTGCGTCGTGCAACCAGACGCAGTTCTTCGGCATCCGGTTCGGCGAGTTTCTGGTTGCGGGCGATCCTGGGCGAGCGGCTGGCCCACAGGGCGATGGCGGGTGCACCCAGCCAGAGCAGGGCGAAAGGCACCACCAATGGCCAGGATGTCGGTGCGAGCGACAGCGCCACAACCGTAGTGGCCAGGCCGAGCGCGGTGCCGCCTGCCATGCTGCGATAGAAGCCGCTCAGGGTCAGTCTCGGGCTGATGGCCGACTGTGCGGCAGTGGTCCATTCCAGCAGGTTCCGGCGGGTCCGGTACAGCCGCGACAGCGTGCGCACAATGGCGTCGACCATTCGCCAGGCCTGGTCAGGCAGGAAGATCAGGTTCAGCAGAGTTTGCGAACCCGCCATACGCAGCTCGCCCAGCAGGCGGTGCAGATGGCTCTGTGCACTGATACCGCTGCGACTCGGCAGGAGCGCGAAGCAAAGCGGCAGCAGGCCGGGGACGGCCATCGACGCCAGCACCAGCAGGGTGCCAACCAGCGCCGCGGGCTGCGGCAGCAGCCAGCACAACAGAAGGGCCAACAGGCTCAGCGGGGCCATCAGCGAGCGGCGCAGGTTATCCAGCATCTTGAAGCGGCCAATGATCGGCAATGCCTGGGCGCCGTTGCGTGGGCCGAATATCCAAGGCAGCAACTGCCAGTCGCCTCGGGTCCAGCGGTGCTGGCGCTTGCCCGATACGTCGTAGCGTGAGGGAAATTCCTCCACCACCTCGACGTCCGTCGCCAGGCCCGCGCGGGCGAATACACCTTCGAACAGGTCATGGCTGAGCATGGTGTTTTCCGGCACGCGGCCGGCCAGGGCGGCCTCGAAAGCGTCGATGTCGTAGATGCCTTTGCCGGTGTAGGAGCCTTCGCCGAATAGATCCTGATAGACGTCCGAGACGGCCGCCGCATAGGGGTCCATGCCGCCCGGGCTGGAGAACACGCGCTGATAGAACGAACCTTCGCGCCCCACTGGCAGGGAAGGTGTGACTCGCGGCTGGAGAATCGCGTAGCCGTTGACCACGCGCTGTTCGGGCACGCTGAATCGCGGCCGGTTCAGCGGATGTGCCATCTTGCCGATCAGACGCATGGCAGTATCGCGGGGCAGGCGAGTGTCGGCATCCAGCGTGATGACATAACGCACATCGGTTGGTACACGCTGGGTGCATCCCGGCAGCGGCATGTAGCTGGTGTCGATGGCACCGCGCAATAGCTGATTCAGCTCATGCAACTTGCCGCGTTTGCGTTCCCAACCCATCCAGCGACCCTCGCTGGGGTTGTACTGACGGCGCCGATGCAGAATGAGGAATCGGCTGCCGCCAGGGGCCGGGCCGTAACGCTGGTTGAGTCGGGCGATGGCACCGACCGCGACATCCAGCAGGTGCGCATCGCCATCGAGGATTTCCTGGTCCGCGTCCAGCCCGTCGGTCAGCAGGGCATAGGTCAGGTCGCCACCTGCCCCGGCAAGGTGATGCACCTCGATCCGTTCGATCTGCTCCAGCAGGTCGGCTTCATTGGTCAGCAGCGTCGGTACGGCGACGAGGGTGCGCAGCGACTCCGGCACGCCACTGGTAAGGTCCAGGCCGGGCAGCGCCATGGCGCCAAAACGCCAGTTCACCAAGCGGTTGACAATCGTCGTGGCCAGATCGGTTATGGGCAGGAAGGCGATAAGCGCCAGCAGCGCAAGCCAGCCCGCGCCTACGCCGGCTCCGCCCAGAGCTTGTAATCCGAGCGTGAGCAGCAGTGTCGTGAGCAGGAGGATGGCGCCCACATAGCCGACGATGCCCAGCTGCACATGAAAGCGGCTCAGACGCAGGCCCAGGGGTGGGCTGAAGCCGATGGCGCGCTCCAGCGCGAGGCGGCCTTCACCGATCAGGTGATAGCCCGGGTCGCCCACTCGCTCGTCTTGCGTCAGGTCGGTAGTTGGCGCTGAAGCTGCCGCGGCAAGTGCTGCGCCGGCGATTTCCAGTTCAGTGGCGGCAGAGCCCCGCGCCAGCTGCTCGATGGCACTGCGGTAGAGGTTGCGCGTGGGGAAATCCATGGTGGCAAAGGCGCTTTCGGCACGCAGTCGCTCATCCACCAGGCTGATGCTTTCGAACATCTCGGTCCAGTCAATATCCGAGATGAGCCGCATGCTGGTGATGACGTTACGCACGCTGACGTTCGAGGCACCCTGACGCTGCTGGGCGTGTTGCACCACCTGATCGATGGAGGTGTCCTGCCGTCCCAGTTGCTCCTCTAGCCACTCCAGGGAAGGTGTGGTGCGAGGGTCCTGGTCGCGCAGGCGCTTGGCCAGCTCCGCAGCGAAGACTTCCGATAGTGGCGCGTCGCCACGCAAGGCGATTTCATCGTCCAGCGCTTTCTTCGCCGAGGTGGCTGACAGCAGGCGGCTGGCCATTGCGTCAGCGGCTGCCCGGGTTTCGCGGCCAGCGGTGATCTGGTCGCTCAGCCGGCGCAGGTTTTCGATCAGCACGATGCGCAACGTAATGGCGACAGCCCAGAGCTCGCCAATTGTCAGCGGCTGCACCTGTTGATAGGCGTTGATAAAGCGTCGCAGCGTCTCGGGGTCGAAGTGGCTGTCGGTGTGGGCAACAAAGGCCCAGGCCATGCCGAACACGCGGGGATATCCAGCGAAGGGGCCTTCGGCCAGTTTCGGCAACTGCCGGTAGAACCCCGGCGGCAGGTCGTCGCGGATCTCGCGGATTTGCGCTTCGACCAGGTGATAATTGTCCAGCAGCCATTCGGCAGCCGGTACCACGCTGCGCCCCTGTTCCAGCTCGGTTGCGCTGGCGCGGTAGGCGGCCAGTAGCACGACGGCGTTATCGTTCAGACGCGCCTGCAGCGGCAGCACGGCTGGTGGGCGGGACGTGACGGGTTGGGCGGTGGCAAGGCTGCGGGCATGCAGTTCGAGCCGCTCGGTGCCGAACAGCTCTTCGCGAACGGGCGCGCGCCCGCTCCATAGGGGAGACGGCCCGGGGCGTCCGAGGATGTTACGTAAAATCGAATTCATGAGCGCCTGTCCGGCCAGCGGATCTGCATGGAACAGGCGTGAAAGCGCCGGCTCCTGTTAAAGGAACCACGGCGGCAAGCTTTCGGAACAACTGGAAACCGGTTGCCGGTTTCTACCAAATCGCCGTACGGCCTCGGGCATGAGCCAGCCCGCTGAGCGGGTGGACACAGGATCAAGAATCGGCGAGCCATTCAAGCGGCGGGGCATCTGGGCCCCACCACTTGCAGGAAGGATGCTGTCGCAGCAATTGCTCCACGATACAGCAATGGAGGCGCTATTGTCGGAGCGTGGCCGGGCGCCGACTCGCCGCGATCTTCAGGCTAGCGCAGTTGCCGCCCAGATCAGCCCGCCGGCCAGGGGCAGGTTCACCACCAGGCGTGGCGCATAGGGGATCAGCATGAGCAAGGCGAAGCCGGTCAGCGAGATCAGGCCGAACCAGGCGACTATTGCCATGCCGCCGGGCCAGACCTGTCCTGCCACATACACGGCGAAGCCGAGCAGAAGGCTGCCGGCCGGAACGCAGAGGCGACGGAGTTGCGCAGGCATGCGCGGGCTGACCAGCTGTTTCCAGTGGCGCTCTTTCCCGAGACAGAAACCCAGCATGCCGGCGTAGGCCAGCACGAGACTGGCGAGTAGCGCTGAACCGTTCATGAAGAGGCTCCGGTGACGGGGCGGTTGAGAGGGGCAGACCGCGCCTTTCGGGCGGCGACGGCTTTAGGAATCTTCCAGGCTGTCCAGACGAGCAGCAGGCCAGTCACCACCATGCTTGCGATCAGCGACAGGCGCATGCTGTCGGCGGTCAGGTTTCCGGTCATCAGGTCCAGCAGCGGCAGGCCGAGCGCCAGTACTGCCGAGGCGAAGATCTGCTCTCGCCACGCGCGCAATGGCTTGCGGACCCAACCGTGTAACCAGCTCAACGCCCAGATGCCGAAGAACACCCGCAGTTCCCAGTCCTGACGGCCTTCCAGCGCGGCCGGTAGCAGCCGATTGCCCCACAGCAGTGCGATACAGGCGAGGGAAAGCCCGGCGACCACGGCTACGTTCAGGCTTTCGACGACCCTCAGGAAATGCGGGTTGGCCTTGCTTTGCTTGCGTTGCTTGACGGTATAGAGGACCAGCCCGGTCGCGATCATGCCGCAGCTGACCATGCCGCAGATAAAGTACAACCAGCGCATCGGATAGCCGCCGAACTGCGCGAAATGCAGGCCGGCCATCACCCGTTGAGTCAGCTGGCTGGCGCCTGAGGGCTCCGGGGTCTTGATCAGTTCCCCGGTGACGCCATTGAAGACGATGCCTTCACCTTTGGTCAGCTCGATTCGGTTGCCCAGCACAGGGCGCGCCGTGACCTGGGCATTGGCCCTGCCCGGGTTGCTCACGGCCAGACCGCCGATCATGCCCTCACCGTAATGAGCTTCCGCTCGGCTGACGATTTCGCCCAGCGCGATCAGAGGTGCTGCCGGTGCCGCAGCGGTTCTTGCGCGGCCTTCGCCCCGGGCGGTCTCACCGCGTCCGGTCTGCGCTTCACGTGGCGCCTGCTCGCCACGTGCCGCCTGATTTCCGCGGGGGTTCTGCTCGTTGCGTGCGGCCTGTTCGCCTTGCGCCGCCTGCTGTTCGCGCTGACCTTGCTCCGCTGCGCGGGCTGGCTGTGCGTCGCGGAAATAGGCCTGACGGTCACCGTCATACAGCGCATCAACGGCTGCCGGCATGTAGACGAGGAAAAAGATCGCGAGCCCGGTATAGGTAATCATCAGATGAAACGGCAGCAGCAGAACGGCGCTGGCGTTGTGCCCATCGAGCCAGGAGCGCTGCCCCTTGGCGGGGCGGAAGGTGAAGAATTCCTTGAAGATCTTCTTGTGGATGATGATCCCGCTGATCAACGCCACCAGCATGGCCATGGCGGCGACACCGACTGCCCAGACGCCAATCGTTCTCGGCATGTGCAGGGTGTAGTGGAAACGGAAGAAGAAGTTGCCACCGACGGTTTCCCTCGGTTCGACGATCTCGCTCGTCTGCGGGTCCAGCTGCGTGCTGCCAGCGCCGCGACGTCGCTCGCCGACGGATACGCTCAGGTCCGGAGAGCGATCGGTCGGCAGGCTGATGTTCCAGTTCGATTCGTCAGGGTGTTTCTCCATCAGCCAGCGCTGGGCCAGGTTGGCAGCCGCCGCAGGCGATGGACTGTGGTCGGCGAGTTCGGGCTGCATCCACCAATTGATCTCCTTGTCGAACACCGCGAGGGTGCCGGTCAGGAAAATGGCAAACAGCACCCAGCCGAGCAGCAGCCCGCACCAGGTATGGAGCCAGGACATGGATTGCGTCAGGGTGCCTTTCATTTCAGTGCTCCCAACAGCTGAGGCCAGAAGCCGATGGCTGCCAGTGGCAACGCCATGCACACGCCAACGAGCACGCGCTTAAGTGAAGCTGCGGCAAAGGCCCAGAGAATGAAGGCCAGATAGATCACGAAAGACAGCAGAGAAGAGATCGCCAGCGCATCGACCTTATCCAACGGCAACACCTGCGCCAGGGCCGCAGTGAATGCGTAGGTGAAGGCGTAGCCGCCTAGGATGGCGAGCGCAGTACGGATGGCGATTTCAGGCCATGCATTTCTCGATTGCGATACGGAACGAGTCACGACAGGCTCCCAATAGGAACAGCTGAAGTCATACGAAAACGCCCGACACTGGCTTTATCAGCCGGTCGGGCAGTCAATTCGAAGCGGCGTGGCGCGCCTTCCAGGCCGCGCCCCTTACCGCATCTGTTGTTTAGAAGTCGACCGACATGCCTACGACCAGGCGGCGACCGTCGAGCACCACGGCGTAATCGTCATTGGTCACTTCCTTATTTGCCACGTTGTAGAGCCCGGCAGTCAGGTCGACGTTACGGGACACTCCGTACACCGCGCCGATGTCGACGAACCCGTAGCCCGGCGTGCCTTCGCTCATGCTGGTACGGCTCAGGTAATCGGAGGTACGGCTGCGGTAGTTGTACTGCGACCACAGGTTAAGCTTGTCCGAAACGCGCCAATCCAGATTGGTGTTGAACATGTGCCGGGGCTGCTTGTTGAGCGGCTCACCCTTGAACTCACCGGTCTTCTGTTCGGAGTCGGTAAAGGTATAACTGCTCATCCAGGTCAGGTCGTTGGTGATGTCGTAGTCGAGGGTGAATTCCACACCCTGGATAACGGCTTCATCGATGTTCCGGGTCGTGCTGAGGAAGTAGAAGTTGTTGCCACCGAAGTTACAGGCGTAATTGGCAACGTCGTTGTTGCTAGCAGCATTCGGGCTAGTGCAGAAGCGATCTTCTGCGATTTTGTCTTTGTAGACCGTATGGAACACCATCACGCTGGAACCCAGGCCGATTGATGGATCATCGAATACGAAACCGATTTCGTAACTGGTGCTGGTTTCCGGTTCCAGATCGGCGTTGCCGATGCTCAGCGCGCGTGGCAGCGATTGACCATTGGCGCCTACGTTTGGCGAGCCACCGCCGCCGGTACGGCCACCGAAGCCTTCGGTGGATTGAGTGAGAGACGGCTGCTTGTAGCCAGTCGAAACGCCACCTTTCAGAGTCAGGGTTGGCATCAGGCTGTAGACGCCGTAGATGCGGGGGGATAGGTAACCACCAAAGAACTCGTCATCGTTGTAGCGCAAGCCGGTGGTCAACGAGAAGTCTTCGGTAATGCCCCATTCCACTTCGCCGTAGATCGCTGCCAGCCAGCGATCGGCTTCGTGTACGCCCCCTGCGATGCCATCGTTGAACAGCACGTTCTGGCCATTGACGAACTCTTCGTCCTTGTACTGTCCGCCGAGGGTGATCGTGTGTTGGCCCCAGAAAAAAGTCCCCTGGGTGTTGAAGAGATTGACGGTCTCTTCCATCGACAGGTCCTGCACCCGCTCGGACACGTCGCGTTGCAGATAGCTATTCATCAGCCAGCCGCCATAGTTGCCGTCGTGCGACAGCGTCCAGACTTCCTTCTCGAAGCGGTTGGTCGATGCCTGCCCCTCCAGCAGGGTATCGGTTACAGGCGAACTCTTGCCTGCGGTATGCCGCGATTTCTGTGTAACTTCGCGATAGCCAAGGGTGAACCGGTCGGCTTCGGTGGGCGTTATAAACAAGTCAGCGCCGACATTGCTCTCGCGGGTTTCCGGCTTGCTTTCACCGGAATTGAAGGATTCACCGCCGACGTAATCACTTTCATAAGTGTGGGTATAGGCGCCGCTCAGCTGCAGGCCCATCAGTCCGGGAATCAGCGCGCCACCGGCGAACAGCTCGGTGTGGTATTCGTCGTCGTTGTAATCGTTCTGGGAGAACATCTTCTGGGCGCGGACGGTCCCTGCCCATTCGTTGGTGGACTGGCGGGTAATGATGTTGATGACGCCGCCCATGGCTTCTGAACCGTACAGCGAGGACATCGGGCCGCGGATGACTTCGATGCGCTCGATCATGGCCAGGGGTGGCAACGCCAGCTGCTGCTTGCCGCCAGAGGTTCCGTTGGTCTGGGTCTGGCGACCTGCAGAGATTGGCCGTCCGTCCACCAGCACCAGGGTGTATTCGCTGCCCATGCCGCGAATAGTGATGTCTTGCTGATTACCGCCGCCGGAGACATACACGCCTGGAACGTTTTTCATTGCATCGAGAACGCTGGTGTAGGACTGTTCTTCAAGCTGCTCGCGGGTGATCACCGAAATACTGGCTGGAGCCTCTGCGATGTTCTGCTCGAAACCCGCAGCGGTCACCACCGTGGTGGGCTGTAGTTCGATCGGCTCTTGTGCCTGGGCCGTTGCGCTCATCCAGGTTGCCATGGCGATGGCGCCAGCCAGCCGGCTTCGATTGAAAACTACCATTCCCGCGTTCTCCCTGAGCTTATGCATTGTTAGTCGGCGACCGAAAAGGGGCCGCAAAAAAAGCGCGTTACCTTCAAGCGGCTATCGCGCCGTTCGCAATGCTAAGTATTCTCATTTGAGAGTAAAGCTCATTTACAATCTATACACTTCGCAATCGGATGGTCATGCGCAAGCCGGACTCGCTGTTTTGGGCCCAGATGTCGCCGCCCTGCATCTGAACCATGCCGCGGGCGATCGCAAGGCCCAAGCCGAAACCATCACCACCGGGGCGGGCCGCGCTGAGTCGAGCGAAGGGGCGGAAGATCACCGGCAGCTGGTTGGCAGGCACGCCCGGCCCCTGGTCCTCGATGCGCAGCCGCCAGTGGACGCCGTCGCGATCAGCCGACAGGCGAACGGTTCCTCCTACAGGGGAATAGCGAATGGCGTTGCGCAGAATGTTCTCCATGGCTTGCGCCAATGCGTTGAGATTGCCAAGCACCTGGCAGTCTTCGGGCAGCTGCGCCTGGATGCGCTGACGCGGCCAGCCGGCTTCGAAGCAGGCGTTCTCGCTGAGCACGTCCCATAGCGCAGCCACGTCCACCGGCTCGCATTCGAAACGGGGTTGTTCGCTGTCCAGCCAGGCGAATTCCAGGGTACTGTCGACCAGCTGCTGCATGCTGGTGATTTCCCGGTCGGTGCGGCTGCGCATTTCCTCGGCACTCAGCTCGCTCTCGCAGGCGACGCGCAAGCGGCTCAGCGGGGTACGCAGCTCGTGAGAAAGGTCGCGCAGCAATTGCTGCTGCTGGGCGATGGAGTCTCGCAGACGCTGGGTGAGGTATTCCAGTGAGCGGCCCAGTTCGCCGAGTTCATCGTTGCGCCGGGCTATCGACGGCGGCAGCAACGAATCGAGACGGTTGCCGCGCAGCGCATTGGCCTGCCGACGCAGGCCGTCCAGCGGTGAAACCAGCAAACGATAGAGCAACCAGCAGAACAGCACCGACAGCACCACCAGCGGTAAATACACGACCCCGGCGGTGAGTAACGCGTGATGGCGCCAGGGCCGGAAGCGTTCTGGCAGACGCATTATCAGCAGGGCGCCGCTGTCCGCGATGGGCACGGAGATGAGCGGCAGGCCCTCATAGCGCCGGCTCATCGGCCGTTCGTAATGCCGTACGAAGGTGAGCATTTGCCGTTCTTCGTCGCTCAGCGTCTGCCCGCCGAGGGGTTGTAGCTTTTCATCCACCACAACCAGCCAGCTCGACTCGCGCTGGCGCATGCGGGCGAGCCATTGCCCCAGTGTCTGTGGTCCCGCTTGCAGAGCGGCATGGGCCTCCTCGGCATAGCCGGCAAGGATTTCGTGAGCCTCCTGCGACAAATAGGAGTTGGCCCGGTCGATGTGACGGCCAACGTAGCCGCTCGCCCAGATCATCGACAGGCAGAACCCGGCAACAAGCACGACCAGACGCCAGAACAGCGAATGACGATTGGGCATCAAGGGGCCTGCAGCTCTAACACGTAGCCCTTGCCCCACACGGATTCCAGGCGCAGCTCGATGACCCGTTCGCGGGCCAGTTTGCGGCGGATGTTGCTGATATGCATGTCCAGGCTGCGGTCATGTTGCGAATAGCCGCGACGCAGGGCCTGCTGATAGAGGAAGGGCTTGCTCAGCACCTCGCCGCTTGCCTCATGGAGCACTTTCATCAGCCGGTACTCGGTCGCCGTCAGACCGATCCAGCGACCCTCGTGATGCACGTCGCCGCGTTGATCATCGAAGCGTGTCCGGTCATCGTTGGCGGCTGATGGCACACTGCGTTCGTAGGCTACACGGCGGAGGATCGCTGCGATGCGCACCAGCAACTCGTCGAGGCTGAACGGTTTGGGAAGGTAGTCGTCGGCGCCGCAGTCGAAGCCCTGGATGCGATGCGCCTCGTTGCCGAGGGCGGACATCATCAGCACTGGTGTGCGCCGCTCAGTCCGTAGTCGAGTCAGTAATTCCATGCCGCTGAGGTCCGGCAACATCACGTCCAACAGGATCAGGTCATAGGCCGAATCTCGGGCCAGCGCCAGGCCCGTCGGGCCATCGTCGGCGAGCGTCACTTCAAACCCCCGGTTCTCCAAAGACGTTCTAAGGTGCGGACCCAGTACCGGGTCATCCTCGATCGCCAGAATTTGCTGAGCTGCGCACGTTGTCATGGAATGTCCCGACGCAAATAAGAACGATTATAGATTGAGCGAGTCGGCAAACCGCAAGGGGAGCCGTTGCAAGTTGCGTTTTGCCGCACGGGCTCGACTTCCGGGGTGCGTCCGATGCATCTTCAGCGTCCCACCAACCGTTGCTGGAGATACGCCGTGCGCCTGCTTTCGTCTTCTTTGCTTTTAACGGCTCTGCTCGGTGGCAGTGATCTTGTGGTAGCCGCTGACGTGGGAGAGGAGGCGCAGCTGGTCGACTCGATCAATGCTTACCGCAGCGAGGTGCAGCGCTGCGACAACCGCGCCAGCGAAGAGCTGACACCGCTTCAGCCCGATTCGCGTCTGCTACTGCCGGCGACCAGTGCCGGCGATTTGCAGGGCGCGTTGGCCCGCGCCGGTTATCCCATGGTCAATGCGCAGGCCATCAGCCTGTCCGGCCCGCGCGATGCGGGCGCCGCCATGCAGGCGCTGCGTGAAAGCTTCTGCCGCGTGGTGCTCGACCCGCAGTACGCCGACGTGGGCGTCAGCCGCGCCGGCCGCGACTGGCGCATCGTGCTGGCGCGTCCGCTGATCGGCGGCTACCTGAAGGACGCCCAGACCGAAGGGCGGCAACTGCTCGAGGAAATCAACCGGGTCCGTGCGATTGCGCGTCGATGCGCGGGCAAACCTTTTGCCGCGGCACCGCCGTTGAGCTGGAACGCGACACTGGCCGGTCTTGCCGAAACCCATGGTCGCGCCATGGCCAACGGCAACTTCTTCGGCCACCTCGACCGCGAAGGCCGCACGCCGGGCGACAGGGCGGAACTGGCAGGCTATGCCGGTACACCGGTCGGTCAGAACATTGCCGCCGCGCTGGACCGACCACACCGCGTGGTCGAAGGCTGGCTGGCGAGCCCGGGACATTGCGCCAATCTGATGAACCCGAAGTACAGCGAGCTGGGGGCCGCTTATGCGGTGGACCCGCAGAGCGATGCGGGGATCTATTGGGTGGGCATGTTTGGAGGGCAATAAACGGCAAGGCGGCAGCCGAGATGGCCCGCGCGCGATCCGTCGCGTCGGGCCTACGTCAGATCAGTCCGGGCCATCTTGGCGTTTTAGCCTCCTTTGCGAGGCACCGCCTGAATCAGATCAGGTCTTTGCTTGCCGCTTCTTCTAGATTGCTCTTCGTCAGTTCGGTCAAAAGCCCATCGGCCGACTCGTTGAACGGCAAGGCGAAGACCAGAAACAAGTGCATCCAGGTCGTCAGCTTTTCCTGTTTCTCTACCCGGCCGAGCTTCTTGCCATTACCGTCGCGGAACATCATGTCCATGATCAGTGTGTTGTCGAAGGTGCCTGGAACCAGGAAGAAGGTGGCACCGGTGATCACTGCCAGTCCGAGGTTGCCGGTTTCCTGATTGCGCAGGGTGACCGTGACATAGAGATCCGACGTTTGCTGTTCCGTACTGACCCGGGAAAAACGTCCGCTATCCGTAAACGATTGTTTGATAAGGCTTTCCAGCTTGGCAATGTTGGGATTGTTTGCCGTGGGCGTGCCGTTCACCGAATACTCGGTCTGCACCTTGATGTATGCAGTTGGCTTTGCTTGTGCCGGTTCGGCGAGCGGCCATTGTTCGACCTCAGGCAACGTATTGTGCGAATAGGTCATGCAGCCCTGCAGTGTCAGGGTAGCTGCAATGGCGAGGAAGGCGATCAGTGCTTTCATGTTCGGCATCCTTGTCAATGTACGAGCTGTTGGGTGGCGTCTTGTAGCAGCTGTTCGACCAATTCAGTCAGCTGCCGCGAGCCTAGCGATCCGTTGAAGTAGTCGTAGTCCCACAAACCGGTGTTCTGGTTTCGCACCAGCGTTTTCTGAGATAGCGCCACCTGCTTGCCAGCCGCATCAATGATCTGCAGCTCGGCGGCGAGGTCGTACTTGTCCACATAAATAGGGCCGTTGACCCAGATCCACACGGTCAGCGTCAGCAGCGCGCCCGGAAAATAGCCGGGGTGCGGGGTGCGCTTGCCTTTGAGCGAGGTGAAGTTGAATTGCAGCTGGACGTCTTTGTCGTCCAGTTTGGTGGGAAAGCTGATCATGCGCTCGAAGTACTCGCCGCGCTCGACATGCTGGGCGATCTGCGCCGTCAATGCGTTGCTGATGTTTCTGCGCTGGGTCTCGTTCACGCGTGTGTCGGAAACTTCCACGTCCTTGAGCATTGCGCCGGCAGGCACCGTGTGTTCTACCACTTGCGAAGGCAGACCGATCGGTCCGGACGGGGTGAAGGAGACGCAGCCTGTCAGCGCCAGACCCATCAGAGCGGCGGCTAGGTATTTCAAGTTGATCATGAGACATCCTTGGAGATTCTTGCACAAAGCGTTGGCTTGCCGTGGATGGTCGTCGGCGCTCTCTGTGGAGTGATCTTTCGCCATCCTTGGGCGCGGCGAAGTCTAGCGTCACATTGCCACCATTGGCGGGGCAGTTCTCCGTCAGCGGTACTGGTTCTCATTGTTGGGCCTGCGCGCCGACGTACGGTCTAGACAGGCTGGCAGGACTTGGAGCTTGCGATTCCGTACGGTCGTTACAAAAAGGCCTAGTTCGTTTGCCAGTGCTACTGGCACTTTCGCGAACCTCGGCGCGGCTCGCAGTTCCAACGAGTGACCACCCTGGACTGAGGACTTCTGACATGACCGATCCAAAAGATCCGCTCAAGGACGGCCTGACGCCGCCGGACTACGATGAATACGGCGATGCACCCGAGTCGGGCGAGAACGCCGAGCCGGAAAGGGACGGTGATCCCAGGGACGAACCGAATCCAGGAGAAAGCCCACTTGGGTAGTTTCGCCGGAACAGCCCAGCCGTATCTTTAACGAAGGCGAAAGGCGACTCTCTGGACAATCTCGCGCTCACCGCCTACAAAGGCGCGCGTTGCATTTGGGTGTAGGACGATCCGCTCCCGGAGCGTGCGCAATTTAGCGAGAGGCAGTGGAACTGTGAGAAAGAAGAAACCCGTAGACCCTGTTCGCCAGGCTGAAAAGAACCGTGCGCACAGAATTGGCTGGATGATCGCTCTGGCTGGCATCGTGGTGGGGTTCGTTATGGTGATGATGAAGCCCTAGGCTGTTCCGCCACGAGGGTTGCCCTCGGTGAAGCGCTTGTGCGCCTGGTGGGGCTCGATGCTGCAGCCGAGGCGTTGCATTACGTCGCACCCGTAGGGGAAAAGACGGATTACCTCGAGCGGGCGTTGAGCAACATCGATCCTTATCTGCCCTGGTGCCAAACGATTCGCCGCGTGGCCTTCACACCGGTTGCGAGGTATGGTGCGAGCCGACTTGTCACCGACCGAATAGCCCGCCATGAGAACCGATAGCCGCCTTTCCCGCATGCTCCACGTCCTGCTGCATATGGCGCGGGACGAACGCCCGGTCACCTCCGAGCAGATTGCACAAATGCTCGGCACCAATGCGGCGGTGGTGCGCCGCACCATGACGGGCCTGCGCAAAGCCGGCTACGTACGCGCGGAGAAGGGCTACAACGGCGGCTGGAGCCTGTCGGTCGATCTGCAGCACGTGACCCTGCTCGACATTCATCACGCCGTTGGTGGGCCGCGCATTTTTGCCATCGGTGCCGATCGCGACAACCCCGATTGCCTGGTCGAGCGGGTGGTCAACGCGGCGCTCGAAGAAGCTTTGCAAGAAGCTGAAGCCCTGCTGTTGCAACGGCTGGGCTCGCTGAGCCTGGCCGATCTGTCGAGTGAGTTCAACACGCTGTATAGCACCTGCCAAGCGATGCCCGCCACGCATAAGCCTCACTGATCAATCTATATATGAATTGTCATCGAAAGGCACTTTATTTTCGTTCGTTTATTAGTGTAACTTTAAAAGATACATAAATAACCGAAGAGGTGAGCGCTGTGTTCTATGACGTGATCATTGTCGGCGGAAGCTATGCCGGACTGTCCGCCGGGCTGCCCCTGGCACGGGCGCGCAAGCGGGTCCTGGTGATCGATGCCGGGCTGCGACGCAACCGGTTCGCCACGGCATCCCACGGTTTCCTGACGCAGGACGGCGCGCCGGCGGACGAAATTGCCGCCGATGGCCGCGCCCAACTGATGAACTACGGCACCGTCGACTGGCTGCATGCCGAGGTGACCCTCGCCGAGCGCGACGATGAAGGCGTCTGCATTACCGATGGGCGCGGGAATCAGCATCGAGCGCGCCTGTTGATCCTGGCCAACGGCGTCGTCGATGAGCTGCCTGCGATTCCAGGGCTGGCCGAGCGGTGGGGTAGGCAGGTGTTTCATTGTCCGTATTGCCATGGATACGAACTCGACCAGGGCCGGATTGGCGTGCTAGCGACATCCCCGCTCTCGATGCATCAGGCGCTGATGCTGCCGGACTGGGGCAGTACGACGCTACTGCTCAACGATGCGTTCGAACCCTCCGCTGAGGAGCTGGGCCAGCTTCAAGAGAGGGGTGTTGCGCTGGAGCGCACCCGGGTTATTCGCCTGAAAGAGGGCGAACCGATGAACGCGGAGTTGGCCGATGGCCGCCAGTTGTCATTCGATGGCATCTTCCTCGCTCCGCGTACGCGTGTCTCGGTACTGGTCGGGCAGCTGGGTTGTGAAATGGAGAACGGCCCGCTCGGCCCTTTCATCAAGACCGACCCCACCCAAGCGACATCGATTCCCGGCGTATTTGCATGCGGAGACGCCACACGAGCAGCGGGATCGGTGCCCTTGGCGGTAGGCGATGGAGCGATGGCAGGTGTGGCAGCGCATCGTGCGCTGATGTTCGGGCTCTGAAGGGTAGCGTTGCGGACGTTCGGGAGGGAAAACGCGACTCGCTTCTAGATTTCAATAAGCCGGAGCCGCCGGAGGCGTTCCCACGCCAGGCATGGGGACGCCAACTGCGTGATTGGTCAGGCGAACACGAAATACTTGCGGACTGTCTCGACGACTTCCCAGGTGCCGGTCATGCCTGGCTCTACCACGAAGATGTCGCCGGCTTTGAGGTGGATGGGCTCCATGCCATCTGGCGTGATGATGCAGTAGCCTTCCTGGAAATGGCAGTACTCCCATTTGACGTACTCCACTCGCCATTTGCCGGGCGTGCAGATCCAGGTACCTATGATCTTGCTGCCGTCATCGGAGGTATAGGCATTGAGGTTGACGGTATGCGGTTCGCCTTCGATTCGCTCCCATTTGCAGGCATCGACGACGGGCATAGGCTGGGTATCGCGCAGTACGGTGATCGGTGGGTTGGCCATAGGGGCTCCTGGTGAGGCAAAAAAGGTTGTCCACCATAGAGCGGCGTTACGTTGTTCAGATGTCTGAGTTCGACACCTGGATACTCATCTGCGCTGTGCGGGGCTGGTTTGTGCAGCCGCCAGCCGCCAGCCGCCAGCGGCTCGGTCGAAGGTCGCTAGGTAGAAAACGGCGGGCGTTCATCCGTGCTTGCGTCAGGGCCACCGCCCGTCCTGCATGGAGGGTCGATATAACGTGTGTCGCGCTGTGGGAACTCGGTTAGGCGATTGGGTAGACCGGCGCGCTGAGTTCAGTCGCTAGCGCCCGGGCTATCACCGGTCAGATAGCTGATAAACAGCCGAAAGAGCTCGGCATGCGTTGAAATGTTCAACCGTTGGTAGATGTTGTGCTTGTGCACCTTGACCGTCCCTTCGGATATGTTCAGCTTGTCGGCGATTGAGGCGTTGCTGTGTCCCTGCAAGATGAGCTTGGCAATATGACTTTGGGCTTCGGTAAGCTGGCCTTGTAGCATCTGGATGAATGCATCTTCGCCCGGGGACGACGGCGCGGCGCTGGCTTGGGGCTCACCCTGGCCTGGGCGGTATTGCAATTCGAAGAGCGCATTGAGTATCGGGGCCAAGTGCGCGATCGCGTCCATTTCATCGTCCTGAAATCCTCCATTCTCCAGGCCCTTCATCAACGAATAGACCGCGGCCACCTGGGGCCGTATGGGAATGATGAAACCGATCTCCTCGATGGACGTGCCATGGTGGGACGACACGCAAGGGTGGATATCTTTGGAGATCGAATAGCCCGAGGAGAAAAAGCTGTCCGGAGCCAGATCACTCATCCGCCACAGCCCGGCCGGGTGGTCATTCATGCAGGCGACATAGAAAGGATCCAGCAGATAGCCGCCGCGAAGATAGGCGTTCAGGGTGCTCTCCGGTACTGAGTGCCTGTAGCCGTTGTGAATGAGTACCGCTGGCGTAGTGGCGCGAAAAAGGTAAGCGCAGCTCATGTCGTAATCGATGAGCGGCGCTAATGCCGAGTCGATCGCCGCACCCAAGCCGTCCGTGTTCACGGCGTTTATCAGCGTCGATACGGTAATCGCGTCTTCAGCCTTCATAGTCCGCTCTGCTCATAGTGCAGCCTGGACACCGAATGGCTGACTGCTGGCCTGGTATTTCTTGCATGGTCCGCTTGGAAGATAACCCATGAGGGACGTTCGCTCTAGCACCGCCGCTGGTGAGAGGCGAAGGTGCAGGACGATAGACAGACCGCTCATGCTCGCCGGGCGTCGAAGACCGCGACAAACCAGGCCCTGCCCGCGGGGCAGGGCGTCCGTCCCGCCAGTCAGGACAGCTTGGGCGTCGCCTCGAAGAGGACCTTTTGGCTTTCATCCCTGCGTCCCATTTCCAGCGCCTTGGGCACTGCTAGCCAGTAGGCCAGGAACATGCCGAGCAGGCCGCCGACCAGTTTGCCAACGATCAGGCAGGGGATGAGCGTCGGCTGAAAGTTCGCCGAATAGGCCAGATGGTCACCGAAGGTAAAGGCCGCGCAAACCGAGAAGGCAATGACTAATACCTTATCTTTGGGTGGCATGGCCGAGACCAGGCGGAACATGGCCAATATATTGGCTGAAGCCGCCAGGACGCCGGCCGCACCGACTGCCGAAAGCCCGAGGGCAGACGCCACTTTCTCGATGGGCTTGGACAAATAACGCTTTATCAGCCAGACCATCGGAAACGCGCCGCAGAGCATGATCCCCACATAGCCGGCGATCTCCAGCGCGCGGAACTGATCTTCCTCGTCGGCGATGATCGGGGCGAAGCCCCAGCTGCCGAAGACGGTACTGAACACCGAAGTGAAGTATTCGACGATGGAGGCCACCAGAATCAGCGTTACGGCGGCATACATGAGTTGGCCCATTTTCAGGAACAACGCGACCATCAATTCCGGTAGATAGCGCAGCGCCGCGGCTAGCAGTGCGCAGAACAGGATCAGTGGCATCAGGTTCTGAAGTAACAAGGGGAGGGTGAAATGAAGCGCCTGCGTGGCCTCCCCACTGGTGGCGATGTCAGGTCTGACGCCCAAGCCAAGGAACTCCATCATCATGGCAATGATGATGATGCTCACCGGTATGCTCAGCAGACCCGCCATGATGCCGAGGGCCATGTACTTATGGTCGGACTTGTCCAGCATCGCCAGCCCGACCGGGATCACGAAAATCAACGTCGAGCCGGATTGAAAGCCGGTGATCAGACCAAGGATCCATCCTTCTGGGCTTTGTGAAAGCGCCTGTGCCAGTTGGTAGCCGCCCAGGTCTGATGCAATGAAGATAGGCCCGGCAATGCCGGCGTCCGCCCCCATCGCCAGAAATAGCGGGCTGATGAACTGGCTGATGAAGCTTGATATGAACGGGATGGCGGCCATGATGCCTGCCACAGGTATGAAAATGGGCCCAATGCTGTGAATGCCGGCATTGAATTCCTGACCTAGCTCGGACTCCGGGCGGATGACGACAGCCACCGCGCCAATGACCGCGCACGCCATGATGATGTAAATGACGAACGTACCTATATGTTCCATAGCTGCCTCAATCTAATGTTGAAGGTTGTTGTTTTGGCAGTAGCAAAAGCTAAAAACAGCAGGCTTCTAAGGGTCGTATTCTTATGGAGTGACCCTGTTTGAGTGAGCTATAGCGCGGTGTAGCCGTTGTCCACGAACAGGTGGGTGCCGTTTATGAAACTGGATTCGTCACTGGCAAGGAACAGCGCAGCCGAGGCCACTTCCTTCGGCTCACACAGGCGCCCCTGCATGGCATGAATATCCTGATCGGAAACCGACACACCGAAACCGCGAAGCAACTCCAGCTCGCGTTGCCCGTGGGCGGTAGCGATAAACCCTGGGCAGATCGCGTTGCTGCGTATGTTCTGGTCGCGGTATTCGACCGCAATGGCACGGGCGAACATGTGACAGGCGCCTTTTGTGGTGCAATACAGCACTTCCATGGGCGTACCGGCCACTGCGGAAATCGACGACGTGCAGATAATGCTGCCACCACCGGCCTCGAGCATCTGCGGCAGAACGGCCTTGGTGACCAGGAACATGCCTTTCACGTTGATGCTCATCAGCCGGTCCCAGTCCGCTTCACTGGTTTCGAGAAAAGGCCCGGCGGAGATGGTCCCAGCATGGTTCATCAGCACCGTGATCGGGCCGAATCGCTCCTGAGCCTGCCGCACTGCCCGATGGACCTGGTCGGCGACGGAAACGTCCGCGGGCACGAAGCAGGCCTCGCCGCCGGCCTCATTGATGCGTTCAGCCGCCGCCTCGCCATTGCTGCCTGGAAGATCCAGGATGGCCACTTTGGCGCCTTGCTCGGCGAACAGTTCTGCAGTGGCCAGCCCGCAACCGCCGGCCCCTCCGGTAATCAGTGCAACCTTGCCGTTCAGTCGACCCATTAGCGTCTCTCCTACGTGTAAACCCGAAAGCAGGTGTCGACGTCACGCTAGGGAGAGTGGTTGCAGGTGTCTATATATCTGCCGGTATAGACGGAGTAAGGCTCTGTTTTTACATAATATTTCAAGAAAAAAAGTCGTGACCGCGGTTTGGCCGAGCGCCGTCCCACGGCTAGCCTGGCGTCTTCGGTTGGGGCCGCTCAGCATGAGGTCGCATGCTGAGCGACACGCGCCGCCCTATACGCGGAAGCGGCTGACCATCGCCTGCAATTCGCTGCCAAGGCGAGCCAGTTCGACACTCGATGCGGCGGTCTCGTCACTGGCCGTTGCAGTCTGCTCGGAGATGTCGCGCACATTGATCACGCTGCGGCTGATCTCTTCGGCGACCGCGCCTTGCTCTTCGGCCGCGGCGGCGATCTGCTGGTTCATCGCCTGAATGTTCGCGACCTTCGAGGTGATGTCAGTGAGCGCCAGTCCGGCTTTGCGCGTCAATTCGACGCTGCTTTCGGTCAGGTTGTGGCTGTTCTGCATGGCGACGGCCACCTGTTGCGTGCCCTGTTGCAAGCCGGCAACCAGCTGCTCAATTTCTTCGGTCGATTTCTGTGTGCGCTGAGCCAGACCGCGAACCTCGTCGGCGACCACGGCGAAGCCACGTCCCGCTTCACCGGCACGTGCAGCCTCGATCGCCGCATTGAGGGCCAGCAGGTTGGTTTGCTCGGCCACCGCCTTGATCACGTCCATCACACTGCCGATTCGGTTGCTTTCGGACTCAAGCTTGGCCATGGCTTCGGTGGAACGCAGCATTTCCTGGGACAGCCGTTCGATCTGGGTAATCGCCTCGGACACCACCGCATCGCCCGCACGCGCTTCGCGATCCGCGTCACTGGCGGCTTGCGAAGCATCTTCGGCATTGCGCGCGACTTCATGCACCGTGGCAGACATCTCATGCATCGCCGTTGCGACCTGATCGGTCTCGATCTTCTGACCGTTCATGCCGACGCTGGTCTGCTCGGTGATAGCCGACAATTGCTCAGCGGCACTGGCCATTTGCGTCACGCTGTCACGGATACCGCTGATGAGCTCACGCAAGGTCGCCGCCATGCCCATCACGCCCTGCTGTAGCGCCCCCATTTCATCCTTGCGCTCGATGTGGCGTTGGTCGGTCAAATTACCCGCAGCAATATTGCGGACGACCGCAAGCGTGTCTGCCAGAGGCTGGGTAATCTGCCGTGTGATCAGCCAGGCGGCAAGCATGCCGATGAGTAAGGCCAGCACGGCAACCGTCATCTGGGTGAGCCGGGCCTGTGCGGTCTCATTCGCACGTCTGGCATCCTGGGCTTGGGTCAGGGCCTGGCTGAGACGGCTGATTTCGGCGGTCTGGCTCGCCATGTCCTGACGTGCCGCTGCAATCGCTTCGGTTTGAGCGACCACCGCTTTCAGCGCGACCAGATACCCGTCCAGCGCCTGCTCGGTGATAGCCACCTGAGCGGAAAAGCTCTCCCCGAGCACGGCTTTCAGGCGCGCGGCGGATTGCCGAGCCTGGGAAATTTGCTGCTCGACCTTTGCCGCGACTTCGAGGGTGGGCGTCGTGTTGTAGCCACGCATCTGGTAGCGCACCAACTGCCAATTCATGCGCAGCTCAGAGATCGCCTTGAGCCCCGCGTAGCGGTTTTCAGCGTCGGCCGGCATCCGCTCCACCGCCTTGCCCATGGCATCGATGGGCTCGCTGGCGAGCGCTGCATGCTTGCCCATGTCCGCTCGGGCTGCAGTGCCGGCAGCATAGGCATCGCGCATCTTCATCAGCGAAGCGCGGTAGCCCTGGATCTGCTCACCTTGCTTGCGTAGGCGCGCCATGTTTTCGGGGTCGGAGAAATTTGGCGAGACCTCCTCGAGCCGCGCTGCAAACCGATTCAGCGCCTCATTCACGGCCTCGGCCGATTTTTCATCACCGTTGTCGAGCATGTATTGCAGGCGCGCAACTCTCAGCTCGCCCAGCGCTTCGTTCAGCGAAGCGATCTGTGCCATCAGCTCGCCGCGGTGGGTCACTTTGCCGAGGCTGAGCCAGCCATAAACGGCCAATGTGGCGGTGAGCAACAGTACCGAGCCGAAGCCGATCGCCAGCTTCCTGGTCATGCTGAGATCGGCAAACCAGTTCTTCATTAAGTGTTTTCTCCTGTCCATAAATGGGTTCTGGTGCCGATAGGTCTTGGCATTGCCTTGCGCGCAGAGGGCAGGTGCTGCCCGGTGCCGAGCACCGGGCTATCGCGAGGGGTCAGTAGACGAAGGTCAGCAGCGCGTTGAAGATCAGGGCCGCGACGAAGCCCAGGGGCGCGGCGCGGAACAGCAACTGCGGGAATAGCGATGTGCGGCTCTGCTCCGTCGGACAGGAGCCAAGGATCAAGCTGCCACCGGAGGAGAACGGCGAGATTGAGGTGGCCTGTGCACCGACAACGATGGCGATAAACAGGACTATCGGATCGATCCCGAGTGCCGTGGCGATCGGCGGCACCATCGGGAACAGCGCTGGCGTGACCACGCCCAGGGTGCTGGAGAACAGCGACATGAACGCCGCGACCACGCCGAAGACGATCGGCACCATGATCGGCGGAATGCTGTTACCCATCCACGACGCCAGTACAGCAATAGTACCGGCCTTGATGGCGACCGAAATGAGCATGCCCACGCCACAGATCATGATCAGCGTGGCCCAGGGCACCGAGGCCATGGCCTTGCGCTCGTCGCCCAGTTTCAGCAGCAGCGCGATGACCGAGAACAGGCTGGCAATCAGGCCGATGTCCATCTTTGAATTAATGAAGCTGATGGTCGTGTTATCGGGCAGGGCGATGTGTGCGATCGGTGCCGCCAGGACGATTGCCATCATCGTCAGCGTCAGCCACAGCGTGATCTTCTGCTCCCGGTTTAGCGGCGTTGGCTCGGTCGCCACATAGGCCGATGCCTTCATCGCCTTGCCATGCCCGGTCAGGAACACCAGCACGGAGATGACCAGCAGTGGGATCACCAGGGTGCTGACGAAAATCCCCGCCGCATTGATGAACGCCTCGTTTTCCGGGATGCCGGCGTTGACCATCAAGCCGCGGAAGATGATGCCGCTCTGGCTGGAAACGAAGTTGGCACCGCTCAAGGCGCCATAGTTCACTGCCATCCCGCCGGCGATCAGGCTCATGCCGGTGCGCTCGCACAGCAGCAGGGTGATCGGCGCCATGAAGGCCAGGACCGTGTAGTAACCGGCGCCCATCGCCGAAATGACCGTCGCGGTGAAGAAGACCGCGAACGGCAACAGCTGCGGCACCGATCGGCAGTGATAGATCAGATGCTCAGCCAGCTTTTCCAGGGTGCCATTGACCGTGGCGAAGCTGTAGAACAGGCAGACCGAGAAGATGATGAAGAAAATCTTCAACGGCCACATGCTGATGACCTCGGACGGGCTGAGGCCCATACCGAAACAACCAATCAGGTAGGCGAAGGCGATGGCGAACAGACCGATGTTGATCTTGGTCTTGTAGCCAAGGGCGACGGCGACGACGATGGCCCCGACGACGAGCATGCTCATCATGTGAAATGTCCTGTTGTTGTTATGGATCGTTTAGCGGGAAACGTCGAAGCCGAACAGCTTCGCCGGGTTATCCATCAGCACCTGGGCGCGCTCACCGGCGTCCGGCAACAGTGCCTCGATGAAGGCGACCTGCCGGTCGTAGTCGGTCTGATCTTCGAACTGGGTGTTGGGCCAGTCGCTGCCCCAGAGGAATCGCTCGATGCCGCCGCTGGCCTCACGCACCTGCGCCAGTACCCGAGATGCCTGGGCCAGGCCCGACCGGCTGCGGTAGGGCGCCGAAAGTTTGAGCCATACGCGCTCGTCTCCGAGCAGTTCAAGAAAAGCCTTGTGGTTGGGCTTGCTGTCATCAATGCCACCGGTCGGCAGGCCGAAATGGTCAATGACCACCTGGACGCTGCCGCATCCCAGGATCGACGGCACGATCAGCGCCACATCGTCGATACCGCGCTGGATCTCCACTTGCCAGCTCCGCGCCGCCAACCGCTCGAACAGCGCCGCCCAGGCAGGGCCGGCGTAATCGCTCAGGTTCTTGCCAATGAGGTTCAGGCGAATACCCACCACCCCGGCCGCGGCCAGTTCGTCCAGCTGCGTCTCGCTGATATCCACGTCGACCACCGCCACGGCACGCAGGCGCTGTGGATAGCGGCGGAGCGCATCGAGCATGAACCGGTTGTCGGTCCCCAGAAAGCTCGGCTGGATCAGCACGCCATGCGACAGTCCGTTGCGATCGAGATGCTCGAGATATTGCTCCACCCGTGCATCGTAATGCGGGCTGTAGCGACGCTCCGGCGCCATCGGCAGGTCTTGGAGAAAGGTGTGAGCGTGAGTGTCCACGCCGGTTAGGGCGGGCGGTTGAAGGCCGGTCATAAGCAGATAAACCTGGTCGATTGTTGTTGTGACAAGCGCCTTTCGTCTTTTGACGTCAGGTCGCGAAACGCAAGCCGGAGCTCGCTGTCTTATTTGTACTGATATCTAGTCATATATATGAATAGATGACCATATATGCAGCGGTAGATATCTGTCAATCCACGGGTCAATGGTAGAGTGATTGCGCTGCGGAACAGGACCGGTAAAAAATGAATGCTTCGACACTCGGATACGACGAGCGCTTGCCGCTCTATCAGCGCCTGCGCGAAGAAATGCTGGCCAAAATTGCGGCTGGTGAGTGGACGCCCGGTGCGCCCATTCCGACCGAAGCCGAACTGACCAAGCTCTACGGCGTGGCCATTGGCACGGTGCGCAAAGCCGTGGATACGCTGGTCAATGAAGGCCTGCTATTGCGCAGCCAGGGGCGTGGCACCTTCGTCCGCAGACCCAACTTCGAGTCCTCACTGGCGCGCTTTTTCCGACAAGTGAATGCGAGCGGCGGGCGCGAGATACCTACCAGCCGGATTTTGTCCAAGACGCTGCAACAGCCGTCGCAGAGAGTAGCGACGGCGCTAGAGCTGGGTAAGGGCGAGCAGGTCGTGCATATGGAACGTTTGCGTATGGTCGAAGGCCGCACGCTCTTCCACGAGGAGATCTGGCTGCCCGCCACGCGCTTCGGTGCGCTGCTGGAAATCGATTCCGAAAATTTCGGCGAACTGCTTTATCCGTTCTATGAAGAGCAGTGCGGTCAATGCATCGCCTCGGCCAAAGAAACCCTCACCGTCGGCTCCGCCGACAGCGCCGTGGCGAAAACCCTGTCGATCGAGAAGGGCGCTCCGGTGGTCATCATCGAGCGCACGGCCCTGGGCTATGACCGGTCTGCGCTGGAATACCGTATGTCCCGCGCGGCGGCTGAAGGGTTTCGGTATCAGATTGATATTTCCTGATCGGCGGTACTTGAGCCGGTCCACGTGACCCACAGAGTGGCACACAGCTCCGCCTTGTACGCGTTGCGTTCAAGGTGTTTCGCTAAGGCGAGCATGCGCCGTCGTGTGCCGTCAGACGGTTATTGCAGATCAGTGCCGGGCGCGGCTTGGTTTGTCAGGGTGCGATCAACCAGGCGGATACTGTTTCGCCCGCCACGCTTGGACTCGTAGAGCGCAACATCACCTTGCTCGATCAGCGCCGCCAGGCTGGCTGGAGGCTGATCGAACACACTGACGCCGATGCTCAAGGTGACGGGCTCCGGTGTGGTGAAAGCTTGAGCCGCTGTGTCATGGAACTGTTTGCGCAGTACATCGCCCAGCTGCACGATTCGCGCATGGGACGCGTCGCTCAGCAAAATCACGAACTCATCGCCGCCCAGGCGAGCCGCCAGCGCGCCTGCGGGCAGGGTCAGACGTATCATTTCGCCCAGGGCGACGAGCAATCGGTCGCCCGCCGTATGCCCGTGCAGATCGTTGATCAGTTTGAAGTTATCGATATCGATCAGCAGCAGTGCCCCCGGACGGGTTGGGGACACCTCGCTTAGCAGGCGCGGAGCCCGAGCCTCCAGGGCGCGCCTGTTGTACATGGCGGTCAGTGGGTCCCGCGCGGCCAGCCGCGCTATTCGCTTCTCCCGGCGGTAGCGCACGGTACCGGTCATCGACAGCGCAATCAGCATGATCGCCATCACCCCTTCGACCAGCGAAATCTGGATGATCCTGCCCCGGAAAGCGGCAAGCTCGATCAGCGTGCCTGGCACGAGCGCCGGTATCATCTTGGCGAAGTAAAACAGGCTGTGCCCCAACAGCACATAACGTAGCTGCGCCGCGCCCGCGCCTAGCGATTTGGCGTGCGGGCGCAGCAGCACGCTGGCCTTGAGCGTTAGCAGCGCCACCAGAAAAGAATTGAGCAGCAGGATGACCTTCGACCACGGCTGTTCGCCAGGCAGAAGCAGCAGTGCGAACCAGGCGACGAACACCAGAATCCAGGCGCGTGCAAGACGCGCTTCCGTAAACCGGGCAACCCCTAGTAGGAAAAGCCAGTGCGCGGTCACCAGCAGGCCGTTGGCAAACCAGATGCCGATTAACAGCAAGCCGTTGACACGCAGTAAGGCCAGCGTCGAGCCCACGGTAATCAAGGCAAAGCCTGCGCTCCAGAACAGCAGGGAGGACTCGCGGACGGTATGCCACTCGATCGCCAGGTACAGCGCAGCCGCCAGCGCGAGTGCGACGGTGAGCGTCAACATGGTTAGGGGATCGAGTGCCATGTCTTATCGGCCTGTTTGCAAAATTGAGAGGTGTAGGGGTAGCGAAGGTCAACATCGCGATGACGCCAGCGATGTTTCAGAATTGAGGACCGGAGCGGGTGTTATTGCCCTTGGCCATGCGGTCGTAGAGCACCACGTTCACGGTGGCTGCCAGGTTCATGCAGCCATTGGTGGGAATGTAGACGACGTCCTCGCACCAGTCACGGATCTCCTTGCTTAGCGAGCCGTCTTCGGCGCCGAAGATATACAGGGCGCGGTCCGGGTGGGTGTACTGGGGCAGGGCGCGCGCACCCTCGACCAGCTCCACCGCCACCGGTATGCAGCCGAGCGGGAGGATCTTGCGCAGGTCGTCAATGTTGATCAGCGGAATGTCCTGGTGGACTTTCTTGGTGTCGGTGATGAAATCCTTGGCGCGGTCATACCGGGTGCCGGTGTAGAACACCGAGGCGGCGCCATAGCAGCCCGCGGCACGCATGATCGCGCCGACATTGGACGGCGATTTGGGATTGCTCAGGCCGATGCAGGCATATCGTTTGTTGCTCAAGGTGTGCGGCTCACAGAAAGGCGTACTTGCGCGGGAACGCGCAAGTATACGGCGCGAGCGCGGTGCGGTCGCTAAAGCCCCGTCTGGCGTCGTTCAGGGAATGAGCCGGTTGGCCCGCAGCTTGTCGAACACCGCGAAGAACGCCTCGTCACTCGCCTGGTAATCCAGGAAGCCGAGCTTTCGGCTCTTGCTCATGTCTGTCACCACCTCGATAGGCCGGCCCAGATCCGCATCGGTGTGCCACGGCGAGATAAGTTTGGCGATGTCCGGCTCAGCCAGGCTGAACTGCTTCGACATCTCGGTCCAGGTGGCCGCGTCGTCTGCCATCTGCTGCTCCAGCGGGGCGGGCTGGCCATCGAACGGCGCCGCCTCGATGCCGAACCACTCGGCAATGCGCGACCACATCCACTTCCAGCGGAACACATCACCATTGACGATATTGAAGGCCTGATTGGCCGCCGCTGGCGTGGTCGAGGCCCAGCGCAGGTGCCGCGCCAGCTGATCGGCATCGGTCATGTCGGTCAGGCTGTTCCACTGCACATCCGAGCCCGGAAAGCGGAAGGGTCGATTGGTATAGCGGCAGATCGAGGCGTACACGGCCAGCGTAGTCGCCATGTTCATCGCGTTGCCCACGGCGACGCCGGTGATGGTGTGAGGCCGGTGCACGCTCCAGCTGAAGCCGTCGCGGTCTGCCGCCGCGAACACCTCGTCTTCCTGCGCGTAGTAGAAGTTCTCCACGTCCAGCCGCCCCTGTTCCTCACGAAACGGCGTCTGCGGCAGCGAACCCTTGCCATAGGCTTCGAACGGACCGAGGTAATGCTTGAGGCCGGTGACCAGTGCCACGTGGCGAATCGAGCCGGACGGCCGGACCGCTTCGAGCACATTGCGCACCATCTGCGCATTGACGCGGATATTCTCCGCTTCGCTGTCCTGGCGAGCCCAGGTGGTCAGAAAGATGTGCGTGGGCGAAACGCTTTTCAACGCTTCGGCCAGGGCGGATGGGTCCAGCAGGTCCGCGCTGATCGGCGTGATACCCGCTTCGGCGTTCGGCCGACGGGCCAGCCCGGCGACCCCCCAGCCGTCTTTTGCCAGCAGGCGCGACACCGCGCTGCCAACGATGCCACTCGCGCCGACCACCAGTGCTTGATTTGTCATGTCCAGCCCCCACAAAACGAAACAGGCCTGCACCTTACCCACTCGAAAACGCCGATCCAAGTCGGCACCAAATGGTAACCATCCCCATGCAACCCGGCTCTGACGAAGAACAGTGGCGTGAAGATTGCGCGCCGAGACGCGTGCTCGAGCTTTTCTCGACCAAATGGACAAGCATGATTTTGCACACCCTGCATGCGCGCCACTGCGGCGTTGCCCGCAGCGGTGCGCTGCATCGCAGCCTACCGGGCATCTCCAAGAAGATGCTGATTCAGACGCTTCGCGAGCTAGAGGCGAGCGGGCTGATCGAGCGGCACACGATTGATTCGGTGCCGCCGGCGGTGAGCTATGCGCTGTCGCCGCTGGGCAAGCTCATGGTGCAACCGATCGAGATGATCTACGACTGGGCGAGGCAGAACTCCACTGCGCTGGACCAGCTACAGGCAAGAAGCACGTCGCGCCGGCGGCAGCGGTAGCCAATCTGAATCAACGTTTATGGCCCGCTAGCGGCTGGCCGTCGCGCAATCAGAGCTGATCGCCCACAGCGGCCTTGTCGATTACTGACCAGACGCTTCGGATCTTTCCCTCGCCGAATTCGTAGAACACGTTTTCGATGAAGGCTACTCGCTTTCCGTTCACCGCATAGCCGAACAACTCCCCGATGGGTGTGCAAGCGAACCGCAGCTGTGCCGCCACATGGGGCGGCTCGGCGATGAGCAGCCCGATATTGAATTGCAGATCGGGAATCGCTTGAACGTCACCTTCGAGCATCTGGCGATAGCCACCCAGCCCGACGAATTTGCCGTTGTAGAGCACCTCGTCATGGACGAAACGCTCCAGCTCCGGCCAGTTACGGCTGTTCAAACAGGCGATGTAGCCTCGGTAACAATCAGTGATTTCGTCGCCTGTCATCGTCGTCCCCCAGAGTGAGTCAGATAGTCAGGCTAGCGGCTTGCTCGTTACATGCCAGCCGTAGCGGCCTGCTGCGTTTGGCTGGCGTTACCTATGCAGCGGCGATGAGTGCTCAGTCGAGCATCACCGCGTGGCCCTCCAGCGGGTTTATCTCACCGTTGATCAAAGATTCGGCCAGCGACTGCGCCGCTTCGAGGCCGGCGTGCTCGTTCACCTGCATCCAAGGCTGCTGCGTATCGCTTACCCGAGCGATAAATGCCAGTTGCGCCTCGTTGAAGCGGCGTGTCACCTCGGCGGCGCCCCAGTCGGCGTTGCGTTTCTTGATCTGGTAGGGCGCGAAATAGGGTTGTGGCTGCGGGCCGGACAACGCTTGGTCGGGCTCGGCATAGTCCTGGTTCTGCGCCGATCCGGCATAGCAGTCATAAACCAGCGCGTCCTTGAAGTGCGCATGGACCTGACGTCGAAGGCTGGTGCTGCCGGAGAAGTCCACGTACAGGGTGGGTACGCTTGGGTCGAGCGAGCCGAGCTGGTCGTAGCCGAGCGCCTGGCGATAACAGCCCAGGCTTTGCACGAACTCGGTATTGCCGGGAGAGGTTAGGCCGATCAACTGCACGGTCGGATTGTCCTGCAGGCAGAAGGCCGTGCCGTATGCCGTCTTGCTTGAGGCGCTGGACATCAGGATCTGCCGGGCACCGAAGAAGGCGTTGTCGTCGAGGAAATCGGCCAGCATGAACGAGGTGATGAACAACGGGCGCAACAGCATCTGGTAGTTCTCCCTCCCGGCGCGGTAGGCGTCGTCGCTGCTGATGCGCTGGTATTGGTTGTAAGCCGATGTCAGCGCGAGCCGATGTTCCGCACCGTCGTAAAATCCACGTTCGGTAACTCGTACCGGTTGCATGACGATATGGCTGGCGATCGGCCAGAAGCCATAGAAGCGTTCATCTTTCGCCAGACCATCGACTGTGCTTTTCACGACTTCGGCGAAGCCCCACGCTGGCATGTGGAACCACTCGGCGTCGCCAGTCGGGTAGAAGTCCCAATAGCGCAGGTGAGGGGTGTCGCCGAATGCTGCGTAGGTGACATTGTTCGTGGTCAGCGCCAATCGGCTGATCCGCAGCAGGGCTTCGCCGGCCTTCAGCTCCGGGATCGGCCGGTTCTGAATGCGGGTCTGCTCCATGTTCTTCTTGTTGTTCTGCAACTGGCGAATGACGCTCATCGATGGCACCTTGGGGTTCGTAAATGGATGGCATTGACTGTAATCCTTTCGTTTCATCGCCGGGTTCGGATTCCATGAGCACACGATTGCCGAGCGCCAAGCCGCTCAAACGGCCTACCCAGCAGCGCGCCAAGGTCACGGTTCAGGCCATTTTCGACAGCTATGTTCGGATATGGCAGCGCGACGGCTGGTCTCGTTTGACGACCCGTGCGGTCGCCTTGGAAGCCGGCGTGGCCATCGGCACCCTGTACGACTATTTCCCCAGCAAGCACGCGTTGCACTCGGGCTACGTGCGCTATTGCGTTGAGCAAATGCTGGAAGCCATCGACGCGCAAGCGGTAAAGCCAACGGCGCTGGCCTGGCCTGAACGTATCCGGCGACTGGTACGCACGCTTGCCGGGGTCGAGCCGCAGCTGCCGTGGTTCCACCCGGATATGCTCGAACTGGAAACACTGGTGGCCGAGCTCAAACACCAGCGCCGGGCCTATGAGGATCTGTTGGGCGCCTGGCACCGAGTCATCGACGTGGCGACTGATCTGCCGGTGCGCCCGACTGCTGCGACCCTGGAAGCACTTCATCTTTCGGTATGGGGCGGGCGTCGCTACGCCATGCTGGTGCAGCTCGAAGCGGATCGCATGCAAGCCTGGGCCGCCACCATGGAACATTTGTGCCTCCACTCGCTCTCCGGCTCGAACGACGTGGCTTGTCCGCACTTGATCGAGGTTGGTTAGGGCAATGCCTGATGGACCTCATTGTTATCGGTGATGAACCTTCGGCGCGCTCGTATCCGATGAATGTGCAGAACATCGAAGGCGCGCCAGGCCGATGCGGGCACATCGCTTGGTGCTCAGGATGGGCCGCTCACAAATACGAGGTGCGCGTAAAGAAGTAAGCGTGGCGTCGAAATCGTTCTCCTTCGTTCGACTATCAAGGCCATCAAGGCAAACCCGCAACCAAAGGAGACAGCCATGCCCAGCACGATCCGCCTTCACCGCGTCTTGCGAACTTCGCCCGATCGCCTCTACCGCGCGTTTCTCGATCCAGACGCCAAGGCCAAATGGATGCCCCCGAATGGCTTCACTGGCAAGGTGCATGAGCTCGATGCCCGTGTTGGTGGCAGTTACAGGATGTCCTTCACCAATTTCTCCACGGGTGCGACCCACAGCTTCGGTGGCCAGTATCTTGAGCTGCTGGAAAACCAGCGAATCCGCTATGAAGACAGGTTCGATGATCCGGGCCTGTCCGGCGCCATGGAAGTGACCGTGACCTTCACGCCGGTATCCTGCGGTACCGAACTGAACATCACTCAGGCAGGCGTCCCGGACGTCATTCCAGCCGAGGCCTGCTACCTCGGTTGGCAGGAATCGCTGGCGCTCCTGGCGAAGTTGGTCGAGGCAGAGATTGCGGATGAATAATTGATTGCACCGCGAGGATGGTGGCGGAGCTTCAGGGTGCCTGTCAGCCGCAAGCAATCGGCCACCTTCCTCATGGACGCCACAGTCGTGATATGGCCATTCCACCGTGGCGGGGTTGAGATTATGATGCGCGCCCCTCAACGCTCCCGCTCGACCAGCAGGCCATCATGCCCGGCAATGCTCTGTATACCGACCTGTCGGGCTATTACGACCTCATGTGCGCCGATATCGATTACCGCGCGCAGAGCCACTGTATTCAGCGACTCCAGCAGCTATTCGGCAATGGCGGCCGGCGGCATCTGGATCTCGCCTGTGGCACCGGACCGCACGTGCGGCATTTCATCGATGCCGGCTATACGAGCGGCGGGCTCGATATCAATCAGCCGATGCTCGACCGTGCGGCCCTGCGCTGCCCGGAAGCGCGCTTTGCCGTGCAGGACATGTGCGCTTTCACCCTGGATCGGCCGGTCGACCTGATCACCTGCTTTCTGTATTCCATCCACTACAGCGGGAGCGTCGAGCGGCTGAAAGCCTGTATCGCCAGCGTGCACGGCGCCTTGGCGGCGGGCGGGCTGTTCTGCTTCAACGCGGTGGACAAGCACAGCATCGACAACCGCTCGTTCGTCTCGCACAGCGCCCGGCATGCCAATGGTCTGTTCAATTTCAGCTCCGCTTGGCACTACCCAGGCACTGGCGAGCAGCAGCTTTTGAAACTGCGCATTGAAAAGACAGCTGTCGACGGAAGCCAGATTTGGCAGGACGAGCACCGCATGGTGGCGGTGAGCTTCGGGGAGCTCAAAGAGCTGTTGCAGCCGACCTTCGAAGTTCATGCGCTCGAGCATGATTACGAAAGAATCATGCCTTGGAACCAAACGTCTGGGAACGCGATATTTGTTTGCGTGAAGCGTTGATGCTTGTCTGACGGAAGCTTTCGCAAGCCATGGTAAGCGTCTAGAGTCAATGACGCTCTTTCGCCGAATTTACAGCTGCTCGCCTTATGCAAGGGCGGCTGGTATGGCTTGGTGGATAAGCAACGCGTGAACCCTACGACTCCGTACTGATTCCGACGGTGGAGGGTTCAGATAGGCGAGGGTGATCCGGCAGCGGCTCCAGGACGTGCAGAAATACCGCGTTGTACCGGGCGATGAGCGAGATGGCAGCTGATTGCGACGACGCTGATGGGAGAGCGCTATCTCAGGCGTCGACTTTAATCCCCTTTCCTAATTTATTTCGACCGGCACGCGGCAGGAGGGCAGTGCATTGGAACTATCGCGCCCATAGCGAAATTTCATATCCCGCCTTTTACAGAGTCGCGGGCCGCTGTAAGCCGCATTATCAGGCGCTTTCAAGACCGTTTAAGGATTTTGCCGTTAGGAAGCTGTTAACTGTATGGATCAGTCGGTCTTGGCCAAGTGCTAAGTTCATTGAGCGGCGCGTGAACGCGTCAACGACAACCATAGGAGCAGAACATGAACGCTGAGTCTGGAGAAAATGCTAGCGGTGGGTGCCCGCTCGGTCATGGCGCTGGTGCGCCCCGCAAACGCCCAGGTAATCGGGATTGGTGGCCTGAGGCGCTGAGTCTCAATTCACTCAATCAACACTCGCCGCGCTCCAATCCCTACGGCGGCGATTTCGACTATGCCGCCGCGTTCAATTCCCTCGATCTCGATGCGGTGATCGCCGACCTGCATCAGGTGATGACCGACTCGCAGGACTGGTGGCCAGCCGACTTCGGTCATTACGGCGGTCTGTTCATCCGGCTCGCCTGGCACAGTGCTGGTACTTACCGAATCACCGATGGCCGCGGCGGCGCCGGCGGCGGTCAACAGCGCTTCGCGCCGCTTAATAGCTGGCCGGACAACGCCTCGCTCGACAAGGCGCGGCGCCTGCTGTGGCCGATCAAACAGAAGTACGGGCGCAAATTGTCGTGGGCCGATCTGTTCGTCCTCACCGGCAACGTCGCGCTCGAATCCATGGGTTTCAAGACGTTCGGTTTCGCCGGTGGACGCGCCGATACTTGGGAGCCGGAAGAATTGTACTGGGGGCCTGAGGGCACCTGGCTGGGCGATGAGCGCTACAGTGGCGAACGCCAATTGCACCCGGGCCTTGGCGCGGTGCAGATGGGCTTGATCTATGTAAACCCGGAAGGCCCGAACGCCAACCCTGATCCGAAGGCCTCGGCCATCGACATTCGCGAAACCTTCGCGCGCATGGCGATGAATGACTACGAAACCGTGGCGCTGATCGCCGGTGGCCATACCTTCGGCAAGACCCACGGCGCAGGCGACCCCTCGCTGATGGGGCCTGAGCCGGAAGGCGCCGTCATCGAGGATCAAGGCCTGGGGTGGCGCAGCAAGTTCCAGAGCGGGGTCGGTGGCGACGCCATCACCTCCGGCCTTGAAGTGATCTGGAGCCAGACCCCGACGAAGTGGTCGAATTACTTCTTTGAAAACTTGTTCAACTTCGAGTGGGAACTGACCAAGAGTCCGGCCGGCGCGCATCAGTGGCAAGCCAAGGATGTCGGCGAAATCATTCCCGACCCGTTCGACCCGAACAAGAAGCGCAAGCCGACCATGCTGACCTCGGACCTGGCACTGCGCTTCGATCCGATCTATGAACCGATCTCGCGGCATTTCCTGGAAAATCCGGAGGAGTTTGCCGATGCCTTCGCCCGCGCCTGGTTCAAGCTGACCCACCGTGACATGGGCCCGATCGCGCGCTACCTCGGGCCGCTGGTGCCGAAGGAAACGCTGATCTGGCAGGACCCGATCCCCGAGTGCGATCACCCGGTTATCGATGACGCGGACATCGCCTCGCTCAAGCAGAAACTGCTGGGCATGGGCTTTTCGGTCTCTGATCTGGTGTCGGTCGCCTGGGCTTCGGCATCGACCTATCGCGGCTCGGACAAGCGCGGCGGCGCCAATGGCGCGCGCATTCGCTTCGCGCCGCAGAAGGACTGGCAGGAAAACAACCCGGCACTCCTGGCTCGCGTGCTCGAGAAGCTCACCGAGATCCAGGGCGAGTTCAACGGCTCGGCCAGTGGCGGCAAGAAGGTTTCCATGGCCGACCTGATCGTGCTAGCTGGCTGCGCCGCGATCGAGAAGGCCGCGCAGGAGGGTGGGGTTAACGTCAAGGTGCCGTTCACGCCCGGACGGATGGATGCGCTGGAGGAATGGACTGACGCGCAATCGTTCGAAGCGCTGCGCCCGGTCGCGGACGGCTTCCGTAATCATTACTACGAAGCCCACTTCATGGCGCCCGAGGAAGCGCTCGTCGACAAGGCCCATCTGCTGCGGCTCAGCGCGCCGGAAATGACCGCTTTGGTCGGCGGCATGCGCGTGCTCGGCACCAACGCGGACGGTGGCAAGGAAGGCGTCTTCACCAATCGCGTGGGCACGCTAACCAACGACTTCTTCGTCAACCTGCTGGACATGACGAACGAGTGGACCGCGACCGAGCACAAGAACCGCTTCCAGGGCCTCGACCGCAAAACCCGCCAACCCACCTGGACCGCCACCCGCGTGGACCTCATCTTCGGTTCGCAATCGGAGCTGCGCGCGCAAGCCGAGGTGTACGGCATGGCCGACGGCAACGAGAAGTTCGTGCATGACTTCGTCAAAGCCTGGGACAAGGTGATGAACGCGGACCGGATGGACATTGGCAAGCCAGCGGATATTTTCAGCCAGAAACTCTCCGCCTAAACCTCTCCACCTAAACCTCGCGGCGGCGCCTCAGGGCGCCGCCAACGAGCTCGATCCCAAGACGCACGTGCGTTCCAAAATGAATTCTGTAGCGTGGAAAACGGCGAAGCCTTTTCCACGCGTTTGTTTCAGGCCACCTCGCGACTTCCCACCTCGCTAAATGGGCTACGAGGCGGGGCACGATCTAATCGCGTTGCCTCTGCGTCAGCGTCGGCGCGGTACCACGACGAGCTCGCTCTTCAGACCGATGACGATGCTGACGCACATCAGCAGCAGGACAAAGGTGAACGGGAAGCCGGTCGTCACCACCATGGATTGCAACGCTTTGAGGCCGCCGCCCAGCAGCAGGGCGATGGCGACCAGACCTTCGAAAACACACCAGAAAACGCGCTGAGGAATAGGGCCGTCGTCCTTGCCGCCGGCCGTGATGGTGTCGATGACCAGCGAGCCGCTGTCCGATGAGGTGATGAAGAAGACGGCGACAAGCACAATGCCCAACAGGGACATCGCCTGCGTAAAGGGCAAGAGGTCGAACATGTGGAAAAGCTTCACCTCCAGCGCCGCATCCGCCACAGCGCGGTAGCCGTCATTGATGTATTGGTCGAAGGCGACGCCGGCAAAGATCGACATCCACAGGATGCAGACGGCAGAGGGGACGATAAGCACGCAAATTATGAATTCACGCACCGTGCGCCCGCGACTGACCCGGGCAATGAACATCCCTACGAAGGGCGACCACGAAACCCACCACGCCCAGTAGAACGAGGACCAGCCCTGCGCGTAATTGTCGTCCTCGCGTCCAAAGGGCATCGACAGCTGTGGCAGATAGGCGAAATAGCTGACGACCGAATCCGCGACCCGCTCGACGATTGCGCCTGTCGGGCCAAACACGAACACGGCGACCAGCAGCACGAACGCCAGGATCATGTTGATTTCAGAAGCACGCTTGACGCCGCCTTCGAGCCCACGCAGCACGGAAACGGTCGCGATGCCGGTAATGACCGCAATCAGCAGGATCTTTGTCGTGTCGGCAACGGGAACCCCGTAGAGGAAGAACAGGCCGGCATTGATCTGTTCGGCGCCAAGCCCGAGCGAGGTCGCGAGACCAAAGAGCGTCGCAAGCACGGCCAGTATGTCGATGGTATGACCGACCCAGCCCCAGACACGTTCTTTGAAGATCGGATAAAAGGCGGATCGTATTGCCAGCGGAAGGCCTTTGTTGAAGGCAAAAAGCGCCAGTGCAAGTCCCACGACGGCGTAGATGGCCCAGGCCTGAAGGCCCCAATGGTAGAGCGTCGCGGCGAGCCCGAGCCTGGCGGAGCCTTCCACATCGCCGGGCAGTCCACCGAGCGGTGCCCAACTTTCAGGGCTGCCGGCGTCCTGCGCGACGGAGCTTACAAAGTGCGTCATTGGCTCACCGACGCTCCAGAACAAGAGCCCGATACCCATGCCCGCCGCGAACAGCATGGAAAGCCATCCGGACAGCGAGAAGTCCGGCGTCGCGTTCGGCCCGCCGAGTCTGACCTTGCCGTAGGGCGAGACCGCAAGCGCGATGGCGAACACCAGGAAAATGTTGGAAGCAAGGATGAAAAGCCAGTCGAAGCGGACTGTCACCCAATTCATCGCTGCGGTGAATAGGCCGGTGGCAAACTCTGGAAACGCAAGGGTGAAGATGACGAACACTACCGTCATCAGACCCGAAATCGCGAAAACCGGATTATGAATGTCGATGCCGATCGGGCCGAAGCTCGTGACGATGTTGTCCTGGCCGATCTGGTAATCGGTATCGATCAAATTCCCGCCTGCCGCCGGGCTTTCGCTGGTGTCGGTCATTGCCTACCCTCCAATGCTGATCAAACCTGTCCTTGCGTGTCCTGCCCGCGCGGCTGCCTCCTACCCTTGGTCTCCGTAATCACGAGTTGGGTGGCTGCCAGGCCAATAGGAATAACCACACTTCTGGCAATCGTGGTCGTTGTCCGTTCCTCAGACATTAGGCAATGCTTCCATATGATCAACTTCAAGACCGCCCCAATTGCGACAGTGGCGTCTGCGTCACCGTCACAGAAGGTCTCATTGAGGCACGGCGATAGGTAAGGACTGGCTGGCTTTTCCTTTGAGTGCGTAGCCTATCCGGGGCGGCGAACTGACGGATGTGCAACAAACATCCGAGCCGGGTGAAGCCAGGCAACTCACTGAAAAAAAAGATGGGGCGGTTGGAAGCGGCGAAGCTTTTCTCAGGTAGTACCGCTGCTTAGCGCGATGTCAGCTGCACATCAGAGGGTGCGCCTTCTCGCCGATTCAATGCAGGCGCTTGGCCGGTGCGTAGGTCTGGATCAAGTGTTCCGCCTGCTGCGTCAGTTCGTCGAGCAGGCGATCGCGCTGCTTCTCGGCGTCGCTCATGGCGTCGGCGCCGTGCTGCTTCACCAGGTAGGTATGAATCTGCCGGACCTCTTGGGACTGGAAGATCGGCTGCAGATCTTGCACCGCCACCACGCCATCCGACGCCCGGCTCCGGGTGTTCATTACCACCTGAGGGCCGCGAGCCGCCAAAGGCAAAAAGCCCAGCGCCTCGAAGTAGTGGACCTTGCCCGCCACGCAGGCTACTTCCGCGTGGGGATAACGCGTCACCATCGCCTCGATCATGGCGCGGCCAATGCCCTGTCGGCGGTGGCTTTCCTGCACCGCCAGATACAGCAGCGAGCCCGCTTCGGGATCATCCACATACGGCAGGTACAAGGCGAAGCCGAGCAGCCGCGCCGGGTCCTCGGTATCCAGCGCCATGATCAGCTCCGGCTTGCCCGCCTGCGCACCGTCCATGCTGTCCAGATAACGATGCACCTCGAAACCCACTACGTACTGATACAGCTGATACAGCGGGTTGCTGGACGGCAGCGACACCGGGCTGATGTCGCTGAGGTAGTCCACCACCATCTGCAACACCTGGCTCTTCATCGATTCCGGCGGCGGGGTGTTCAGGTGGGTGAGGGTGAACATAGGGGCTCCGGCTGGGCATAAAAGGCGCCATTGTAACGGGCGACGGGCGACGGGCGACGGGCGACGGGCGAGGTAGAGGCTGAATGGTTTTGTCATGGGCAATAGCCCTTGTAGGCCTGCATCGGACTTAACTGGAGACGCTCTGCGACGTTCGATCAGATTGCCGGAAATCCTGCAGGGCAGTAGTGTGGCGAACGGCCACTATTGGTGGTCGGATTCATGCCTGGCATTCGAGCGCCTACATTCGAAAAGGCGACGGATGCCCACCACACAAGGACTTGTAAATGAACTCTGCTTTTCTGGCTTCGCTCAAAACCTCGCTGCTGGTCGTGCTGGCGGTGAGCATGGTGGGTTGCGTCACCAACCGCTCTGTTGTCGATGTCTCCGTTCCGGTACTTAACGGTACGACCGGGCAGAGGGTGGTGATCACAACTATCGATGAACGGACCTTCGAAGCCAAGCCACGTAGCGCCGACATCCCTTCTCTAAAAGGCGGCGAAATCAACGACACCTCGATCACCGAGCGCGCCTTTGCACGCAAGCGCAATGGATATGGCAAGGCACTGGGTGACGTGGTGCTGCCCTCAGGTCACACGGTCAGCCAGTTGGTTGGCGCTGCCGTATCCAATGCCTACACGCAGTCCGGCTACCAAGTGGTGGAAGGGCAGGGTGCGGATGCCCGCCAGGTCACGGTGCGCATCAAGGAATTCTGGACGTGGTTCTCGCCAGGTTTTGCTTACGTGACCGTCAACAACAAAGCGAACCTGGTCATCGAGGCTGGCGGCCAATCGCCTCTGGTTGTCGCCACTGAAGTGAACGACGGTATGCAATTCGTCACAGACAGCGACTGGGCGAAGGTGACCAGCCAAGGCCTGCAGGAGGTTACTGCCGCTATCGGGAAGAAACTCGAAGCGAGTCAGTAACCCCACCGCTACTGCCGTCTACCGCGCGTCTGCTTAGCCGGCGCGCGATCGTTGGATCAGCAAGGCTGCGTTCGCAAGCAAGTGTGAAACCGCAGCCTTTCGCACCATCACGTCTATACAGCCTCAGCCTGCCGTCGATGGGCCCGGCTCGGTGGCGTTTCTAGCCCCGCCTGAAGCTCCGCCACCAGCGCATCGACCTGATGCAGCGCTTCGGCCACCGACGCGGCCAGCACATCACCCCCCGTTTCCTGGCCTTCAATCGCAATTTGATGAATGCGAGTGATCCCGATGAAATTAAGCGCAGTCACCAGGTTCGGCTCCAGGTGGTTCATGTGCGCCATTTCGCCTCCGGGACCAAAGCCGATACCACCCCTGGCGGTGAGGATGACCGCGTGCCGTGGCCGGTCTGCCAGCAGGGGTACGTAGGGATCGGGCAGTTTGGTTTCATCGACTTCAACCGTCCGGCCCGGGCGCACGACCTGGTCAATCCAGGCCTTGAGCGCGGCGGGCATGCCGAAGTTATAGAGCGGCGTGCCGATGACCAGCACGTCGACGGCAATCAGCTCGTCGACCAGCCTGTCGCTTTCCGCCAGCGTTTCCTGCATCCACGGCGCGCGTCGTTCATCCGGCGTGAAGGACGAGGCGATCCAGTCATGGTTGATGAACGAGGGCGGGTTCTGGCCAATGTCTCGATAGGTAATGCCATCCTGCGCGCGCTGAGCCCGCCACTGGCTGATGAAGCGGTGGGTGAGGGTGCGGCTGTGGGAACCGTGCTCGTCCTTGCCGGCAAGACCAGGGCGGGCGCTGACATCGAGGTGTAGAAGGTGCGTCATGTCGAGTCTCCTCTGTGACTGAATTCATCTGTCATTCGCGGTAGACCCAGCCTAGGGTTAGGCTTTAAGGGCGACAAACGATCAATATTTCCAGGTACAGATGAGGAAAACTCAGTTATGGCGTACCGCCGATTACCGTCGCTTTCCGCATTGCGTGCCTTCGAGGCCGCCGCCCGACACGAGAGTGCCAAGCAGGCCGCCGAGGAGTTGTCCGTTACCGCTACGGCGATCAGCCACCAGATTCGTTTGCTGGAAGAATCGCTCGGCGTCTCGCTGTTTCTAAGAAAGCCACGAAAGCTCGAGCTGACCGCCCAGGGGCGTGAGCTGCAGCAGGTGCTGGAAACGGCGTTCGATACTATCGCCACGGCGGTCGAGCGTCTCAGCGCGAAGCCCTGCCGACAGGCGATCACGCTCAGCACCACACCGGCCATAGCGGTGCGCTGGCTGGTGCCCTGGGTCTGCATGCTGCGCGACTCCCATCCCGATATCGATCTGCGCTTCCATACCTCCCATGAGCCGGTTGCGCTGGATGGCGTCACGGCGGATGTCGCCATTCGCTATGGCGATGGTCGCTGGCCGGGATTGGTGGCGGAGAAGCTGTTCGACAATACCTTCATCCCGGCCTGCAGCCCGCTGCTTGGCTTGCACGATGCGGCCGAGCTACCTAACCATTCGCTGATTCACTTTCATGCTCAAGCCGCAGCCTCCGCCCCGATTCATTGGGCTGCATGGCAGAAAATCGCCAACGTACCGGGGTTGGACGTCAGCGCCGGACTGGTCTTCTCCGACGAGACCCATGCCATCTCCGCCGCCCTAGGCGCCCAAGGCGTGGCCTTGATGAGCCGACAACTAATCGAGGGTGAACTGAAGGAAGGGCGGCTGGTGCAGCCGTTTGGACCGGAGATGCCGGGCAAGCCGTTTCACCTCGTGTATCCGGAAAGCCGTCGGGATGACCCGACGATTCAGGCTGTGCGGGATTGGGTGATGGCGGTGCCGGGCGGGTTGTGTGACGTGACGGGGTGAGGCGTGGATGGGCGCGTGCTGACGTGCTCAAACCTTGCTCAGCGGAAAAATAATTCTGCTGTCTTTCTTCGCTGGTCCGTTCAGGCTGGCAGCGGCGGGCGTGGGCGCAAGGTCAAGCCGGCGTGTACCACCAGCGTCGCGATGACCAGCGCTCCGCCGTAGAGCGTCGCGCTGCCGGGCGTCTCTTCGAGAAAATACCAGGCCCACAGCGATCCCAGCACGCTTTCCAGTAGATAGAAGAGCGCCACTTCAGCGGAGGGCAGATAGCGGGTCGCGTTATTGATCATCAGCGTCGCCAGCGGCATCTGCACCAGGCCCATCACCGCCAAAGCCCAGTAGCTCGTTGCGCCCAGGCTGAAGGGCTGAGCGTTGGGTAACGCAATCAGCGCAGCCGCCAACCCACCGAGGGCGATCAGTGGCATCCGATCGATGGCCGGGTGGCGGCGCAACAGCGTGAGATTGGCGCCCACCGCAGCCGAAGACAGCAGCGCATAGCCGTTACCGGCCAGATCCGTCGGGGTGAAGGCGCCGGCGAATACCACCATGATCCCCAAGGCCGCCACGCCGATCGCAACCCAGGTGTGCAGCCCCACGTGCTCACGCAGGAAAAACCGCGTGAACAGCGCGGCGAACAACGGTGCCGTGCTGAGCACGACCACCACATTGGCGATCGTGGTATGGATGACCGCCAGCACGAAAAAGATCGAAGTCAACGCCAGCAGCAGCGCCGAGCTGGCGCTGATCAGCGGACGCTTCGTGATGCTGGCCCGGCTTTTGGCAGACAGCGAAAACACGCCCAGGGCCACGAACATCAACAGCCCGCGCCAGAACACGATGTTCCAGCCATCCGCCTGCGCCAGACGCACCAACAGACCATCGAAGCTGAGTACGAAGATACCGCTCGTCACGAGCAGCAAGCCGCGTGCTGAATCTTTCATTTGTCGGTCCTCGGTGAGCTGCTGATGGGCATGTTGTTGTTGGCTGGGCAGCCTAACAACAGGCGCGCCCGGATACTTCCCTCGATGGTGGCCTCGGTTGTTTTCTCCGACCTGCCCAGAAGCGGCCTGGGCACGGCGGTTCGCGACCTTGTCAGCTGGGGCTCATGTTGGTAAGGGCAAGGCGATTGTCACGAGCCTTTAAATAAATATATCCGTCCCCTTTGTTTTTTAGATCTCTGTCTGGATCTTTGGCCCCGCTTGCCTCCCATGTCGTGATTGCCCGCATAGAGGTCGCGAATGGTGTCTATAAAATCTTACCGGTCGGTATAGTCAGCTCAATGCCTACCTCGAAGAGTTCACTAATGGATAGAACCCGTGAGCGCCTGGTTGATGCCGCGCTAACTCTCTTTGTCTCGCAGGGCGTGCACATTACCGGTGTGGTGGCGATCGCAGCGTTGGCGGGCGTGACCAAAATGACGCTGTACAGTTATTTTCCCTCCAAGGACGCGCTGATCGTGGCGTGCCTTGATGAACGTGACCGTCGTTGGCGTGAAGAGGTAGCGAGCACCTTGGCGAAGCATGCCGAACCGATTAACGGCATGCTCGCCTTCTTCGATTTGTATGAGCGCGTTCTGCTGCGTGACAGTGGCCGTGGCTGCCTGTTCGTCAACAGCGCAGCTGAATTCCCATCGTGCAGTCACCCGGTGCGTTTGGCCGTGAGCCGGCATAAACAAGGGATTCGTGACGACCTCAGTGCACTGGCCACCAGAGCAGGCGTTAGCGACCCGGCCTCGATTGCCGATGGGCTGTTCATCTTGCTGGAAGGCAGTTTTGTCAGCGGCGCCATGGGCGAGACCGCACGGTTATTCGACACAGCAAGACGCGTGGCACTTTGCTGGATCACAGCGCAACGCCAGCAGGAGCAGAGCGCATGAAGGTAGGGCTGCTTGCCGCGATTGCTGCCACGTTTTCTTGGTCGCTGCTCTACATCTTTCCAACCCTGATCGGCGATTACAGCCTGTTCGACCTTGCTGTGGTGAGCTATGGCTTCGCCGGGCTGGGTAGCTTGCTGGTTCTGTTCATATACCGCAGCGAAGTAAAGAACCTCAGGTTGGCCGACTGGGCGTGGGCCGCGCTGTTGGGATTTCTGGGCTACATCGGTTATTTCTTTTTGATCACCACCGCCGTCTTGGCCGCCGGGCCTGTGATCCCTCCAGTGATGATGGGTTCGGTCCCCATCGTTCTGGCTATTGCTGGCAACATGCGCAGCGCCAGCGTGCCTTGGCGCGCCATTGCCGGACCACTGATTGTGGCAGCTTTGGGTATAGGCCTGGTCAACGTGAGCGCGTTCGATATCAGCAATGCAATGCAGATGCGCACTACCAGTTCGATACTGCTTGGGCTGTTTGCCTCTCTACTGGCAATCGCATCCTGGACCGGCTTCGGCTTAATGAACGAAAGTGCCCTGGCCCGACGTCCAGGCATGTCGCCCATGCTCTGGTCCGGCATGCTGATTTTTATGTGCAGTCTAGAAATGCTGGCTTTCATCCCCGTGGGGCTGCATCTGGAGCTTTCCAATTACGTCAGCCAACCAAGCGTGTTGGTTGGTACAGATGCGCTCTTTATATGCGGGTTGATTCAGGGGTTTGGCGCGACGCTTGCCGGTGCCTGGGCATGGTCAGTAGCAACCCGTCGCCTGCCTTTGGCGCTCAGCGCGCAGTTGATTGCCAGCCAGACGCTCTATGCAACCGCGCTCGGCCTGCTCGTTCACGACCGCTGGCCCGCTCCCACCGAAGCCATCGGGACAGGCTTGCTGTTTCTCGGGGTGGTATGGGCAATCCAGGCCTTTTATCGCAGGCAAACATGCACTTACGGCAAGTAGGGTGGAAAACGGCGAAGTCTTTCCACGCGTTACTCTCAGGCTACCTCGCTAAACCGAACGTCCCGCATCATGGTTTGGCTGTGATGTGAGGCTTTTTGTCTTGGCCGCAAGAACAGCAGCCTGAATCGCGCTCAGCGTTTTCTTGCCCGCCGGATATTCAAACACTTTGCTCTCGGCCAGGGTGTAAACGCGCTCGCCGTTGTTTAGCGTGACCTGCAGAAATGCCAGGTGATCCGTCCAGGAGCGATAACGGCGCACCATGAACAAGCTGTGTTTGGAAGTGACCGAGCGGATGCGGGTCAAGGGTATTTGCCGGTGACCCGCGTCGCGGGTAATCACCAGCTCATCGTTATGAATAAACGCAGGGCCACATTTCTTGATCCGGACATATTCAACGGCAAAGCGGCCCCACATTATGAAAAGCACCGGCACAATCACCCATATCTCGGCGCGTTTCATGTCGGGCAGTGCGAACAACAACATCACGCCGACTGTCACGAAAATGGCGAGCGTAACGAATCGGTAGAAAAAGACGTTTTGGAATTCCATGAGGCTTAGAAAGCGAGTGTCCATACGCGTGTTATCCCTCGAAGTTGTTTAAGAGCGCTGATGCGCTATAGGGCATTTGAGCAGAGCAGGACGCTGGCTAAGCTTGAAAAATGTGGTCTGCACCCTGTGTCTCGTGAGCCCGTTCAACTAACGTTTGGCCACAGCTTTTGCATCGCCTAGTAGGAAGGTCTTGCGCTCCCTCGCGCCTCGCTTTCTTGGCTCGCCGGCCAGGGCAAAGAAAAGTAAGCAAAAGACAACCGCCCCGGCTGCGTCTGGGTTAGTCGCTACGCTCGCTCTCGAAACGTCTCGCTAAATAGCCCATCACGATACCGGCGACGATACCGATGGCTCCGCAGGTTAACCCCATGTGCCTGTTCGTCATGAAGCCGACGTTTTTCACATGGATTGGCAAGCCGAGCAGCCCGGTAAAAAGTAGCATCGCAGCCGACATGGCAATGAGAAATATGCCGCCCGCTCGCCACGACTGGGTGGGAATGCCCTTGCTTCGGCAATAGACATAGGTGATGCCTAACGGCAGCGCAAACTGGGTAGCGAGGAATAGGATCAGGTTGCTGCTGTCGTTCATCGTTGTCTGCTTCTGTGCGACTCCGAGCACGGTATTGCATCTGCCTGACATGCCGGGTGATCTGGCACGCAAAACGGTAGAGAGAGTAGGAATGGAGTAAGTGACGCTAAAAGATCATTTACAGGCCCTGCACGGAATGCAGCCGCATCCACGCGGCTCACTCTCTTTCACAACGATTTCGCTCGGTCTCCTGAAGGTGCGATTACTGTCGTCTAACAGCACGTGCGGTACGGGCTGGAAAGCGCAGGGGCATGCAAGGACAGAGGTAGGGTGAAAACCGTGAAGCCTTTTCCACGCGTCACTTCCAGGCAACTCGCTCATATTCCGTGCATCTGCTTTTCCAGGCTATCCCGTTTGGCAAGCTTAGATATCCAGCCCCACCGGCCAGAGGAAGTAAGGACCGAACTTCGGGCTCATGCGAAACTCACCGCCAGCTTCCTTACCTTTATCGGTCAGGTAGTTCTTGCCGTCGCGAAGCTCAAGAAGCCCTTGGCTTAATAGCTTTTCTAGAAGCTCGGGCGTCTTGAGCCCCAGCTTTTGCGCCATTTTTGAACTGGTCAGCTTGTTCACGCTGTCGTCAGTTTCACCGGCTGGCTCGCTGTCCTTGGCCACAACTTCCAACGAAATACGTACTTCGTCGCTGATGCGGATGATTCGTTGGGCTTCTTCATAGGCGTCGCGGTAGAGGTCGGTATCGCTCTGTCGATCAATGAGAACACCCATCTCATTGTTGTTTACCTGGCTGAACTCATAGAGGTTGAGGCTGGTGATAATGCAGCTTTCTTCGTTCAGGTAGCACTTCGCATGAAGGTTCTTACAGAAGCTCGTGCGGATGTAGCTCAGGCCTTTGAGCCAGTTGACCTCTTCGGGCTGCAGCTCGCTTTTTCCATACACAATCCGAACATCGATTTTCAGTCGATCCTTATCTTCCAACAGCTCCTTGATGCGCTCGTTTAGCCGCAGGAATGGGCTGATCAGAATCAGGCGGTCTTTGGCCGTCTTGATCATCTCTTCTAGGTAGTAGTTTGTTGCGCTGGTGTTCAGGAACTTGGCCACAAGGCCCTCCATGGTGGTGGATAGCGAATCGGGCGATTTCACACGCTTTATCTGGACCGTGCAAGGCGGGGCCGTTCAGGCTTGCCATCCGCACTTCTAGAACATCCGCTATGCGGGCATTTCGTTTCGTGTGGTTTTGCACTTCGGATAATGCGAGCAACCCCAAAACGTATTCCCGACATTGCTTCCTCGTTTTGCCACGCGCTGAACCATCGGTGCTTGACAGGTGGGGCAGGCGGGTTGTGTTGGGTGAGGGGTCTGGACGACTGGGTCTGGTGAAAGCGATTTCGGTTGGTAAGGCGCTTTGTTGTTTGTGGATTGCGAATTCGGACGAGCCGCGGTCGCTCGGCTTTGACGAATCATGTCGTTCAGCTCGGCGCCTTCGATCAGTTGCAGATTCTTGCCCTGGGCGAACGCCATGGCATCCTCGGTAAATCGACCGGAAATCACGACGAAGCCGCCTTTCGCCCCTTCGGCGGCCATGACGCCGAATAGCTCACGTATTACGTTCACCTGAACCAGTTGGCGGCGCCATTGTTTGCATTGCACCAGGTACTTTTCGCCATCCTTTAAGAGCACCAGATCGATACCGCCATCGGCTCCGCCTTGGCCAGTCTCCTGAACGGTATAGCCCTTGCGCCGGAATGCTTCACCAACCAATAACTCGAACTCGCGCCAGCTAATGGACTCCAGCGTGTTCTCCTCGCTTGCCACGGAGTCGAAAAGCTTCTTGCGCCGAATGCGGGCAAAGATCGAAGCGATGGCGCCGATTACCAGCGCAGCGGGGAGCAGGTACTGTGCGGGCGCCGCTAGTCCACGAAACATAATGCTGGGTAACTGACCGCCAAGTTCGGCAGGATTGGCGAGTGTTGGGATTGGTGAAATGGCGATGCTGTGGAGCCACAGGTACGCGATGAGCGCCAGCGGCAAGGTGATCCACCAAGGCAACAAGGCAGCGAGATCGACTAAGTCTTCGAAAGGGGATTTCTTGCGCCGGCGGGCCATGTCGCGTCCTTGTGATGGCTAAATGATTGCGCCATGCAATGTGCCGATAGGATGAGAAGTCGGCAAGCGGTTTGTGCGGTTCCCTGACTGACGGTTGTAAATGCGGAAAAAGGGAAAAGTCAGGCGACTCGGAGCCCGCTTCCCGTCATGAGGGCAGGTGGTAGGGGCAGAAAACTAAATCAGTCCCCTTTTCTCTCTTTTTAAATCGGTGATAGTTCAATATGTCTCCTTTTTTATTTTGACCTTTTTAGGATTTTAATTAAAGCAGGTAAGTCGACAGAAAAGAACCGCCCTTCGTATTTCTTGAGCTTGATAATGTCTACTAGATTTTTATCGCTGTGAACTATAGTGCTTATTTCGGCAATTTGTCTTATTTCTGCCGCAGTTTGTAAAGCAAGAATAGTCGCATTTTTCGCCTCCAGTGTTGCGGAGAGAAAAGTCAGTTGAGATTGAAGATGCAGCACATTTGCGGTCAGCTGTGTAACAGCCGCGTCAGCGCCGGCCTCGGGCATGGGTATTTTGCTGTTGGGAAGACTTAGATAGATACTGATTGCTTCATGTATGGTTGATAAAGCATGCTTTTTATTGACGGGTGTTACTGAAAATATGGTTTTCTGATTTTTTTGTATTAAGTTACTTTCTATCTCCATCCCAATATCCAGCATGAATTGTGAGAAATATATTAGGTATTGCTCGCATGCTGCTGACAAATTCTTAGGAAAGTCAAATTGGAAGGTCAGTCCAGTTTCTTGGCTGAGATTATTCTTAGTGTGCTCAATAATATCGTCAAATATTTCAGTTAGGTTTTTAATGATCTCTTTGATCGCCATGGAACGGTCAATTTCGATTTCTATACCAAACCCATTGCTTGCAATCTCGTCGCCTTGATAATAGGAAATTCTTTCATTTGTGAGGCAAGAGGTTTCGAAAGTTTTAACGAAATCTTCAAAGCTGTAATTTCCTTTCCAATGATCGGATCGAACTTCTTGTTGGAATCTCGCGCAAAGATAAGAACTTCCTTGTGTATCGAGGTCTATCTCCACCTGCGCCCTGTTACAGTTTTCAAAGCTGGAGCCCACCGTTAGGCTTAGATTGCAAACTTCTTTTGGAAAATCATTAACGGTAAAATCATGTAGTGCGTATGTGAAATCTATGTTGTAAGCGTGAATGTGAATGCCGTTGAGATCCGAGCAATACACTCCGTCAGTGTATTCATTATCTTCAATGAATACACTGAGTCGATTTTGATTCTCTGCGTCACTAATAAGTTTTATTTTGGGTGCCATCCGCTGACTCCTGCAAGAAAGCCGCGCTGCTAGCGCACGCTCAGGTTGGTATTTCGCAAATCCTCAAAAGCAGGGAGATTCTGCCTACTGTCTTCTTGAACCTCTGTAATCTATCCGCTTAAGATTATAAGTGAGGACTGCGCTGCCTCCCGCTATTTCTCACGCATCCTTGAAGCTTGAACTCAGCTGTCAATCATAAGTGAAGGCCAAAAGGCAGGGTTTATGTGGTAAACAGGGTTCTTGCTTTTTTTGATAATACCGTTTATGAGATGCATGCTGTAGTTGAAGTTATAAATATATTTTGCTTCCATGTTTGTTTCTATTCCGATGAAGCCATACCAAAGCAATAGTTCAATAATACTTTCGATTTTATCGTTGGTGACACCAAACTCAATAAGAGTTTGACGTATGTCTTCTCTGCTTAGAGTGCTTTTACTACCTATGAATGCATATAAAACGTCGTTGCCATTATTGGCAATATCGTTAATTTCATAGCCGATGTCAGTAAGCAAATCAGTCGAGTAAGCGCTTAAGCCCTTCTCAATGTCGTCGGAGTTAATTTTTTCGTGATTCAAGTTTATTGCAAAGCTTTTGCATTGGTTAATCAGGTTAAGCAGGAAGCGAGGCCGCATGAGGCTTCTTTCAATCAGATATTGAGACGTTTCTTCACCGTTATAATGGCTTGTACAAATCCTTGGCCAAACAATATGGAAGTCTTCGTCGGTGTTCCCGTTGTTGGCCACTATCCGCAATCTAAGGAGTTCTCTAAGCAGGTCTGGATCAGTCCAGTCTAGAATAACTTTAGCTTCTTTTCCTCGGTCCGATGTCTCCTTAACGAGCAGTTCATACACATCATTACGTAGAAATACTATGCTATTAACATTCACATGAGCTCTATCAAACTGACGCTCAATTTTTCGAGTGGCATCTAGTAGTGCACGAACGATGAGCATGTCTTCATGCTGTAAGCCTGATGTTGGCCACCCCTTATCGATATTGTCAAACAGAAGCCATAGCGTATCTTTGTTACGCATGTACTGGATGACCTGCTCTGACAATGCACGAACGTCATGGCTATATAATAGTTGTGTTAGCTGTGGTGCAGATAAACGCACCTTGGTTTCTGTGCCATATTTAGATTGATATTCCGTGGAAATCTTTTCCATCAAAATACTCATTCTTTCGGAGAAGTCGCCTTCGGTGACGTAGGTTTCTGAGTGATAAATATCGGCTAATTTTCTATAGCTTTCATATATATTATGATCATGGATGTGACGCTCTCTATCTTTCTCCAATATCTTATAACAAATTTCAAGCAGCAATATATACTCCCAGAATGCCATGATGGTGTGCTGGAATGTTCCTTCTTCGAGGAAGTCGAGTATAAGCTCCTTAAATTTTATTAATTTATAGCCGTCCGGCTTCAAGTCCAGGACTATATTGTTGCTTTTGTTCCTTTCTCTGTCTCTGATTTGTAAGAATATAGCTGATTTTCCCGACCCTTTCCGGCCAACTACGACATTGGCCTCGCCGCGCAATGACTTTAAAAACTGATCTGTCTTCAGATAGTACATTTGTAAAGTGCGCATCTCATTTTCGGCAGAGGTTGCGCCTAAATCTAGCTTTTGTAGATAGCTCTGAGGAGGCGAGAAGCTCTGTGATGCGCTTTGCTGAAAGGCTTCCGCAACTTGGCTTGCAAATTCCGCTATATGGTCATTGACCTCGTCGGGATGGTACGTCGCCTTTGCAAAATCGCGATAGTCTAGTGGGACAGGGTCTTCTCCGTTC